>JBNKMQ010000087.1:0-7064 GCA_050293225.1 Sedimenticolaceae bacterium
AGCACAGGTGCAGAGTCGACAAATGCTCTGAAGCTATGGTTGCCGACGGCTTGTTGGATTCTGTCGATCAGAGACTGCAATCTCTTGCGCAGCAACTTGTGATAATCCCGCCCCAGGGAGTAGCGGGTGATAAAGGCCTGGGCGGGATCCGCCAGAACCTCCTCCGAGCGTTGCTGCTCTTCTGGCAGATAGTTGAGCCGGACCGAGATGACCCGTTGAGTGCCGGGTAGGAGTTCCGAAGGACGACTCCGCTTGGTACCGTGCTGGGCCATGTAACCCATCTCGCCGTGGAAATCCCTGTCGAGCCATTCGAAAAGGTGGGATTCAGCCTGCGGGATATCGGTCTCCGCGATGCCGATAGCGTCCAGACCCAGTTCACCAGCCCAATGCTTTATCGCTAGTGTCAGTTCAAGCCAGTCTATCTGCTCATGCGGTCTCATCATTGTCGCACTATAACCGAGCGGGAAGGCAATCTCACTCTGCCGGCTGGTGCCGCTACTGTCTTCGCGGTATCTTTGTTCCAATATATGCTCGCGCATATTGCTCAACAGGCCCAAGGAACTGACCGATGCGGGTTTTACCCACCACCGATGAACTGCCCTATGCACTCTACACCGCTGCACAGGTAAGAGAGTTCGATCGCATTGCCATCCAGGATTTCGAGATCCCCGGACGGGAGTTGATGGAGCGGGCCGGTACCCGGGCCTTCCACGCCATCCAGGCTCGTTGGCCTGAGCTGAATGAGATGTTCGTTGTTTGCGGTATCGGCAACAATGCGGGGGATGGGTTCGTGGTTGCCCGCCTGGCGAAACAGGCGGGGATTCGGGTGCATCTCGCCATCCTGGGTGAAGAGACCAAACTGACGGGGGATGCCCTCGACAATGCCGATGCCTGGCTGGAGATGGGTGAAGAGATACCACGATTCAACGGCATTCCCGGCAAGCCGGATCTGATCGTCGACGCCATTCTGGGAACCGGGCTGGAACGGGAGGTAACCGATGGTTGGGCTACCGCCATCGATGAGATCAATCGGTATCAGGCGCCGGTCTTCTCTCTCGATATTCCATCCGGCCTCAACGCCGATAGTGGCCGGGTGATGGGGACGGCTGTCGAAGCGGATGTGACGATCAGTTTCATCGCTCTGAAACAGGGAATGTTTACCGGTCAGGGTCCCGACTGTTGTGGAGAGATTCTGTTCGACGCCCTGGACCTGCCAGCGAGAATCTATTCCCGCCAACTGCTTTCCACCCGGCGTGTCGATTGGCGCAAGGTCTCTAATCAACTGGTACCGAGACGGCGCACGGCCCATAAAGGCGACTTTGGTCATCTGCTGGTGATCGGGGGTGGTCCCGGATATTCGGGGGCGATACGCATGGCGGCGGAGGCCGCGGCTCGAACAGGGGCCGGTTTGGTCACAGTCGCCACCCATAAAGATCATGTCGCCAGCATCAATATCGGCCGGCCGGAACTGATGTGTCGGGCGGTGGAGGAGATGCAGGATCTCGCCCCCCTGATCTTGCAGGCGGATGCCATGGTGCTGGGTCCCGGATTGGGCAAGTCTGAGTGGGCGGAGAAGATCTATCTCGCCGCCACCGGTAGCGGCCTGCCGATGGTGGTGGATGCAGACGGACTCAACTGGTTGGCACAACACCCTTTGCGCCGCGATAACAGAATTCTCACCCCCCATCCCGGTGAGGCAGCGAGGTTGCTGGGTATCTCAACGGGAGAGGTGCAAGCGGACCGCTTTGCTGCGCTTGAGGCACTTCAGGCTCGCTATGGCGGCGACATCATTCTCAAGGGGGCCGGAAGTTTGATCGGTAGCGGATCAACTCGTCCCCCGGCACTCTGCAGCGATGGCAATCCGGGCATGGCCACCGGAGGTAGCGGCGACGTCCTGGCCGGTGTCCTGGGGGCACTGATTGCTCAAGACTATGCAGAAGATGAAGCGGCGGAGTTGGGAGTCTGCCTGCATGCGGCCGCCGGCGACAGGGCGGCCAGGGAAGGAGAGATCGGCATGCTGGCAGGGGATCTTCTGCCGGAACTGCGAACGCTACTCAACCCGGGACGATAGACGGATGCAGTTGGAAGCGATCGGGGAGAGCAGGCAGGAGGCCTTGGGAGAGGCCATTGCCAAGGTTTTGAATACGCCAGCCGTGATCTATCTTGAAGGCGATCTCGGTGCCGGCAAGACGACGCTGACCCGAGGCATACTGCGGGGTCTGGGCTACCAGGGTAGGGTGAAGAGCCCGACCTACACCCTACTTGAGCCCTATGAGTTGGAGGGACTCTCTTGCTACCACTTCGATCTCTACCGGCTGTCGGATCCGGAGGAGTTGGAGTTTCTCGGTATTGAGGATCTGCTGAGTCAGCAGAGTCTCTTGCTGGTTGAGTGGCCTGAGCGGGGCAAAGGGGTCCTGCCTCCTGCCGATTGTGTGATCCATATTGCATATCAGGGAGATCGTCGGCAGATTCGCTTCTCTCCAGGGTCAGAGGCATGGGCTCAAATTATCAATAACTTACAAAAGCTTTGGCAGAATGATTAAGGATAATTTGTAGGAAAATCAGCTATCTTACAGAAAACCTTGGAAAAATAGCCTGTCCATGCTATTTTTTGGAATGACGTCACTCCATCGGGCCAAGGAAATGAGAAAGCTTGCCATTTTGCTGCTGCTGGCACTTTGTTACAGCCTGCCATCAGCGGCCAAACAGACTGAGATTCAGAGTCTGCGTGTCTGGTCCGCGCCGGATCATGTGCGCCTGGTATTCGATGCCAATGCCCTGGTCGGTCACAAGATCTTTACCCTGAAAGATCCCCATCGATTGGTCCTGGATCTGAAGAACACCGTCCTTACGGATGAGCTGCCGGACCCGACCAAAGAGAACAAGGTCATCAAAGGCATGCGAACCGCAAAGCGGAATCAGCATGATGTACGGGTTGTATTCGATCTGACAAGCGCTGTGCGACCTAAGAGTTTCCTGTTGAAGCCAAACCGGGAGTATGGTCATCGTTTGGTGGTCGATCTCTACGACGGCAAAGTCAGCAGTAAAAAGCGTACCGCCCCGGTCAAGACCGATAAGTCTGACGGTCAGCGGGATATCGTCATCGCTATCGACCCGGGGCATGGCGGGGAAGACTCCGGTGCCCGCGGCAAACGCGGTACCTTCGAAAAGGATGTGGTTCTGGCTATCGGCAAGAAGCTGGCGAAAATGATCAACCAGGAGCGGGGTATGCGAGCCGTCATGATTCGTGATGGCGACTATTATCTCGGCTTACGCAAGCGAATGAAGAAAGCGCGGGAAAACCAGGCCGACCTCTTTGTCTCCATCCATGCAGATGCCTTTACCGATTCGAGGGTCAGGGGTTCATCGGTCTATACCCTCTCTCGCAAAGGGGCCTCGAGTGAAGCGGCCCGTTGGCTGGCTGAACGGGAGAACAGTGCCGACTTGGTGGGTGGTGTGACCTTGGACGGAAAGGGAGATACCCTGGTCGAAGTGCTACTGGATCTGTCTCAAATCGGTACCTTACAAGCCAGCTCCGAAGTGGCTGACCGTGTTTTGGGACAGCTGAAGACCCTGGGTAAGACCCACAAGCGCAGTGTCCAGCAGGCGGGTTTCGTTGTACTCAAGGCACCGGATATCCCCTCCATCCTGGTTGAGACCGCGTTTATCTCCAATCCCCAGGAGGAGCGCAGACTGCGGGATTCCAAGTATCAGAGTAAGGTTGCCAAGGCCTTGAAGAAGGGCATAGTCGACTATTTCAAATTCCAGCCACCTCCTGGCACCTGGCTTGCTGCCAACCAGGCGCGCAAACGGCCCCGCAGTCACGTGATCAGTTCCGGCGATACCCTGATCGCAATTGCCAACAAGTATCAGGTCAGTCTTAACCGCCTGCGCCGAGCCAATGAGCTGAAGAACGACACCATTCGAATCGGACAGGTGTTACAGATTCCCGGCGGATAATTCTTCTGCCTGCATAGCTCAACGAGCCAGGGAGTGGCACAATGGGCGCCCCATAGATGACAACCTTTGCTCCCGGGAGTTGAATCCCCGGGTCTGTCTCCTTTTCGACAATTAACCTTATGCCAATCCGCAAGCTCTCAAATCAACTGGTCAATCAGATCGCCGCCGGTGAGGTGGTGGAGCGCCCTGCTTCGGTGATCAAAGAGTTGGTGGAGAACAGCCTCGACGCCGGCGCGAGACGCATAGAAATAGAGGTCGAGCAGGGTGGCACCAAGCTGATAAGAGTGCGCGACGATGGCGTGGGTATCCCCTCGGATGAGCTTGCTCTGGCCCTATCACGCCATGCCACCAGCAAGGTCAGCTCCTTTGCAGACCTGGAGTCGATCCGCAGCATGGGCTTCCGCGGTGAGGCCTTGCCGAGTATCGCCTCTGTCTCCCGACTTCGTCTGATCTCCTCTCATCAGGATGGAGATGCCGCCTATGAGGTAGAGGGCAAGGGCGATGAGGAGAGCAGTCAGCTTAAGCCTGCCGCCCATCCCCAGGGGACGACCCTTGAGGTGAGGGATCTCTTCTACAATACCCCGGCGCGACGCAAGTTTCTGCGTACCGAGAAGACGGAGTTCAGCCATATTCAGACCCTGGTGCAGCGGCTCGCCCTGGTCCGTTTCGATGTGGGTTTTACCCTGATCCATAATCGCAGGACAGTGCTGACATTGCCGCCCTGCGACCATCCGGCTGAGCGAGAGGCGAGGGTCGCCGAGCTGCTCGGTCGCGTCTTTCTGGAGAATGCCATCCGGGTCGAAGAGCAGGCTGGGGATCTGATGCTCAGTGGCTGGGTCGCCAAGCCGACCTTCTCCCGCTCCCAGGCCGATATGCAATATTTCTACGTCAACCAGCGCATGGTTCGGGATAAGCTGGTGACCCATGCCGTGAGACATGCCTACCAGGATGTGCTCTACCACGGCCGTCACCCCGCCTATCTGCTGTTTCTCGATCTGGAGCCGCGCAAAGTGGATGTGAATGTCCATCCCACCAAGCATGAGGTTCGCTTCAGGGACTCCCGCTCGGTACACGATTTTCTCTTTCGCGGACTGCATCGGGTGCTCTCTGAGACCCGTCCCCAAGCAACGGCTGAGGAAATGCAAAGCGTTGCGATGCCCACGGGGGCATCTGCGGTTGATTCTCAACCATCGGCTGGAGAAGGCCAGGTCCAACAACCGCTCAACTGGCGTGTGAGTGAGAGGCCCTCCCAATATCGGGCAGGTTTCGAGGCGCAGAGACCCCAAGTCTCCCCTGTCAGTAATGGAGTTCCAGGCAGAGAGGTTGATGCTGATCAGGAGATCCCTCCTCTGGGATATGCCCTGGCACAACTTCAGGGCATCTATATTCTGGCGGAGAACAGCACCGGCATGGTGTTGGTGGATATGCATGCGGCCCATGAACGGATCACCTATGAGCGTTTCAAACAGACCTACCGTGAGGGCGGTATCGTCAAACAACCACTGCTGGTGCCGGTCAGTGTCGCGGTGAGTGTGAGTGAGGCGGAGCTGGCGGAATCCCACGCAGAGACCCTTGAGCGACTCGGCATCGAAATCAGCCGACTCGGTCGAGATTCCCTGGCCGTAAGAGGCATCCCGGCACTTCTCAACAGCGCTGATGCGGAAAAACTGCTACGGGATCTGTTGGCGGATATTGCAGAACACGGCGAAAGCCGTCGTCTGGATGAGGAGATCGACAGCGTGTTGGCAACCATGGCCTGTCATGGTTCCGTCAGGGCGAACCGGCAACTGAATATCGCCGAGATGAACGCACTCCTGCGGGAGATGGAGAGAACCGAACGGGCGGACCAGTGCAATCACGGCCGACCGACCTGGGTGCAACTCTCCCTGCGTGAATTGGATCGACTCTTTCTCAGGGGGCGCTAGGCGTGGCTGAATCACTGCCACCGGCGGTCTTTCTTATGGGTCCGACGGCGTCCGGCAAGACCGACCTCGCCGTCGATCTGGTCAAGCGGCTGCCGATGGAGATCATCAGTGTCGATTCGGCGCTGATCTACCGGGATATGAATATCGGCACGGCAAAACCCGATGCCGAACTGCTCAGACAGGCGCCACACCGTTTGATCGATATCCGGGATCCTGCAGAGAGTTACTCCGCAGCGGAGTTCCGTCAGGATGCCCTGGCGGCGATGGAAGAGATCACCCGCGCCGGCAACATCCCGCTGCTGGTGGGGGGCACCATGCTCTATTTTCGCGCCCTGGAGCAGGGCTTGTCCGATCTGCCAAAGGCTGACCCCGGTCTCAGGGCTCGTCTGGAGAGCGAGATGAATCACCTGGGTCTGGCCAAACTGCATCAACGTCTGCGGGAGTTGGACCCTGTCGCGGCAGAGCGTATTCACGAGAACGATCCCCAACGCACCCTGCGGGCGCTGGAGGTTATCGAGATAACAGGGCGGCCACTGTCTGAGATGCAGGCGGCATCAGAGGGAGAGTCAGTACCTTACCGCGTCCTGAAATTGATAAGAGCCCCAGAGGATCGTGCGATCCTGCATCAACGCATAGAGAGACGATTTATGCTGATGCTGGAGGAGGGCTTCGAGGCAGAGGTCAAGGGGTTGCTCGACCGGGGAGATCTATCGCCGAGTCTCCCATCCATGCGCTCCGTCGGCTATCGCCAGATGTTGAACTATCTACTGGGCAACTGTCCCAGAGAGGAGATGATCTCTCGCGCCATCATCGCCACCCGCCAACTGGCCAAGCGGCAATTTACCTGGTTGAGGGCTGACGATGAGGCCCATTGGCTGGATGAGAATGGGGATGTTCTGGCACAGTCCACGGCTCTGATAGAGAGCCATATCCAGGGGCGCCAGGAGTATCCTGGTTGTTAGTCCGGGTTAATAGATAGTATTTCTCACTGAAAGGTATTTAAATATTGAATAGCGGGTAAAAAAAAGTTTGTGCTAAACTTCACTGCTGCAGCGCCGCAAATATTTATTTAGTTTCATTACTATTTTGTTTTTACTGTGTTTTTGATGATCACAATAAGGAGAATCACATGTCTAAGGGGCAAAGTTTACAAGACCCTTTTCTGAATGCACTGCGGAA
>JBNKMQ010000088.1:0-15229 GCA_050293225.1 Sedimenticolaceae bacterium
AAGCGGGTAGCGTGGCTTGCCTTAGCGATTCGTGACTTAAATATAAGCCAAGCTATCAGCCCACTGGAAAGATCTAGGGTTATTGGTGGGACTGAGCCCCACCCAACGGCTTGAACACAGTGTAGGGTGGGGCCCTGCCCCACCGATAACTTTAATTAGCTGCCTTTATCCGCCCCCAGCTTCACTGAAGCCTTCAATGGGGAGACCAACTGTTGTCGAATAGCCTCGATATCCACACTCTCCAGATAGCGCTCGATATTGGGATAGAAACTGGCGTGGTAACCGAATCCCCCGTTGATGAACTCGTCGATAGCCGCTTGTCTCGGCCATTGCTCAAACACCATTCGGTACATGGCCGCCACCACACCGGTACGATCACTGCCGTGCCAGCAGTGGATAAGGATCGGCTTCTCTGCCTGGGCGATAGCGCGTAGCGCCTCCACGACAAAGGCGTCATCGATATCGCCAGCGTTAACGGGTACCCGATATAGCTTGAGTTGGGTACCGCTCGCCTCATCCTCATCCGAGTGGTATTCACGCAGGTTGAGGATGGCGCGAAAACCCGTCGCCTCCAGCTCGGCCATCTCCTCGTCATCCGGTTGCTGAGAGCGGTAGACCTCATCGTTCAACCGATAGAAGTTCTCCAGCTCGCTGCCCAGCATCGGCTGCGCCCACTCTGCTGGTCTGACCCGTAGGTCAGCCAGTGCCAGCGAAGAGGTTAAAACCACCAGTAACAGCAGCCATCGACCATTCATAAAGCACTCCATCTTTCGTATCAACCTAATATAAACAGGGCTCCGGTAGAAATACAGCCGGCCTAATTTGACAGTCCACCGCCGAAACAGGGAAACTATGCCGCTTTTACGCCCACGCCAGGCATTATCCAAGAGGTGGATACCGATGACCAGACAGAGTTCTTTCAACCGTGACGAACTGTTGAGTTGCGGCCATGGTGACATGTTTGGTCCCGGCAATGCCCAGCTGCCAACCCCCAACATGCTGATGATGGACCGTATCGTCAAGATCACCGACGATAGCGGTGAATTCAACAAGGGCGAAATCCAGGCGGAACTCGACATCAATCCCGATCTCTGGTTCTTCGACTGCCACTTCCCCGGCGACCCGGTGATGCCCGGCTGCCTGGGTCTCGATGCCATGTGGCAGATGGTCGGCTTCTTCCTCGCCTGGATCGGTAATCCGGGGCACGGCCGTGCACTGGGTGTCGGCGAGGTGAAATTCACCGGTCAGGTGCTGCCCACGGCGAAGAAGGTGACCTATCAGATCGATGTGAAGCGGGTCATTGCACGCAAGCTGGTGCTGGGTGTTGCCGATGGTGTACTGAAGGTCGACGGACGTGAAATCTACACCGCCAAGGACCTGCGTGTCGGCCTCTTCACCTCCACCGACAACTTCTGATCCCGCCGGCCAATGGCCAGCTTGCAGGGATTGATCGGACTGACTCTGATCCCCCTGCTGTTCCATTGGCGGGTGCTGCCCATTGTGGTCCGGTTCATCTCCCTCTTGTTGCAGAAGGGCTTGAATATCAATGGCGCCATGGAGCTGGGTGCGGCAGCGAACTCTTCAGCTTGATGACCCTGGGTATGGCCACCATCGCCGGTGCCGTGCTGGCGCTCTATGCCAGTCTGCTCAATGGTGTCGTCACCAATCCCATCGGCCATCTGCTCACCGCTTCGCTGGTCTCTGCTTCAGCGGCGATGATGTTCTCCCGCTTGATGCTGCCGCAGACCCAGGTAGCCCCGTGGCGACACTGCTTACCGGTACAGTGGCCGGTCTGATATTGTGAACACTTCTGGTAGATTGCTTTATAACGCAGAGGGCGCATAGGAATTATGTCGATATCATAGCGACATGATGAACGGGACATTACCTAATCAGCCTTGGTAAAAAAGAGAAATAACTTTACGATCTTTGCGTTTCTCTGCGTCCTCTGCGTTATATTCTTCATCCAAAACCAACTAAGGAACCCCCCATGAAAAGTCTGTGGAACGACACTGAAGCCGGCAACTGTGAAAACGAACTGGCATTACGTGTCTACAGCTCCCGTCTGTTGGGCTCAGATCCCACACTGGTACTACATGGTGGCGGCAATACCTCGGTAAAGATCAGCGAGAAAAACTTATTCGGTGAATCGGAGGAGATCCTCTATGTAAAGGGAAGCGGATGGGATCTGGCAACCATTGAGCCTCCCGGGTTCTCCCCGGTTCGCATGGATCACCTGCTCAAGCTGGCCCAGCTCGACAACCTCAGCGACAGTGAGATGGTCAATCAGCTCAAGACCCACCAGACCATCGCCAGCGCCCCCACCGCTTCGGTAGAGGCCATTCTGCATGCGGCCCTGCCCTACAAATATGTCGACCACACCCATGCCGATGCCATCGTCACCATCACCAACAGCGACAGTGGCGAGCAACGTATTCGCGATCTCTTTGGCGACAGGGTTGTCGTCATTCCCTATGTCATGCCCGGCTTCGACCTGGCGCGCAAGGTCTCCGAAGAGTTCTCCCGCCAGGCCCACGAGGGCACCCTGGGCATGGTGCTGATGAACCACGGCATCTTCACCTTTGGTGAGAGTGCCCAGGTCTCCTACGAGCGAATGATTCGACTGGTGGATGAGGCAGAGCAGTATCTGCAACAGCACGACGCCTGGGAGCTTTCACCCAGCCATAAAACCCAGCCATTCGATATCCTGAGTATCAGCCAGCTGCGTCGGGATATCAGTGAAGTGGCCGGTTTTCCGGTGATCACCCAGTGTCACCAGAGCAATGAGATCCTCAGCTTCTGCCAGCGGGATGATCTGGAACAGATCTCCCAACAGGGACCGGCCACACCAGATCACGTCATCCGTACAAAACGTCTGCCGATGCTGAATGATCGACTCATCGATTATGTGGCCGATTATCAACAATATTTCGAACGCCATGCCCTGCAAGCCCGTAATCCGGTGGAGATGCTCGACCCCGCACCAAGAGTCGTGCTCGATCCTGCTCTGGGCATGTTGAGCATCGGAAAAAACCCACGTGACGCCGCTATCGTCGCTGATATCTATCGCCACACCATGGGAATCATTCAACGGGCAGAACGCCTGGGAGGCTGGCACGCCCTGCCGGAGAAAGATATCTTCGAGGTGGAGTATTGGGAGCTTGAGCAGGCCAAGTTGCGCAAGGGTGGTTCGGCCCCTTCACTGCAAGGAGAGATCGCCCTCGTCACCGGTGCCGCCTCTGGTATCGGCAAGGCCTGTGTTGAGTCGCTGCTGGCACGTGGCGCAGCGGTGGTCGGTCTCGATCTGGATGGGGATATCGCCTATCAACATAACGGCAAGGCCTTCCTTGGACTCGGCTGCGATGTCACTGATACAGCTGCACTATCGAACGCCTTGACGCAGACGGTTCTGCGCTTCGGCGGTCTCGACATGTTGATTCTCAACGCCGGTCTCTTTCCCGGTGGCTGTCCGGTGTCCGATCTGGATGATGAAACCTGGCGACGGGTGATGGATGTAAATCTTGACGCAAACCTTCGCTTGCTACGTCTCAGCCACCCATATCTGAAACTGGCACCGAAAAATGGCCGGGTAGTCGTCATCGGCTCCAAGAACATCGCCGCCCCCGGTCAGGGTGCGGCCGCCTACTCCGCCTCCAAGGCGGCACTTAACCAACTGGCCAGGGTCACTGCACTGGAGTGGGCCGGGGATGGCATTCGCATCAACAGCCTGCACCCCGACGCCGTCTTCGATACCGGCATCTGGACCGATGAGGTGTTAGCCGCCCGGGCAGAACACTACGGCCTTTCGGTAGAAGCGTATAAAAAGCGCAATTTGCTCAAGACAGAGATCACTAGCCGGGATGTTGCTGAGCTGGCAGCGGAGCTTTGCGACAGCCGCTTCAGAAAAACCACCGGCGCCCATATCCCGGTGGACGGTGGAAATGATCGGGTGATTTAGGGCCCAGGCAGAAAAAGAGAGGTGTCTGTCTATCCGACTGCGGTATCCATCTCAACAGGCTGATCCACCAGGGTCACCCCATTCAGGTTACAGGATCGGATAGACTCCCAAAGCAGATTGATCGCTTCCGGCCGGGGAAAGCTCTTTCTCCAGGCCAATGCCACCCGGCGATAGGATTGATCCGCCGCAAGGGGTCTTGCAGTCAGCAGGTCCCAGGGCATCTGATCCAGACCAATAGCAGAGTCGGGCAGAATGGTGATACCGATACCGCTGGCCACCATGTAGCGAATCGTCTCCAGAGAGCCACCTTCCAGGTTCTTCTGCAGATTTGCATCGCTATTGCCTTTCTGCAGACACCCGGGACAGATCTGCAAAACCTGATTACGAAAACAGTGACCTTCACCCAACAGCAGCACATTCTCCCCATCCAGATTCTGGGGTGTGATGACTGCGTTGGACGCCAATGGATGTCTGCTGGGTAAGAGAACCGTAAAGCCTTCGTCATAGAGTGGGCGGGTCTGAATCCCCGGCTCTTCAAAGGGGTAGGAGATGATGATCACATCCAACTCACCGCTTCTGAGTTGTTCATTCAGAACCGAGGTGAAATTCTCTCTGATCACCAGCGGCATCGACACCGCTTTCTGCGTCAGAACAGGTACCAGGTGAGGTAAAAGATAGGGACCGATGGTATGGATGGCGCCCAACCTCAAAGGACCGGACAGTTGATCCTTACTCTGGCTGGCGAGTTCCCGAATCACCCCCGCCTCCTCCAGCACCTTCTGCGCCTGAGCGACAATACGCTCACCCGCAGTCGTCAGACTCACCTCGCCCTGTCCACGTTCAAACAGCCCGACACCCAGCTCCTCTTCCAGCTTCTTTACCGCAACGCTGAGGGTGGGTTGACTGACAAAACAGGACTCGGCAGCATGTCCGAAGTGACGCTCTCTGGCGACGGCGACGATATACCTGAGTTCGCTTAGTGTCATAGATCTTAGTGTAGACGAAGTGGCAAATTTGACGAATTCGCAGCATAAAGATCTTCACGACGCCAGAAAAATGTGGAAATCTGTGCAAAATGTCACTAAGTAGGTGCCAATTCGGTAAAAAAACGTGGATTGGGTTTTTTTACTTTCAATAAAACTGATCTAATATTACACCAATGCAATTTTTCGGGACTCCATGACAAGGAACACGCCTGGAACCCATGGTTTACAACAGATGAAACCTACTTTATGCAGTCTGTTCAATCAGTCTAGAGAGTGCTTCTACCGATACGGGAGAAGCGCTTGAAGCTACTGCAACTCACAGACTGCCATCTATACGCTGATCCCTCCCGTTGCCTCTTAGGTATCAATACCCTGGAGACCTTTGATCAGGTACTCGCACAGGCGTTGCATGAACAGGGCGTGCCCGATCTGATGCTGGCCACCGGCGACCTGGTTCACGACGCCTCCGAGACCGGCTACAAAAGGCTGTTGGGCAGACTCAAACTCACTGGCATCCCTACCTATTGCCTGCCCGGGAATCACGATCTGCCCCACAAGATGAAGCAGTTCCTGAACCAGGATAATGTGCATACCCAACCCAGCGTGCAACGAGATGGTTGGTCACTGGTCTTTCTCGACTCCACCATACCTGGCAACGAGAGTGGCAACCTCGATGAGACACAGATGGGACTACTGCAACATCTGCTCGAGGCAAACACCGACAAGCACACTTTGCTCTGCATGCATCACCATCCCCTCCCGGTGGGCAGCCGCTGGATGGATACCATGGCGCTGAAAAACCCGGATCAGCTTTTTGATCTGCTCGGCAGGCATCCCCAGGTCAAAGGCATACTCTGTGGCCACATCCATCAAGAGTTTGAAGGCGAGCATAACGGTATAAAACTGCTGGGTACGCCCTCCACCTGTATTCAATTCGTTGCCGGTCAGGACGATTTCGGTATCGATGCCTATCCACCGGGATATCGTTGGCTTGAACTGACGCCTGAGGGTGAGATCAAAACCGGACTGGGATTGCTACCCGAAGTACCCGCAGGTCTCGATCTCGCCTCTATGGGCTATTAAAGAACCTCACCAGACGGTTCATAAAACCACTGCCACCTCGTCTGAGACCTGCATCGAATCAGCATGGTGCTGAATGCGTAGGGCGATCACCTCAACTCCATTCTCTACCACCTTGCGCAAGGTCTCAGCGTATGCCGGATCGATCTCTTCTGCCGGCCTGAAGTAGTCCCCCTCAGGCCGATTGAGGGCGTACACCATCACTCCCCGATAGCCCTGCCGACAAGCCTCCTGCAATAGATTCAGGTGTTTCAGTCCCCGAGCCGTCACCGCATCGGGAAAGGTCATAGCATCTCCCTGCCACAGGGTGACATTCTTTACTTCCACCCAGGCATCCGCTGCCGAGCCCTCAGACAAAAAGAGATCGAAACGGGATCGCTCGTATCCGTCCGCTTCGAACATAACCTCTCGACGTATGCAGGAGTATCCATCTAACTGAGGAACCCACCCTTGACTCACCGCCTCCTCAATCACGGGATTGGTTCTACCGGTATGTACACCGATCCAGCCATTACCCATGTCAACCCGCTCCAGGGTCCAGGCCAGCTTACGTTTCGGATTATCACTATGGCTGAGCTGCACCGGGGCATCGGGCTCCCAGCACCCCTGCATGCTGCCGGTATTCGGACAGTGGGCTGTTACCTCCCTGCCGTCCGATAACACAACATCCGCCAGAAATCGCTTGTATCGCTTGATGATTCGGCCGTCGGTGAGTTGGGGTAACAGCATCTTTTTTGCATGAGTCAAAGGAGAGACTACTATTATCTCTACAGAGAAAGAAAAAAACGATAGAGAGAGTGTTGAGGAGCTTTAATGAAACGACAGATCTGGCCGATAGTCGGCAGCCTTTTATTCACCACCCCCCTTCTCATGGCGCAGGACTACTATGGTCCCGGCGATAGCAGTGACAGCGACAATCGCCAGTTTCACTTCAATCCGGGCAATGTGATGAACCGGGTGCCCAATCCAATGCAGAATTTTTTCGGCTCATCCAATCGGCGTTATAACGGTTATGAGGATCGATATGCGCCACCACCCGCCTATCCTCCTGCCTATGGCTACCCGGGCTATCCGCCACAGGTCGGCTATGGGTATGGTTATCCTCAAGCAACACCCCAGGTCAGCCCGGCAGCAGCACCGCCGCCTGAGGCAGCTACAGCACGAATCGAGCAGCCTGCCGCCACCCAATACCGGGCTCCGGAGCAAGTCGAGGGTTACCGTTTTCGTCCCATGCAAGAGATGACCCCAGCCCCAATGCAGGAACAGAGACCTGTCACCTCACAAACCTACCCGGACCAGCAGACCCAGGCCCCGATCGAATATCCCAGCTATCAACCCATGCAGGAACCCCAGGCACCGATCACCACACCTGAACCTCAGGCAGCACTGGCACCGTTGGTAAAATCCGCCCCTGAGACGATTACCCACGAAGGTAAGACACTGAAGTTCAGACCCCTGGACCAGCCGGGATACAGTCCGGATTTAGACAAATAACGCAAGCCTGTTCGGGCGATCAGATAGGGATCAGGAGTGACCTCTTCGGCAAACCAGTTCAGCCGACGCTGAACTGGGAATACTCCTGATGATCGATAAACTCGCAGGCGACCCCGGAAACCTGGGCCTGCTCCGGTCCCTTGCTCAGCCAGCTGCGCAGGGTCTCCACTGCCTCGACTTCACCACAGGCCACCACTTCCACCCGACCATCCAGGAGATTTTTTGCGTAGCCGGTCAGTCCCAGCTGCTGGGCCTGATGACGGGTAGAGGCGCGAAAAAAGACCCCCTGAACCTGACCGGCCACCAGACATTTAACGCAGACATTTTTTTCGTTGCTATTTTCACTCATCCGGTAATCTTACCACCGCCTGCTCTCCCGCCCGCAATCTCATTTCCTTTGCGGGAGTGAACGCGGCCTCAATTCGATATTGAGCGCTACCACCAGCCGGTGTTACCGGCTCCAACCCAAGGCGGCTTATCTTTCCCGCCAGCCACTTCCCCCGGACACCGACCTGTACATCGTCTCCGGCATTTATCCCTGCCATCCTCTTCTCATCGACCTGAGCCACGGCCTTCATCATTGGGGTGGATGCCAAGGTCACTAATGGCGTGGTTTCAAGGCGATTGATCACCGCCTGACCAGGCTGGACATGCACTCTCAGCACAATGCCATCAAAGGGAGCCCTGATACGGCTGAACTCTCTCTGCAGACGGGCCTGTACAAGCTGTGATTCAGCCTGGCGGAACTCCGCCTGCGCCTTGGCTGCCTCGATCTCGGCGAGTTTGCGTTCATGGTCCGACAGCAGGGTGCGATCATAGAGCTCCATGGCCCGATCCAACTCCCGCTTCGCCTCACTGTCGAGCAACCTTGCGGCCTTCGCCCTAGCCTCTGCCGCAGCCAGGACAGACCGGACATCTCGTTGATCAAGCTCCAGCAGAAGATCCCCTTTAGCGACCGGGTCGCCCACAGCGACATTCACCTTGGCCAGCATGCCGTTGCTGATAGAGCTCAGGGTCACCCGCTCCACCCAGTCAGTGACGGCGGAGAGATCCTGCGCCTGTAGCTGGCTGCAGAATAGCGATAGGGTGACCAGAAGATAGATTGCCCGACCTTTGAGTTTGCTCATTTCTCTCTCTCCTCTTCAGGCAGCAGACTCCCGCTCAACGCCTTCAGGCGCGCCTGCAAGATCAGTCTGTCGTATTTGTTTTGCGCCATGCGCCACTGAATATCGGCGATCTGAGTCATGGAGTCCCCAAGGTCGGCCTGCATATCCAGATCGTAGAGGGTACGGCTGCGATCGAGGGCGAGATCTCGGTAGTCGGCGCTCACCATGAGTGCCTGGGACTCAACATTAAGCTTCTCCATCGCCAACCAGAGATCCAATACCTGCTGATGCAGCTGTAGCTCATAGGTCTGAAGCTGGGCCTCTCGCTGCTGCAGAAGCGCCCGCTGTTGAGCGATTTCGACATCCACACGACTCCCGGTATAGAGAGGCACCTCAATCACAAGGGCTGCTGTGAGCGGGTTTCGCCCACCCAGCTCCCGCTCATAGGTAGCAGCTTCCAGCTCGCCACGAAGCACCGGATTGTCAGCCGCTTCACTGGCCAATAACTGTTTTCTCGCCGCCTCCACGTCTGCCTTCAGGGCCTTCAACTCCAGGTTGCCGGTGAGCACCTTCTCCACCCAGGGTTCAAACTCATCACCCATCTGCTCCTGCTCGATCCCAGGAGTCTCCAATTTCGCCGGCAGATCGGCTGGCCGGTTCAGACTGATCGCCAGTTGGGAACGGGTAATGCGTTGCTGGTTGGCACTGGCGGTCAATTCACGACGGACCTGCTGATACTCACTCTCCAGCTCCAGGAGATCGACATCTGAGACCTTACCCATCTCGTGCCGGTTGGAAGCACGATCAAATCGTGTAAATGCGATGGCCAAAGCCTCATTGTCCCTGGCGTGTTTCAGGTCTGCCAGCAGGACAGCAAAGAAGCGCTGCATCACCTCTAATCTACGCTGTTGTCTTACCGATTTCAGGCGCCATTCGGAAGAGACCAGGGAGGCATCCGCCGCCTCTTCCGCCCTTGCGGTCCGACCAAAGTCATACAGTTGCTTGCTCAGGTTGAGGCGGGCCAGACTATCGTTATGGGTCTGGTAGATTGAGATCTCCGAGGGTTCAATAGCGCGCAATTCACCGGTCAGGGTCAACTGAGTATCGTAGGTCGACCGAACCTGCTGGCGACTCGCCAATGCCTGCGCCAGTGCCGCATCCGCCAGCAATTTCTCCGGATGGTCCTGATCGGCGATAGCCAGCGCCTGCTCAAGAGATAGGGGCGAGGGCAAGGGTTCCTTCCCCCACAGAGATGGGATAGAGCTGATCAGAATGGCCAATAACAGCAGGCCTCTCTTGGCGTTTGTCTGCTTGGCCTGCCTGCTCACTGCTGCCTGAGTTCCCTCTTCTTCTGTCGTTTATAGCGTGAAAAGTTGGTCTTTTTGTAGTGATCGTTAACGACAAACTCACCCAGCCAGAGGAATTCCTGGGCGTTGTTGGTGGTGCCGGTGAAGCGGGTCATCATATTGCCGTCCAGATCGAAAAAACCGAACACGGGAGTGGCACGTACCTTGTGCACCTTGAAGGCAAAGTCCTTCTCCTTCATCGAATTACCTTGAAAATCGGTGATCTCAACATCCCCTTCGATATCCACGGTGTAGATGAGAAAATGTTCCTTGAAGTAGTCCTGTACTTCACTCTGGTTGAGTACCCGGGTCTTCATGCGGTGACAGAAAGGGCACTCATCCATCTCAAACATGATCAGGATCCCCTTTTTTCCCTCATCCCTGGCGGTCTCCAGCTCCTCACTAAAGTCACCCAGGCTCTGATCGAAGAAGAACTCGCCGGGATCCCGGGTGGCTGCCTGAGCACTGGCAGTGATCAGCAGCAAAAGCAAAGGCAACCATTGAAGTCGACTCAGCATAGATAATTTCCTAGTCGCTACCATTTTTAATAAAGGTCTCCAGGTCTTCCAGGGTGACCGGCCCAACCTGGCGGGCTGCAAGTTCACCATCGGGATTGATCAGGTAAGATGTTGGCAAACCCGGCACCCTTCCCAGTTCGGTACTGGCCGCCGGTTTCATCATTAGGATAGGATAGCTGATGAACTGATCATCGACGAAGGCCTGGAGCCGCTCTTTCTTGATGCGCTCCATCGCCACACCCAGTACTACAGCATCCTTGTCTTTGTGGTTGCTGTGAAATACCTCAAGCTCAGGCAGCTCCTCCCGGCAAGGGGGACACCAGGTAGCCCAATAGTTGACCAGAACCCACTTGCCACGATAGTCAGACAGCTTATAGGTCTTCCCATCCAGGCCTTGCAACTCGAAATCCACCGGTTCCGCAAACAGAAAAGGCGGCGACAGTGCCAACAGCAACAACAGAATAACACTGCGAATCCCAGAACTTACCGACATCTATCCCTCCAGAAAACAGACCTCATCGAAAACCGCCAAAAACCCGCAAGGCGAATGAACGTTGATTCTGACCACCATTTTCCGGCTTAATTCACTATTCTGCAATTGAGGGAAACCTTAACAAGGAGGTTTTGGGAGATGGAAACGGACTAGACCATGCTATAGTTGGTGGGTCAGGGGTGCGTAGAAATTTCTCCGATATATCATATGTTTGAACGATTTACACAAAAAAAGCAGGCTGTAAGACCCGTACAGGAGATCTTTTTCGTCCCCAAACCGGATCCATTTGAAAACCCCCTGGTGGAAACCAATCCGACGGAACTACGCGGCTGGGCGACCTCACTCCCCTTTGCCAATCCAGAGCAGTTGGCAGAAGCAGTGCTCACTGGCCTCAGTCGCCTGAATCGCTATCCAGGTCAAATCAAAAAGCTCGATGAGCTGGTCGAAATCTACCACTCGCCTGCCCAGCGCATCTCCCATGGCAGCAGTTCGAATAAGAGCACCATCCCCAGTCTATTACTGAGGCGGGTCATGCTGGAGATGGCCTACTCCTACAGCAGAATCGCCAATGACTGTCTCTGCAACAAGGCCAACCAGAAAAACAGAGACCGTTTGACGAAGGCCATCTACTTCAGTCTCAAATACTACCTGCTTGAATATCTCTACGCCTGCGAATCTTTTGACTGCAGAGCAGCACAAAGCTACCGCGAGATGACTCGTCTGCACACCTATGCCGAGGAGCAGGGCATCCATCTGAACGCCATCGAGGATAGCGACACCCAGCAGGCGCCGGAGCGAGCGACCATCTCTCACCAATACAACCGCTTTCTTCTGCTACGGCTGCTAGACCCCTGCCACCTGCAGCAAGGGGAGACCCGTGTCTGTTTTGACTATCTGGATACCGTCGCATCCCACGCGTGCATGAAGCCCGCCAGCGAAGATGCCGCTCCCTCCGGTCTCTACGTTATTGATCGACTCGGTGAGGTACCACCCTACCTCTACGACCCCGAGGGACTAGATGGCCTAACCCAACCCCGCTTCAGGCTGTTTGACATCAATCCTGTCAGCAAGCAGATCCATCTTCTCCTGCGTGGAATCGAACGCTCTGAGAAGCACAAGCCCCTCTGCTTGAATCAACTCACCACCGGGGAGACTACAAATCTGCTGGCGAGGATACTGAAATCCTGGCATATCCGCCTAAAGCGGGACAGTGAGCGCCACTCCACCTCGGGACAAGTGGAGCTATGGATTGGCCTACAAAATATTCATCACTACCTAAACCAGCCCAACCAGGATTTTGATAGTGATGATGAAGAGATCACCGTGTCTGGCCGCCAAGGACTATCCACTAGCCAACAGGATCCCAACACACCACAACTGACTGCCCGTCGCTTCAACCAAAGCCGTTCGGGAGTTGCCCTCCACCTCCCCCCCAGCGCAGTAGACAAACAGCTCATCGGCGAACTGGTGCTGATACGACTACATGGGGCAGTCGATAGCAATGAGTGGAAAATCGGCATCATCAAGCGGGCTCTGCATCGAGAGGAGGGTGTGCTTGAGGTTGGTGTGCAGTTCCTGATCGGTAATATCCAGCCAATCACCCTGCAGCAAGCCAAATTGAAAAATGAAGAGGAGATATTGGACGAGGAGGAAGTCGTCAACTACCCCTGCCTCTATATCGACCAGGGCCACTTCCACCGCAGCTCTCTGATCGTACCCAAGCGCTTCTTCATTATCGGCCAATCCTATCGGGTGGAAGAGATGATTCCGGCGCCGGATGTCACGCCGCTGCAGATGCTGGAGAGCACCTCCATGTTTGAGCGCTATCGTGTACGGGCCTGTTAAGGCTTACTCCTGCATCAATTCCGCCAGTGGTTGATCCATCGTCTCCTCGAACTGATGTTCAAGCCGCTGCATCAAACCACGAAACTCATTCGACTCATCGCTTAAACCTTGACTCGATGGCAGGGCAAAATCTCCAGCGTGGTAGAGCTCAGCAAAGCTGACCTCATCCAGGTCCCGCGCCAGGGCCCAGGAGCCGTTTTCATCCCGTAATACCAACTTAGCTGCTTGTAAGGTCTGTAGTGTGTCGTCAATTTCCGCATGGGTCACTGACGTCATTTTTTGGGTTATCACATCACTACTCAGACTCTCACCCTTTGACTGAGCTCGACGTAACAATTTCAACAGACGGTAGGCCAATACCAGAGCACCTCCCCGTAGCGAATGCTTCTCCTGCCAATCTTCCCGGTAGATGCCCAGGCAGTAGGCAAACTCGGCCCCCAGCAGGGTAACGGTCCAGGAGAGGTAGATCCAAATCAGAAAGATAGGTACCGCTGCCAGGGCGCCATAGATCGTCTGGTAGGTAGGAAAAGCAGTGACATAGAGAGCAAATCCCCGCTTCGCCAGCTCAAACAGCAAAGCAGCAAGAAGCCCACCGGCCATGGCATGTCTCAGCGGAACCGGCCGGTTGGGTACCAGGGCATAGAGCAGGGTGAAGGCACAGGCAGATATGATCACCGGCATCAGACTGAGCAGGCGGGTGCGCAGCACGATCACCGTCTCACCATCACTGAACAACGGCATTGAGACAAGGTATGAGGTCACGCCCACACTAAACGCGATCAATATAGGACCGAGGGAGAGTATTGCCCAATAGACAGCAAACTTCGCCACCGCCGAACGCTTCCTGCGCACATGCCAGATGGCATTGAAGGCCTTATCGATATTACTCATCAAGAGGAGCGCAACGATTATGAGAAAGATAAAACCCACACCAGACAGCTGACCTGCCTTCTGGCTGAAGTCGTGCAGATGAGCCCTCACCGCTTCGCCCGCTGCTGGCACAAAATTGTGGAAGATAAAATCCTCTACCTGCGCGACAAGGAGATCCGATGCAGGAAAGACAGAGAAGAGTGCCAGCATCACCGTCATCAAAGGTACCAGGGAGAGCAGCGTGGTATAGGTCAGTGCAGCCACATGCTGCAATCCCGCATCCTGCTTGAAATGGTGGATCAGCAGGTGGATAAAAGGCCGTAAGTGGCGCAATGCTGATCCACTGGATGGGTGCTCAGTTGAAGCGTTCATTTTCCATGGTCTCTGACGGATAAGGACATCGTTCTGGTGTCAGTTATGACTTCTCTGTTTTTTAAGGAACCTCTGAACAAGTCATGGACCGACATCCTGCCGCCAAAATGCACCGCTTCGGCGTTGCAGATCTTCGCAATAGCTTGCTATTACGTTCGATCTGCGCCTTGAATCGGCACATTTTGATCGACAATCTGTTCGGCCCAGACTTATTCAGAGGTTCCTTAACAGTATAACCCTACTGAGATCCAGTAATCTGGAGGGATGACGACGGGATGGTTACAATGTGGCAGAAATTCCTGGAGGCATCCCAATGAGCGTGGAAATCTATCACAACCCCCGTTGCAGTAAATCCCGTCAGACACTGCAACTGCTAGAAGAGAATGGCGTTGAACCAGAGGTGGTGGAATATCTCAAGACACCACCCGACAAGGCCACCCTGAAGCGCATCCTCAAGATGCTGGGGCTCGAACCCCGCCAGCTGATGCGTACCAAGGAGAAGGAGTACAAAGAACAGGGGCTGGACGATCCAAGCCTGAGTAGTGAACAGTTGATCGACGCCATGATCGCCACACCCAAGCTGATCGAACGTCCCATCGTGATCAAGAATGGCAAGGCGGCCCTCGGCCGACCTCCTGAGCAAGTTCTGGAGATCCTCTGAGATGGCGGAGATCCTGATCCTCTACTACAGCCGACACGGCGCCACCGCCGAAATGGCCCGTCAGATCGCTCGGGGGGTGGAAGAGATCCCTGAGATGAGTGCCCGCTTGAGGACGGTACCCGAGGTCTCCACCGTCTGCGAGGCCACTGCAGAGGATATCCCTGCCGAAGGCGCCCCCTATGTCAGCGAAGAGGATCTGGAGAGCTGCAGCGGCCTGATCCTCGGTAGCCCGACCCGCTTCGGCAACATGGCCGCACCGATGAAGTACTTTCTCGACACCACCAGCCGCCTCTGGATGAGCGGCGCCATGATCGGCAAGCCGGCCGCGGTCTTCACCTCCACCTCTAGCCTGCATGGCGGCCAGGAGAGCACCCTGCTCTCGATGATGCTGCCCCTACTGCACCACGGCATGGTGATGGTGGGCGTGCCCTACTCAGAGACCGCGCTGCTGCACACCAGAAGCGGTGGCACCCCCTATGGCGCCAGCCATCTGGCCGGGA
>JBNKMQ010000089.1:0-7913 GCA_050293225.1 Sedimenticolaceae bacterium
TCCAGCGGCCTTGGCAGCAGGCGTTCAAAGAGTTTCACCGACCAGCGCTCCAGGGCCTCCGGCAGCAGGGTATGGTTGGTGTAGGCCATGGTCTTGCTGGTGATCTGCCAGGCCCTGTTCCAGGAGAGGCCGTGTTCGTCCATCAACTGACGCATCAACTCGGCCACGGAGATGCTGGGGTGGGTGTCGTTGAGTTGGAAGCAGTGTTTGTCGGCAAAATCGTCGAAACTGTCGTGTCCGCTGAGCCATTCTCGGAGCACATCCCGCAGACTGGCGGAGGCGAGGAAGTACTGCTGTTTCAGACGCAACTCTTTGCCGTTTTCACTGGTGTCGTTGGGATAGAGCACCATGGTGATGTGTTCGGCATCGTTCTTCGCCTCCACCGATTCGGTGTAACTGCCGGCGTTGAATTCGTCCAGGTTGAACTCATCGGTAGCGGCGGCCTTCCAGAGTCTCAGGGTGTTGACGGTGCCATTTCGATAGCCGGGTATCGGCAGGTCATAGGGGACAGCGAGGACATCCTGGGTATCAACCCAACGGACTTTGCCATTGCTATGCTCGGTATGTCCGCCGAACTTGATGCGTTGCGTATACTCAGGGCGTTCCAGTTCCCAGGGGTTGCCGTCACGCAGCCAGTGGTCCGGGTCCTCAATCTGTTCGCCGTTTGCGATGTGCTGACGAAACATGCCGTATTCGTAACGCAAGCCGTAACCACGAACAGGCAGCTGCAGGGTGGCACAGCTGTCGAGGAAACAGGCTGCCAGACGACCGAGACCGCCATTACCCAGGCCGGCATCGGGCTCGCTCTCACGTATCTCCTCGAGATCAACTCCCAGGTTTTGAAAGGCCTGCTTGACTGAGGCATCAACGTCGAGGTTCAGGATGGCGTTACTCAGTGCACGTCCCATCAGGAACTCGAGGGAGAGATAGAAAGTGCGTTTGCAGTCGGTCTCCTCATACACGGCGCGGGTCTTTTTCCATCGCTCGACCAGGCGGTCGCGAATGGCGAAGGCGAGGGCCTTGTAGGGGTAGTGGCTTGAGGTGCAGTGGTTGTCCCGGCCCAGGGTATGGGCGAAGTAGCGACGAAAGTCATGGGACAGAGCGTCCACGTCCATACCGAGGGGCGGCAGGTCCATGAGCGAGTTGCAGGAATCTTTCGGATTCCGTCCATTGGTTTTGTTTGGATTCGGCATGGCTATTCGCCCAGGTAAAAGAAGAATAACCCTATTATGCCGATGGAGAGCCGACGAAAGCCAGCCTCCATTGTGGAGAAAAGACCTTTAGTCCGTCACGGATTTATCGGCTCAGAACTCGTTCTCCGCCATACCCAGGCCACCAGGGGCCTCGACACCGCCGGTATCCGACAGACGGATCTTGAGGGAGAGGTTGTTTCTCGAGTCGGCGTGGGCAAGGGCCTCTTCCAGAGTGATACGGCCCTCCTGGTAGAGTCCGTAGAGAGACTGGTCAAAGGTCTGCATACCCCGCTCGGTACCCTGTTCCATCACCTCCTTGATGGCGTGGATGTCACCCTTCTGAATTAGTTCGGAGATATAGCTGGTCAGCAGCATGATCTCCACTGCCGGCAGGCGCTGTCCATTCTTACCCTTGACCAGACGTTGAGAGACGACCGCTTTCAGGTTGAGAGACAGATCCATATAGAGCTGCTGATGGGCACTGTCGGGGAAGAAATTGATAATCCGGTCGAGGGCTTGGTTGGCGTTGTTGGCGTGCAGGGTGGAGAGACAGAGATGGCCGGTTTCAGCGTAGGCGATTGCGTGGGACATGGTGTACATCTCGCGGATCTCACCGATCTGAATCACATCCGGCGCCTCACGCATGGCATTTTTCAAGGCGTTCTCGTAGGAGAGGGTGTCTATGCCAACCTCTCGCTGATCCACCACCGACTTCTTATGGGTGTAGAGATATTCGATGGGGTCCTCAATGGTGAGGATATGCCCTGCACGGTTCTGGTTACGATGCTCGATCATGGAGGCGAGGGTGGTGGACTTACCGGAGCCGGTGGAGCCGACTACCAGGATCAATCCCCGGGGTTCCATAATCAGATCCTTCAGGATCACAGGCAGATTGAGCTGTTCCACCGGTGGGATGACGCCCTTGATATAGCGGATCACCATTGCCGCATCGCCCCGCTGTTTGAATACGTTGACACGGAAGCGGCCCAGGTTGCTGATGGAGATGGCCAGGTTGCATTCGTAGGTGGATTCGAACTCCTTGACCTGTTCATCGCTCATGATGCCGTATGCCAGCTTTCTGACCTGACCGGGTTGCAGTGGCGAACTGCCAATGGGGCGGGTCTCGCCTTCCGCCTTCAGATGGGGGGCGGCACCGGTACTGAAAAAGACATCAGAACCGTTTTTTTGAACCATCAGTTTCAGATAGGGCACAATATCCATGCATTTTCCTCCAGATACGCCAGCTGGTGAGGCATATTAATCTGTTATCAATCTTGGTCTGCCAGGGTTATCGGCCGGATTCCCCGAGAGTAAAGGAAAAAATGCTGAATCTATCAACCTTTTTAGCGCAAGCAGGGCCGACAGCATGCACGAT
This sequence comes from Sedimenticolaceae bacterium, assembly GCA_050293225.1. Taxonomy (GTDB): domain Bacteria; phylum Pseudomonadota; class Gammaproteobacteria; order Chromatiales; family Chromatiaceae; genus Thiodiazotropha. The sequence continues at coordinate 2,569 of JBNKMQ010000089.1, forward strand.
CTGCATCTCTCCGAAATCTATCGTTATCCGGTCAAGTCGCTGGCTGGAGAGTCAATAGCGAAATCCAGGCTCGATGCCTTTGGACTGGCCAACGACCGCCGCTGGATGTTGGTAGATAGCGAAGGAGGCTTTCTCAGCCAGCGTGAGCTGCCGAAGATGGCCCTGATCAGACCCCGGATTGACCCCCGGGGAGTTACGCTGGAGGCGCCCGGGATGGATCCCGTCCACTGCGACATCCCTATTGCTGACGGGAGAGATATGGAGGTCGCAATCTGGCAGGACCGCTGTCCGGCCCGCCCCTGCGGAGAGGTGGTGGATGACTGGCTGAGTCAGTTTCTCGGTCGTGAGTGTCGACTGGTCTATATGGCGGAGGATACTTTCAGGCAGGTGGACCTCAACTATGCCAGGCCTGGAGACCGGGCGGCCTTCTCCGACGGCTTCTCTCTGTTGCTGATCTCCCAGGCCTCTCTGGACGATCTCAACCGTCGACTCGCAGCGCCTGTGTCGATGCTCAACTTCCGGCCGAATCTGGTTGTCACGGGTTGTGAACCCTATGCGGAGGATAACTGGCGCAGGATTCGTATAGGGGAGGTTAGTCTCAGGGTTGTTAAGTCCTGCTCCCGTTGTAAGATTACGACGGTGGATCCCACTACCGGCGAGGCCGGCAGTGAGCCGTTAAAGACCCTCACCCGCTACCGGCGAGAAGGGAATCGAGTGCTCTTTGGTCAGAATTTGGTACACGAAAGCCAGGGTGAATTCGCCCTTGGTATGCCGTTAGAGGTGTTGGATTAATGTTAGAGCCCGCTGAACTGAAGGCCACACGCTGCTGGGTTGAGAAGACGGTGGTCGGTCTAAATCTCTGCCCCTTTGCATCGGGACCGGTAAAGGCGGGGCGTATCCGTTATCAACTCTGTCTGGCGGACAGCCAGGAGGATATCTATAAGGCGTTGCTGGCGGAGATGGAGACCCTGGTAGGCCTGACGGAAGCGGAGGCAGAGAGCTCCCTCTTTGTGGTTCCCAGGGGTCTCGATGATTTTGAAGCCTACCTCGAACTCCTCGCTATTGCGGAGGGGGCGATTCCCGAGGCGGGTCTGGAGGGTGTTCTGCAACTGGCCAGCTTCCACCCCGATTACTGCTTCGATGGGCTTGAGCCAAATGATCCCGCAAATTACACCAACCGCTCTCCCTATCCGATGTTCCACCTGATTCGTGAGGCACCCCTGGCCAAGGCGCTGGAGGGCTTCAACGATCCGGAGAGTATTCCAAAGCGCAATATCAAGCTGCTGCGAGAGATGGGTCTGGAAGAGATGCGGCGGCGTCTGGCTGAGTGTCTGTCCTAGGCGACCATCTCCTTCATCTCGAAGTCGGATTTGCTGACACCACACTCGGGGCACTCCCAGTCATCGGGGATATCTTCCCAGCGGGTACCCGCAGCTATCCCCTCTTCAGGCATGCCCTCTGCCTCGTCATAGACAAATCCGCAAACAATGCACTCAAACCGCTTCATAATCTCTCCATTAGAGTTTCTCTTACTGGTTGGAATAGTTAGTTTCAATGACAAAGATAGCCTCCGGCCCTCTAGGGAACCACCCTTTAAATATTAGGGAAACTGCGGGCAAATGCCGCTAAAGTGCGGCTAACTGACACAAAAAATGTGGGCTTTGTGGAGATATTGTGCCCTGGTTGTGTTCGCGCAGTGTGGGCTTATGGGCTCTCATCATCTGCGTATTCACCGGCCCGACGGGCATCGCCAAAGACCTTGTCAACCGGATAACGGGACTCGTTGATCTCGATCTTTCTCTCCGCCGCCTCGATCAGATCGATGTCGAGACGTTCCGCCGCCCGGATCAGAAAGATGAGGATGTCGGCCATCTCCAGGGCGACCTCCTCCTGCTTCTCCGAGGGTAGATTCATGCTCTGCTCCTCGGTCAACCACTGGAAATGCTCCACCAGCTCGGCGCACTCGGCGATCAGGGCCATGCTCAGGTTCTTGGGTGAGTGGAACTGCTCCCAGTTACGGCTGACTGCGAACGCCTTGAGGCGGGCATTGAGGTTATCCAGGCTGTCTTTGGGCATTGCTCTTCTCGGGTATTATCGGATGGCTTAGTCTAACCGCTAGAGTGGGTTCTCACATCTGGATGATCCAATCAGTACCACATTCCGTTGCGATGCCAGCGGGGTCTGTAGGGGCGGCTGGCCAGCAGCTGACTGAGATCGATGGTCGGAAGTTCATTTTGATGATCTGCGTCGGCCAATTCGACCAGTCTCTCGACACGCTCCTGGGTTGGCGGATGGGTGCGCAATACCGAGGGGTCTGGGATTCGGGGGCCGGGATGGAAGAGTCGCTCGAGCAGGCTGTATCTGGGGGCGTCGATCTTGCTCAGAGCAGAGGCGAGACCCAGGGGGTCTCCGGTCAGTCTGGCGGCGCCCAGGTCGGCCTGGAACTCCCGTGTGCGGGAGAGGGCGAGCTGTACCAGAGTGCTGATACTGGGTGCGATGATGAGGAGAAGAATCAGCAACCAGGGGATGGTCTCCTCTCCCAGGATCAGCAAGGGCAGATTAATCAGCAGCAGAAGCTGTCCGGTGAGGGAGAGGAGGCCGGTGAGTCGGCTGGCGAGATCGGCAAAGGCCATCAGGCGGGTATCCTGGTTAACGATATGCATCAGCTCGTGGGCCAGCACAGCGCGCAACTCCCGCCACTGCAGGCGCCTGAGCAGACCGTCAGAGAGGGCAATGGCTGAGCCGTTTGGGCTGCCGCTGGTGAAGGCGTTCATGACATCCGAGGGGAGATAGTAGAGTTTGGGAGGTCTCTCGAGACCTGCCTGCTGTGCTAGGTCCTCAACCAGGGCGGTCAGTGAGGGGGCCTCTTGAAACTGAAGGGGCCTGGCACGAAACAGCCGCATGGCAAGTTCTGGTGAGGCCACCGGATTTAACCGGTAGATGAAGACGATGATCGCCATGGCGTAGAGCGCCATCGGCAATCCACCCAACAGCCAGGCAATGGCGCCACAGATGGCGGCCAGGGCGAGGATCATCAAGGCCGACTGCAGGTGATTGATGGTTTTGTGTTGCAGATAGGCAGACATCTCTTGAATAAGAGTGGGGATTGCAGGCGATAGTTGCAACAGGAGAGAGGTGTGTCGGCCTGTTCAGCTCCCAATCAGCTCGATGGCATTACCGTCAGGATCGCGGCAGAAGAGGGCTTTGCGACCGGATCGGCTGAGGGTGTAGGGGATATCGGCCTGGTCCAGGCGATTCCTTATTGCATCGAACTCATCGACCGCCAGGGCAGTATGGCGATCCCGGCCGCCGTGATCAGGACGTCCTATGAGCGGATCGGGGTTCGACAGTTCCAGGAGATGAATCTGACCGCCACCGATATTCAGCCAGGCGCCAGGGAAGCCGAGGTCGGGCCGAGCCGGCTCAATCTCTAGACCCAGCACACCGCAGTAGAAATCGAGTGAGCGGGCGGTGTCGGCTACCAACAGGCTGACATGATGAAAGCGCATGTTTAAAATCCGGCGGCGTGGGCCACAGCACGCTGGCTGGGTTGGGTGCGTCCATCAGGCAATAGCGTTGTCTGGCATCTGCGCGAGCGCATCAAGGCTCTCCTGGACTGAGATGGGTTTATCATAACAGGCCTCGACAATGATCGTTCTCACAATCTGAGGGGGTAATCCTTGCTGTTATGAAGGTCAGCTGTGTAGTCTCTCCTTGGTTTCCGGCCGGTTCCGGAAAATATTTCATATCGACTGGGCAAACATCCATGAACATACGCATTCTATTGATCCTGTTTCTCTGTTTCACCCTGGCGGGGTGCGTCTCTTCGCGTAAGTATGATGAAGCGGTGGAGGAACTCTCACTGACTCGCCAATCCCTCGACGAAGCCAACAGAGAGATTGAGGATGCCGATCAAAGACTTAAGTCGTTACGCCATCAGCTCGACACGGCCAGCGAGGAGCTGTTCGACCTGCATGTCAAAAAACAGGACCTGCAGCAGGAGTTGAAGGAGTCCAATCTCCAGATCGCGCTGCTCAAAGACCTGGAGGCGGAGCGGAAAAAGCGTAACGAGATCTATGCCCAGTTTGTCTCCCGACTGCAGCAGATGATTGATGCCGGGGAGCTGAGCGTTACTATCAAGAACGGGCGTATCGTCATTGAGCTGCCCAACAACATCCTCTTCGATAGTGGCCGTTCCCAGCTGAATGCCGCAGGTAAAAAGGCCATTGCCCAGGTGGCCGAGACCCTCAGTCAGTTCACCGATCGGCGTTTTCAGGTCGAGGGTCATACCGACGACAAGCCGATCAAGAGTGCCCGCTTTCCGAGCAACTGGGAGCTCTCATCCGCACGGGCCCTGGCGGTACTGCATCTGCTGATCGATGCGGGAATGGAGCCCACGAATGTCTCCGCAGCGGGGTATGGCGAGTTCCAGCCGAAGGGGGACAACACGACTCCCGAGGGGCGTCAGCTCAATCGACGCATCGAGATCGTCATGCTGCCGAATCTCAATATCCTCTCTGATGAGATACCGAAGCTGGCCGAGTAGGGCCGTTTGAATCCCGGGCGGGTTACTCCAGCCCGAGTCTGAGCTTGGCCCGCACGATAGCGGCGCGCACCTGCTTGGGTGCGGTGCCGCCGATGTGGTCGCGGGCGGCCACCGAGCCCTCCAGGGTGAGGACCTCGAAGACATCCTCGCCGATGGTGTCGGAGAAGGTCTGTAGCTCCTGCAAGCTCATCTCTGAGAGATCCCGTGCCTGCTCCACACCGAAGGCGACCGCCTTGCCCACCACCTCGTGGGCGTCGCGAAAGGGCATCCCCTTGCGCACCAGGTAGTCGGCCAGATCGGTGGCGGTGGCGAAGCCGCGCATGGTGGCCTCGCGCATGGCCTGCTTCTGGCAAGTGATGGCGGGGATCATGTCGGCGAAGACCTTGAGCGAGCCCTTGAGGTTGTCCACCGTGTCGAACAGGGGCTCTTTATCCTCCTGGTTGTCCTTGTTGTAGGCCAGGGGCTGGCTCTTCATCAGGGTCAGCAGGCCGATCAGGTGACCGAAGATGCGCCCGCTTTTGCCGCGGATCAGCTCCGGCACGTCCGGGTTCTTCTTCTGCGGCATGATGGAGGAGCCGGTGCAGAAGCTGTCGGAGAGCTCGATAAAACTGAACTGGGCCGAGGACCAGATGATCAGCTCTTCGGAGAAACGCGACAGATGCATCATCAGGATGCTGGCGGCGGCGGTGAATTCGATGGCGAAGTCCCGGTCCGAGACCGCGTCCAGAGAGTTCTCCGCAGGCCGCTCGAAGCCGAGCAGCTCGGCGGTGTAGGCCCGGTCGATGTGGTAGGTGGTGCC
>JBNKMQ010000090.1:0-7369 GCA_050293225.1 Sedimenticolaceae bacterium
GGCGCCACCGGCAGGGATTTGAGTCGTGCTATCCGTATTCGGGGGCAGGTGGATCCGATCTTTCTCGAGCCGGTGGAGGAGCTACCGGCACTACTCAAAGGCTTGCTCATGGATGGTGACATCGTACTGACACTGGGGGCGGGGAGTATTGGCGCCATCGCCGCAGGACTGCCCCTCCAACTTTGCGCAGAGGTGGACTAAATGGCACAAGTCAATATGAAGCGGTTTTACATCGGTTGCGGTGAATCTCTGCAGGTCCATCCTTCAAATCTGGGGTTGGCGTTTGACGCCCAATCGCAACAAAAGAGAAGTCAGTTATCGCGTTTGATTGCACGCACCATTGCGACAAAAAAACAGAACCGGGAAGAGAGCCGCTGAGAATGATGCCAGCCATAGACAACCATAGTCTGCGGGGAGAGATGCGTTACGACGAGCCTCTCTCGCGCCATACGACCTGGCGGGTCGGTGGGCCGGCGCGGTGTTTCTATCGGCCGGCGGACAGGGATGATCTGTTGCTTTTTCTCTCACAACTCGATCGGGATGAGCCGCTCTTCTGGCTCGGTTTGGGCAGCAATCTGTTGGTTAGAGACGGTGGTTTCCAAGGAACAGTGATTGCCACCCAGGGTCGGTTGAACGAGATGACTTGGCGCGACGGAAAAAGACTCTATGCCGAGGCCGGTGTGGCTTGCGCCAAGATCGCCCGTACCGCTGCCAGGGCAGGACTCTGTGGCGTCGAGTTTCTCGCCGGTATCCCCGGCACACTTGGGGGTGCCTTGGCGATGAATGCCGGTGCCTTCGGTGGTGAGACCTGGCGACAGGTGATCCGGGTGGAGACTATCGATCGTTTCGGTGAGGTGAGAGTGAGAACGCCGGATGAGTTTGAGATCGGCTATCGCCATGTCAGCGGCCAAGCCGGTGAATGGTTTCTCTCTGCAGAGCTGGCACTGGCGACAGGTGATACTCCGGCGGCTCAAGAAGAGATCAAACGTCTGCTTGAGAAGCGGGCCGCAACGCAACCGACTAAACAGCCCAGTTGTGGTTCGGTCTTTCGCAATCCGCCAGGAGATCATGCCGCCAGGATCATTGAGTCTCTGGGGCTCAAAGGTTTACGCATCGGCGGGGCCGAGGTCTCTGAGAAGCATGCGAATTTTATCGTCAATCTAGGCGATGCAACCGCATCTGATATCGAACAGTTGATCGACGAAGTACAAAACCGGGTCGAGTCGGAGACAGGCATTCGTCTGATTACCGAAGTCCACCGGATCGGAGAGGCGTCATGACGGCGACTGTCTCCAACAACGGATTTGGCAAAGTGGCTGTCCTTATGGGTGGTGATTCCGCAGAGCGGGAGATCTCTCTGCGTAGTGGCAACGCCGTTCTCTCGGCACTGCAGAGAGGCGGCGTGAATGCCCATGGTATCGATGCCGACGGCGATCTGTTGACCCACCTACTGCTGGAGAGATTCGACCGCGCCTTCATCATCCTGCATGGACGGGGTGGCGAGGATGGGGTGATGCAGGGTGCCTTGGAACGCATCGAGCTGCCCTATACCGGTAGCGGTGTCCTGGGCTCTGCTCTGGGCATGGACAAACATCGGACCAAGGCGCTCTGGCGAGGACTGGGTCTGCCGACCCCGGAAGCGGTTCTGATCAACGCGTCAGCAGATTTAGAGACGGCTGATCGTCTCGGTTATCCACTCATCGTGAAGCCGAGCCGGGAGGGCTCCAGCATCGGCATGAGTAAGGTCGATAACAGAGAGATGCTGCAGCAGGCCTGGGAGACGGCATCTCAATACGACGGCAATGTGCTGGCGGAACGTTGGATCGTGGGTCGGGAGTACACCTGCGCCATCCTGCAGGGTGAGGCCCTGCCGCTGATCCGGCTTGAAACGCCGCATAACTTCTACGACTACGAAGCGAAATATGAGTCCGATACTACCAGCTATCACTGTCCCTGTGGGCTGGCGCAAGAGAAGGAGACGGAACTGCAAGCTCTCTGCCTGCAAGCCTTCGAGGCTGTCGGTGCAAGCGGTTGGGGCCGGGTCGACCTGATGCTGGATGAGCAGGATCAGCCCTGGTTGATCGAGGTGAACACGGTGCCGGGTATGACCGATCACAGCCTGGTGCCTATGGCTGCTGCTGAGGCCGGCATCGAATTCGATCAGTTGGTATTACGTATTCTCGAGACCAGTCTGCAGGAGGCGTCGGTATGAGTCGCTCGAAGAGAGCACAGCCTCAACCTCAGCCTCAATCGGCACCCTGGGTGCGGACTTTGGCGACCTCGTTGGCGACCTTGGTGGTGGTGATCGGTCTGTTGTCATGGGGCGTGATCAGGCTGATGGATCCCCAGGTCATGCCGGTGAAAGTGGTCGGTGTCGATGGCGAGATTAAACATCTTCAGCGTGATCGGCTTGAGAGCGCTGTTGCGAATGCGGTGGATGGTGGCTTCTTCAGTGTCGACCTGGATCGGGTCAGAGAGAAGGTCGAACGACTGCCCTGGATCGAAAGTGCCAGTGTACGCAGGATCTGGCCCGATACCCTGCATGTCAATGTGGTGGAGCAGGTCCCGCTCGCCTACTGGGGAAAAGACGGTTTTGTCAGCCAGCGGGGTGAAGTCTTCCGGCCGCAACAGCTGCCACAGCTGCAGGGTCTCGCCCGACTGGAGGGAGAGGATCAGAGCGCACTGCGTATCAGCAAGCAGTATCTGCGTATGCGTACATTGCTGGAGACTGCCGGTTTGAGTCTGATTGCGGTTCGGGTCGATCCGCGACAGGCCTGGTGGCTGGAGACCCAAGAGGGTGTCTCTCTGCACCTGGGTAGAAGAGAGGTGATGCCCCGGCTGACCCGTTTCGTGCAGCTCTATCCGTTTCTCAAAAAGGAACATGAGGTTCAGCCGGAGTCGGTGGATCTCCGCTACACCAACGGTTTTACAGTGCGCTGGCAAGAGGCAGAAGCGCAAGTCAATTTGAATCGCCGCCAGCAGGAACAGGACGCGGCAAGAATTGCAGGTATCTGAATGACTAAGCGAAGTGAGAAAAATCTGATCATCGGTCTCGATATCGGTACCTCCAAGGTGGTGGCTATCGTGGGCGAGGTGAAGAGCGAAGGGGGTATCGAGATCATCGGTATCGGTTCCCACCCCTCCCGTGGATTGAAAAAGGGTGTGGTGGTGAATATCGAGTCGACGGTGCAGTCGATCCAGCGGGCAGTGGAAGAGGCCGAGCTGATGGCGGGCTGTGAGATCCACTCGGTCTACGCCGGCATCGCTGGCAGCCATATCCGCAGCCTCAACTCCCACGGCATCGTTGCGATCAAAGACAAAGAGGTGACCCAGGGAGATATGGAGCGGGTCATCGATGCCGCGCGGGCGGTGGCGATACCGGCGGATCAGCGCATTCTGCACATCCTGCCCCAGGAGTTCATCATCGATGAGCAGGAGGGCATTCGTGAGCCCACCGGTATGTCGGGGGTCAGGCTTGAGTCCCGAGTGCATATGGTTACCGGTGCGGTCAGTGCCGCGCAGAACATCGTCAAGTGTATTCGGCGTTGCGGTCTGGAGGCGGACGATCTGATCCTGGAACAGCTCGCCTCCAGTTACTCCGTCCTCAGCGAGGATGAGAAGGAGCTGGGTGTCTGTCTGGTGGATATCGGCGGCGGTACCACCGACATGGCGATCTTCACCGGCGGTGCCATTCGGCATACCGCGGTGATCCCCATCGCCGGGGATCAAGTGACCAACGATATCGCCGTGGCCCTGCGTACACCGACCCAGTATGCGGAGGACATCAAGATGAAGTACGCCTGCGCACTGACCCAGCTGGCCACCAGCGATGAGACCATCGAGGTGCCCAGTATCGGTGATCGTCCGCCGAGACGGCTCTCCCGCCAGACCCTGGCGGAGGTGGTGGAGCCGAGATACGAGGAACTGATGAGTCTGATCCAGGCGGAGCTGCGTCGTAGCGGCTTCGAGGATGTGATCGCCGGCGGTGTGGTGCTGACCGGCGGTAGCTCCAAGATGGAGGGGGTTGTCGATTTGGCGGAAGAGGTTTTTCACATGCCGGTGAGACTCGGTGTGCCGCAATACGTCAGTGGTCTGGCGGATGTGGTGCGTAATCCGATCTACTCCACCGGGGTGGGATTGTTGTTGTTTGGCCAGCGGAATAGATCCCAAGGTGGCCATGAGTTGGCGAATGAGAGCGGAATCAAGGCGATATGGGATCGTATGAAGCACTGGTTCCAAGGTAATTTTTAATCAATTTTTCTGTCTAGGCGCGTCAGAACTAGGAGGTAGATAATGTTTGAACTAATGGATACTCACAGTCAGAGTGCTGTGATCAAGGTGATCGGAGTCGGCGGTGGCGGCGGTAACGCAGTCAACCATATGCTCTCCGGCGAGATCGAGGGTGTGGATTTCATCTGTGCCAATACTGATGCCCAGGCCCTGAGCAATAGTGAGGTCAAGACCTTGCTGCAGCTCGGTTCCGATATCACCAAGGGGCTGGGTGCCGGTGCCAATCCGGAGGTCGGTCGTCAGGCGGCGATTGAGGATCGGGATCGTATCGAAGAGGTCCTCTCCGGGGCCGATATGGTCTTTATCACTGCCGGAATGGGTGGTGGTACCGGCACTGGTGCGGCGCCAGTGGTGGCGGAAGTCGCTAAGGATCTTGGCATTCTGACTGTTGCTGTAGTCACTAAGCCCTTCGGCTTCGAAGGCGGTAAACGCATGAAAGTGGCCGAACAGGGCATGAGTGATCTGGGTAAGAATGTCGACTCCCTGATTACTATCCCGAATGAGAAGCTGTTGGCGGTGCTGGGTAAGGAGATGAGTCTTCTTAATGCCTTCAAGGCGGCCAACGATGTCTTGCTGCATGCGGTGCAGGGCATTGCCGAGCTGATCACCCGCCCGGGTCTGATCAATGTGGACTTCGCCGATGTGAAAACCGTGATGTCTGAGATGGGTGCCGCCATGATGGGCTCCGGTGAGGCATCCGGCGATAACCGGGCACGAGAGGCGGCTGAGCGGGCTATTCGCAGTCCCCTGCTGGAGGATGTGAACCTTTCAGGTGCCAAGGGTATCCTGGTCAATATCACTGCCGGTCTTAATCTGGCTATCGGCGAGTTCGACGAGGTGGGTAACACGGTGCGTGAATTCGCTGACGATGACGCCACTGTGGTGGTGGGTACCGTCATCGATCCCGATATGCAGAACGACATGCGGGTGACTGTGGTGGCTACCGGGCTCGGAGAGAGTGCCTCTCTCAGGGCGAATATTCCAATGCCTACCCCGGTGGAGGAGATCAAGCCGGTGAAGCTGGTCAACTCCGATGTCACTGAGCCCGAGCCGGAGGACTATCGTGATCTGGATCGGCCCACGGTGCTCAGAAATGGTGCATCTGGGGTGCAAAATGCGGCACCGCATCAGGAGGGGAATCTCGATTACCTCGATATTCCGGCCTTCCTGCGGCGCCAGGCGGATTAAAACGACTGGGAAAGTGTGAGCGTATCCAGGATTTGGCTAAAAATGGCAGGGGTTGGAACAGAGTCTGCTAGGTTTTACAATGGGATGACAAATTCTCAAGTTTAACTTGAGGTGGGAACCATAATTCCTCTATTTTGTCGGATAATCTCAATGTGTTAGCATTCGCCCCTTTTTTGGGCAGATCTATGGGGCTCGCTCCGGGAGTTATAAGTCGATGATTTGGCAAAGGACTTTAAAAAATGTGATTCGCGCCACTGGCGTGGGTCTGCATACGGGCGAAAAGGTCTACCTCACTTTGCGTCCGGCTGCCCCGGATACGGGCATTGTTTTTCGTCGTACAGATCTCGACCCCGTCGTCGATATCCGTGCCTGCGCTGAGAATGTCGGGGATACCCGCCTCTCCAGCACCCTGGTGCAGGATGGCGTGAGGGTCTCCACTGTTGAGCATCTGCTCTCGGCCTTTGCTGGCCTGGGTATCGACAATGCCTACGTGGATGTCAGTGCGCCGGAAGTGCCGATTATGGACGGCAGTGCGGGGCCTTTCGTTTTTCTCCTGCAGTCCGCAGGGGTGGAAGAGCAGAACAAGGCCAAGCGCTTTATTCGCATCAAGCGTAAGGTCGAAGTGGTGGAGGGTGACAAACGCGCCTCGTTTGAGCCGTTTGACGGCTTCAAGGTCACCTTCTCCATCGACTTCGATCATCCTGCCTTCACCGAAGGCGCCCAGTTCGCTACCGTGGATTTCTCTTCCACCTCCTTCGTGCGCGAAGTGAGTCGCGCCCGCACCTTTGGTTTCCTGCGTGATATCGAGATGCTGCGGCAGAAGGAGCTCGCCCTGGGTGGCAGCCTGGATAACGCTATCGTGGTGGATGACTACCGGGTTATCAACGAAGATGGTCTGCGTTACGAAGATGAGTTCGTCAAGCACAAGATTCTCGATGCTATCGGCGATCTCTATCTTCTCGGCCACAGCCTGATCGGCGCCTTCAAAGGCCACAAATCGGGACATGCGCTGAACAATCGCCTGTTGCGTGAGCTCATCAGTCAGGAGGATGCCTGGGAAGAGATCACCTTCGATGAGCCGGAAGACGCGCCTATCTCCTATATGCGGCCGGCTCACCTGACCCTGAGTTAACTCGTCTATATTGCATCCACCCTTGTCAGCAGGGGTGGATGGCACTGCCTCTATTCTCTATCCTCGCTTCCCGAATGACGGCTAAGCCGAATCAATGCCTCCCGCAGCGGCCTATCCTGTAAAGAGTCTGCTGTATGGCGGAGGGCCTCTGCACTCCCTGGGCTGAGTTGTGCCTTTCTCGTCATTTGTCTCTTTGAAGGCTTGTGAGATTCCCGTACCTGAACCCTTGGCTGAATTCGATCGAGGATTAAACCTTCCTGTTTCAGTTGCCGCAACAGCTGAGGTGCAAGGTATCGCAGTCGGCTTGCCCAGACGGGTGAATTGACCCAAAGCGTCAGCGTGCGGGAGTGCATGACGGCGTTCTCAATCTGCTCATCTATAGGTGGCTGCAGGAGCTTTTTTACTTGCTCTTTCAGGGTCTTTTGAGCCGCCAGGCGAGCCTTAAGAGAGGTAAGGGTCGTGTCGGAGGCAAGGTACTGCTTCACGCGTTTCATTGATTTTGCTCATGGAAAAACACTAAGAAAAACATCACATTTCGCCGTTAAAATGTTAAAGTTCGTGGTTTTTCGACCGACAACCAAAGTACGAGTAGCGGTATATTTGAAAAAATGGATATGAAAATCATATATTTACGAGGTATCGGCCAGACTTGTAGTAAGGCCATGCGCTGTTTTTATGCCTCGGTGATCACAGCCGCTCTTGTCGCTTTCGGACTGGGTATGCTCTGGGCAGGTTATCAGATCGGCATCGAAAATGCTG
>JBNKMQ010000091.1:0-1574 GCA_050293225.1 Sedimenticolaceae bacterium
GGCACTGGTACGACAGGGGTGTCAGGTGATCCAGCTGGAAAAGCTCTCGCCGCAGCAGTTGGCCCAGGTGGTGGTCGCAGTCGATAGCGATCAACCACCCGCTTGGCGACCGGTGATCGCTGCCGCCGGTGGAGTGAATGCGGAGAATGTCGCTGACTATGTCGCTGCTGGTGCAGAGGTTGTGGTCACCTCGGCCCCCTATTTTGCCAAGCCGAAGGATGTGCAGGTCAGGTTTTTTTATCCAATGAGTTGAACTGCAACGGCAGTAAAACAGTGAAGACCGTGCCTTCACCCACCTCTGTTTCAAAGCTGAGTCTGCCGTGATGGCGCCGTACAATGACATCGTGACTCAGGGTCAGCCCCTGGCCGCTGCCGGCACCCACCTCACGGGTGGTGAAGAAGGGGTTGAAGATGTGTTCACGCGCATCGACCGGTATGCCGGCTCCGTTGTCGCGTATATCGATGCAGGCCATCTCTTGCTGGCGGCGGCAGGTAATTTCGATTTGACCGGGCTGTTCGCCAGCCTTCTCTTCGATGGCCTGCACCGCATTGATCACTAGGTTGAGTAGCGCCTGAGACAGCTCTCCGGGGTAGCATTCGATATTCAGCTCCTCTTCGGCAGGCGCCAGATGCACTTCGGCAATGGGTGACCAGATGTTGCGTGAGAGCGCGACCAAGTCATGAATCAGCTTCGTCAGATCGGTAGTTTGCATCACTGGGTTGTCAGGGCTAGCGAATACGCTGATCGAACGCACAATGCGTTTTACCTGCTCTGCGCTCTCCAGCGATTGTGTCACCGCCTGCTTTACCTCGGTGGTCAGATACTCTGGGTCGAGCTCGTCACGATCCTTGTCATAGACGACGATGGTCTCATTAAAGGTGCTCATGGGGCGCAGCTTTTCCATCAACCGTTCCTGGTTGGCAAGGAGTTTGAGCAAGTCGTCGAACGATTCCTGGATGAAACGGAGATTGTTGCCGACTGTCTGCATCGGAGTGTTGATCTCGTGGGAGACACCACCGGCAAGCTGGGCCAACGCCTCCATTTTGTGATGCTGCATGAGTTCCCTCTCCAGCCGTCTCTGCTCGGCCTCCAGTTGCCGGCGTTGGCTGATATCGCGAAAAACGCAGATCACATGCCAGGCATGATTCAACAACACGGAAGAGAGGGCGATCTCGCCGGGAAAGCGCTGGCCGTTCTTACGCTGCGCCGTTATTTCCAGGGTGGTACCCGGGGGGGGGCTCTCCGGGTTGCCGACGTAGCGCTTTAACAGCGGAAGGATGGACGGATCCTCATGCCCGATGGCGAGCCACTGCTCCATCTCCTGGCCGACGGCATCACTCGCAGCGTAACCAAAGATCCGCTCTGCGGCCTGGTTCCAGAAGGAGATACGACCTTGTGGGTCGAGCATGATGATGGCGTCGAGTGCCGATTCAGCCAGACCGGCGAACTTCTCCTCACTCTCTTTGAGCTGCGCCAGGTTGTGTTTCAACTCAGCGGCGATCTTTGCCTCTGCCTGCATGGCGCTGGCAAGGTGGTGTTGCGACTCTGTCAGCTGACGATTCAGACGGCTCAG
>JBNKMQ010000092.1:0-28907 GCA_050293225.1 Sedimenticolaceae bacterium
TCGGGTACCTCCCAGGGGATACCCGTAGTATTCCTTCACGGGGGGCCTGGTTCAGGTTGCTCTGAAGATCATCGGCGTCTGTTCGATCCCGAGCTGTTCAGGGTAATCCTTTTTGACCAACGCGGATCAGGGAAATCCCTACCTTCAGGTGAAACGTCACGCAATACCACAGAACACCTTGTTGCAGATATGGAAACTATTCGTCGACATCTGGGCATTCAGCGTTGGATGATTTTTGCTGGATCCTGGGGTGCGACCCTCGCTCTTATCTATGCCATCTCTCATAGTGAGAGAGTTATGGGTATGGTACTGCGTGGTCTCTTTCTTGCGCGAGAAGCCGATTTGAACTGGTTTTTTATTCAGCTGAAAAGCGTGTTCCCCCAGGCTTGGGACAGGTTCACCCAGGATATGGATGATTGCGACAATTTGGGTGATCTCTTTAACAAGTATAGGGATCAAGTGAGTCGAAATGACTTGGCTGCCGCGAGGCGTTGGTCAGAGTGGGGCAGTAGTGTGGTCAATTGGCACCGGGTACAAGCGCATACAGAAACAACAAAGCCAATAAAGCGTGCAGTGAATCAGCATCGACTCCTGGCAAAAACCAAGATTGAAATCCACTACGCCTGTAATCGTTATTTTATTGCAGAGAACCAGATTCTCGACCACGCAGAAAGCCTGATCGGAATACCTATCTCAATCGTTCACGGTCGTTTTGATATTACCTGCAACATGGATGCATCCTGGCGACTTCATCAAGCCATACCCGGTTCCCGCTTCATTGAGGTGGCCGATGCCGGCCATCTGCTGGAAGAACCCGCGATGACCTCGACCATGATTGAGGAGACAGAACGAATGAGGCAGCAGTTAGTCGACTGAGATGGTTATTGTCCACTCGCTTCCGGCCACTTATCGGCGGTGAGTTTTTTTGAGTTACGCATATTGCGAAAGACCAGAGGGACTTCAGCCGGTTTCTCTGCTTGACCTGCCTGTTCAACCAGTTTGACGATCTGCTCATGCTGGGGGGATTTACTGCAGACCGGGTCTGTATTGGCGGCATCGCCGGTCAACAGATAGGCCTGGCAACGACAACCGCCGAAGTCCTTCTCCTTCTCATCGCAGTTACGACAGGGCTCTTTCATCCAGCCATAGCCACGAAACTTGTTGAAGTCCGCGGACTGATTCCAGATCCAATCGACACTGTGATCCCGCACATTGGGAAAGGTCAGTCCAGGCAGTTCACCAGCGGCGTGACAGGGCAGGGCGGTACCGTCCGGGGCAACGGTGAGAAACACTGATCCCCAGCCATTCATACAAGCCTTGGGGCGCTCTTCGTGATAATCGGGCACCACATAGAAGATACGCATCTTGCCCTTCAGTTTTTCCTGATATCGATGAGCGACGGTCTCCGCCGCTTCGACCTGTTCCCGAGTCGGTAGCAGCTGTTCACGATTGTGCAGGGCCCAGCCGTAGTATTGGGTGGTGGCCAGTTCCACATAGTCGGCCTGCAGGGCGTGGGACATCTCCAGGATCTGCTCCACCTGATCTTCGTTGTGACGATGCAGGACAAAGCAGAGCACCATCGGATAGTCATACTTCTTAACCAGCCTTGCCATCTCCATCTTATGTTCGAAGGAGTTGTTGCCGGCGATGAAGTTATTCAGCTCCTCACTACTGGCCTGGAAGCTGACTTGGATATGATCGAGACCGGCCTGTTTGAAGGCTTTTATACGCGCTTCATCCATGCCCACGCCGGATGTTAACAGGTTGGTGTAGTAACCCAGTTTATTCGCTTCAGCGATCAGGATCTCCAGATCCTTGCGTACCAACGCCTCGCCGCCGGAGAAGCCGAGTTGTACCGCCCCCAGTTTACGCGCTTCGCGAAAGACCCTTATCCACTCTTCGGTGGATAGCTCATCTTTATAACGGGCGATATCCAGGGGATTGGAGCAGTAGGGGCACTGCAGCGGACATTTATAGGTCAGCTCAGCCAATAGCCAGAGCGGCTTAGGCGGGCTTGTGTCGGAGCCATTGGTTGTCATAAGCGGTATCCAGAAATTGGTAGACGTCAGCCTCAAGGTCCGCATCGGGAAAACTGGTCTGCAGATTCTCGATGATGCCGCAGACCTGGGTCTCACCATCACATCTTTTTAGGATCTCCCCGGCAGCGGGGTTGAGTTTCACCATCCCCTCGGGATAGAGGATGACATGACACCCCTGCGCCTCCTCCCATTGGAAACGAAAGCTGGGCGCTATCTGCGGGATGTCTTCGTCTTTGAAGTGGTGACTCATCATCTCAATCTGCGATGTTGTGGTAGGGCGGCTTATTCTCGACATAGGCCATCCACATACAATCGAGCATAGTCCAGAGAATATCGAGCTTGAACTGTAGCACTTCGAGCATCTTCTCCTGCTGCTCCCGGGTCTTGTAGTAGTCGAGAGTGATGTTCAGGCCATGTACCACATCGCGTCGGGCCTCGGTCAGACGTTTGCGAAAATAGTGGTAGCCTCTTTCATCGATCCAGGGGTAGTACTCCGGCCAGTTGTCGAGACGCTTCTGGTGAATGGTCGGGGCGAATAACTCTGTCAGAGAAGAGCTGGCTGCAATCTCCCAGGGTTGTTGACGGGCGAAATTGACATAGGCGTCGATAGCGAATTTCACCCCCGGCAATAGATACTTGTGACTCAATAGATCTTCACGGGATAGACCGACGGCTTCACCCAGCAGCAGCCAGGCCTCGATGCCTCCCTCGTCGCCCTCTGTGCCGTCATGATCGATGATGCGCTGAATCCAGTGACGACGCACATCACGGTCGGGACAGTTGGCCATGATGGCGGCATCCTTTACCGGGATCATCACCTGATAGTAGAAACGGTTGGCGACCCAGCCCTGAATGGCAGGCTTGTCCAGCTTGCCGCTGTTCATCAAGAGATGGAATTCGTGGTGGATGTGGTAGTACTTCTCCTTCTCCCTGAGCTTCTGTTCGAACGCCTCTCGCGACCAGGGTGACTCTATTTGAATTGCGCTGCCCATGCTTTTCTCCATTGTCAGATTTCGATCTCCAGGCCGTCGTAGGAGACCTCGATACCGGCCCGCTCCAGTGCCTGACGCTCAGGTGAGTCGTCGATCAGGATGGGATTGGTATTGTTGATGTGGATGAGAATCTTCCTCGGCTTCGACAGCCCACTGAGAATCTCGATGATGCCTCCTTCGCCGGATTGGTCGAGGTGTCCCATCTCTTTGCCATGCTTTTCGCTGATCCCCGCGGAGATCATCTCGTTGTCGGTCCAGAGGGTGCCGTCCACCAGCAGGCAATCGGCCGCCTCCATGTAGGGGATGACATGAGGTTCCAGTTCACCCAGGCCCGGTGCGTAGAAGAGGTTCTTGCCGCTCTCCAGGTTCTCCACCCGCAAGCCGATGTTGTCACCGGGTACGGTGTTGTGGCGATGGGGGGAAAAGGGGGGTGCTTCGCTCTTCAAAGGGACTGCAGTGAAGACGATGCCTTCGATATCGGGAATCGTGAAGCTCGCCTGGTCGGTGGTGATCTCATGCCAGTTGACGCCGCGAAAGTGGCTGAGAATATTGAAGATGGGATAACCGCTGGTGAGGTCGTCGTGAACCGCCTGGGTGCAGTAGACATTCCAGGGTTCCGTGTGTTCGCGCAAAAGCAGCAGACCTGTGGTGTGATCGATCTGTGCATCCACCAAAACAATTGCCTTGATCGCGGTATCGCGTATGGCCCTGCCGGGTTGTAATCGGGGAAAGGACTCAAGCTGTGCACGAATATCGGGAGAGGCGTTGAAGAGTACCCAATCCTCACCGTTTGCACTGATGGTGATGGAGGATTGTGTACGGGAGACTGCATTCACGGTTCCTGCACGAACACCTTGGCAGTTACTGCAATTACAGTTCCACTGTGGGAAGCCGCCGCCGGCTCCTGAACCGAGAATATGAATCAGCATAAGTTTTGGATGGAGGTTCTATTTATTATTATGGCTGGAACCACCCGTTGATGGGTGGTTCCAGGGATTAACCGTTAGCGGTTATTGATGTAGAGATTGATCTCAAAACCGTAACGAAGATCCTCATAGGTAGGTGTTGACCATTTCATTGAAGTATCACTCCTAATTTTGCTCACTTTGGATTTGTGCTTTTGTTTTGTGCTGATTCTCCGCCTGCGAAGAGACAGAGCGACAGCAACAAAAGTACTTCAAGCAACATGCATGCCTTTACTGCGTTAGTCGGCCTATATCGGCTGAATCGCCCTATATAGGGCTTCGACACCAAGCATGGCAGAGATAGGCTGGGAATTTTTCCCAAGGAAAATCAGAAGCGGGGCAGGCTGTGACACAACCGTTGTCTCGCTTTGGTGACAGTTATTAAGAGGATTTAAGCAATTGGCGTTTGCTTACAGAGAGTTAGCCTGGGTTCTGCAAGCGGCCTCAACTCTCCAGGTTAATATTCGAATATGCTCTGCCTATTTTCCGATTGGATAAAACAATGGAATATGACTGCTTAGGCGTAACTACTGGAAGAAAATTGTGTGTCTTAACTCTTAGTGAAATATTCTTCAGATCAACACCAGACCAGGATTTCCCCTTTACCATCGCAGGCCAGATCACCTAACCAGCGGTCGACCCGATTCCCCCTTTGGGTCAGATCGGGCAGTGATGGGTGAGCTTTCAGAGACTTGCTGAACAGGCTCAGAAAACTGAGATGGTGTTTACCGTTGTGATTGAATGTCGCCGGTAGCGAGTCAGGTATATTCGTGGTTATCAATGTCCCGCGACGCATGCCCCATCCGGTCTGTTTTCCCAGCTGTCCCAGGACAATCAAACTGCCTGCAACCATGCGGGATGCGCAGTAATCACCACAATCGCCTTCTATGATGATGGTACCCCGACGCATAAGGTCTCCGGCACGATCCCCCGCACTGCCTTTGACCAGGATGGTACCGCCACGCATCCCCTGGCGTTCGCCGGTGATGGCGCCACCGAGAAAATCCCCGGCGTTGCCCTGGATGCTTAGCTTACCGCCGGACATGGCACATCCGGCTGCGATCCCGGCATCACCGGAGAGTTCGATACTCCCAGCCTGCATGCCTTGTCCGAGATAGGCGCCGGCTCGACCTTCTATCCTGATAGTGCCGCCATTCAGGCCGACACCGATTCGGTCCAAGCGATCGCTGTCGGATTGGATGGTGATCTCTTCACCTGCTCTACCTTTGCACTCGAACAATTCAGCAGACTCGATCTGCTGGTTACCGAGCCAGAGCGGCAACTTCTCAATCTCTTGTTGCGTTTTGCCCGCCAGTTGCTGAGGGGTAAAACCACTCATATCGATCCGCTGGGAGGGATTGTTGATCAGTTTCAGAATCAAGCCACTCATGCCATCAGCTCCCTTAAGTGGAAGTGGAACTGGCCCAGCTTGCCGCCATAGTTGCCCGCCGATATTCGTCTGATACCTGCCTCAGCGCCCAACTCACAGACTGCGTTGATGCCTGTGCGGGTGGCAAGACGAACATCCTCATCACTCAGTCCATTGATGACGATCTCCATCACCGATTTTGTCTCCTTATCCAGCTTCGATTTTACCGCTCCCCTCAGGGTGGGGCAGTAGGCGTCGTTGGTAGAGGCCATGAGAGATTTATATTTCGAACCGACCTTTGAACCGGAACGGACGATCCCGCCGGGGAAGGGCATGATCACATTGGGTAGATGCTGCATCGCCTCGATCGCTTTCTCGCAGGCGGTGAGGGCCTGCGCCTGACTCTCTGCCAGGACGAGAAAGTTGCCGCCACCCACTGCGGGTATTCTTGCCACTGTCTCTTCACACAGAAACTCCCCATCCATCACCGGCACCCGCCAGTATCTTGTTCCGTCGATCAACTTGGAGATCTGATAACCGTCGCCAAAATAGCGCAGGTTCTTGCCCAGAGGCATCTTCTTCTCCCCCTGCATGCCGGCGAAGAGGGCGGTGGTGGGACAGGTCAACACGCACTGTCCCACCCGGGTCTCCAACTGCTTGGCCAGGGCCTTGCCTGACATGCCGAAGAGCAGCACGCTGACGCCTGGACGTCCATCGGGGGTCTCCTCCGGCGCTATCTCTCTTTCAATCCCTGCTTCGACGCCACAGCCGATTACCGAGGTGGCAAAACCGGTCATGGTCTCACCGGCAATTCGTGCCCAGCGGGGATTAATAGCGGTGATGATCACCCGCGTAGCGCTCATGCCGAAGGCCTCGGCGAAGGTGTCTTCAATCTCTGTGCCGTTGATGATCATGCGATGCTTCCCTCGCAGGCGTGCACATTCACCGGGCTGCCGATGCCTTCCGCCATCTCATCGTCGGATATCTTGAAGTTGGAGAGGCCGATGCTGTGATATTTATCGAACCAGCGGCCGATCTCCTTCTCTATACCTTTGTCATAGTCTGGTTTGACTACCTGGGTTGTGCCGCTGATTACCTGTTGGATCTCTCCCTCTTTGACCACCAGCTCACCATTCTTGAAAACCAGCATCGGTTTTTCAAACATCCGTTCCGGATTCTCGTCAGGATGATAGACGGTGATATCCCCCAGGCCACCGGGTGCCAGATGTCCTCGATCTTTCAGCCCCAGGATTTTCGCCGGTGCGGCGCGGGTCATGATGGCGATCTCATACAGCGAATATTCCCGTTCCAGACTGGCCAGGTGGCTGGCACCAGCAGCGTCTTCATGCACCTGGGACAACAGATCGTTGCGGAAGCTCCTGTCCATCAACAGCCTGATCAGATGGGGGTAGCTGGTGAAAGGCGCACCGTTGGGATGGTCAGTGGTAAGAAAGATCCGCCAGGGATCTTCCATCATAAGAAACAGCTCCAGGCCGATGGCCCACTGTAATGCGTTGACGAAATTCTTGTCGCGATAGCGGAAGGGGACGACACCGCAACCCGCATCGCACTCGATATCCATGCAGGTCCATTTGTGCGGGTGGGCATGGTGGTGGTTGGCGTGCTGTCGCATGGTGTCACCGGAGATGGTCACCGTCTGGCCGAACATGATCTGGCCCACGTCGATGGTCACATTCTTGCGTTTATTCACCGCCTCCGCGATCTGCGCGCCAGAGGAGGAGAACTTGCGATCCCCCTCGGTACCGTAGCTGTGGAACTGGATATGGGTCAGGTGAATCGGCCTTCCCTCGGCGGCATCCATGGTCGCCAGGGTCGAGAGGTAGTTGCCGGGGACGCCAAGATTACTTGCATGCACATGCAGCGGATGGGGCACCTTCAACTCATGCAGGGCACGGGTCAGCTTGAGGACGATCTCCCGGGGACTGATCTGGTAGTGAGGATGGCGATCATCCACATCCAGCTCCCGCTGGTTGAACTTGAAGGCGCTGATGCCGCCGGGGTTGACCACCTTGATACCGATTGCCTGGGAGGCATGCAAGGTCCAGGCGACATAGTCGTTGATGGTCTCCTGCTCAGCGCCGTCTGCGATCAGGTTCAGCAACAGCTCATCATTGCCGAGCATGGCGTAACCGCCGGTATCGAGCATTGGGGTATCCGCCATCTCCATGTGCGCCTGGCGGGCATTTACCGGCAGGATGGCGGGTTCGAAACAGCTGGTGTAGCCCATCTCCGCATAGCGATATCCCGCTGCCAGGGTGGAGGGCGCTGCATGGCCGCCACCGGAGCGGGTGAGTGAGCTTTTGAGTCTCTCATGCCCCCGTTGATCTTCGGGCAACATGGTGCGGGCGATGTTGACCTTGCCGCCACCGATATGGGTATGCAGATCGATGGCACCGGCCATCACGATCTTACCTGCAAGATGGTAGGTTTCATCGACCCGTTCATTCTCGGCAGGTGGGGAGACGATCATTCCGTCACGCAGATAGATGTCTCTGACTTCGCCATTGATTTCGTTGGCAGGGTCGTAGACCTTACCTCCGGCGAGTTTGATCAACATGAATGGGGCTCTCCGTTTCTGTTTGCTAGCCGCCGGTTTAACTGATCCGCGACCTCTCTGACTGACGGCAGGGGGCTCTCTCTCAACTGGCCGAGAGGCAGGGTGCAGACAGCATCACTGCGGTACCAATGTCCTGGATGATCGATTCCTGGTACCCCGACTGGGATGAAGAGGGTGGGGTCTGTGTTGAATCTCATCCCGGCATGACCCAGGACGATGGTTGCGGTTTGACACTCAGGCGCTGGCTGATGGGGCGAGATGGATGAGACCCAGAGCAGCAGATCGCTCTCATTACGACTGAGCTTATCCTGCCAGCGATTGAGTAACGGATCGTGCTGCGGATACCCCTGTTGCAACTGACTGCGCAGGGGGTAGCCCAGTTGCCAGGTGCAGACCTGATTGGTGGTGATATCTCCCTGTGTACCGGCGAGGGGCAGGGCGCCACTGCGACCCTTTTGGTTGAGATCCTTGACCAGGTCGACAAGACTTTGCACCGTCAACTCGCCATGGGGCAGATCGAGGTCGGCAGCACTCCAGGAGACGACGCTGTATTTAGCATGCTTGAGATCTTCGGCCAGTTCGCTGAGCTTCCCACCTATCTCATCACCAAGCCGGTTGATCTCCACGGCCCGGCCGGCGATGCTGCCCCTTAACAGTCCAACGGCGTCCGACAGGGTCTCCATCGACACATTGATCAATGTCGGCTTTAGGAGCGCCAGAGATTCAGGCAAAGCGTCAGCATCCCAGGGACCGAGCAAGACGACTCTTCGCGCTTCTCCATTAACAAAGAGACTCTCCTTGGGCGCGAGCACTCGTTCAATCAGACGCGGAAATCTCTGCAAGATCTGACTACCCGCCAGGACAATCAGGTCTGCCCGGTTGCGCACCTCGGTAAAGGTTGTGGCGAACCAGCCGCTGTCCTGCAGCACCCGCAGGTTACGAAACATGGCATCACCGTTGAGATGGTCCAGGGTGGCGCCGCATCGATCGGCCAGTGAGAGCAGACCGCGCATACCGTTGACATCGGTGGCCAGTCCGGCAAAGAGGGGAGCCTGCGCCTTCTGCAACAAGGCTGCAGCATAGTCCAGGGCTGATTCCAGAGAGGTGCTATTTCCCTCGATCCTTGGGGAGGGATCAAACTCCGTCATTGTCTCACGGAAGTGAGAGTCGGCTAGCTCACAGCCGTTCTGCACGCTTTTCAGACTTCCGTTTTCCACTTCGATCTTCAGGTCATCACAGGTCAGGCCGCAGCCAGGACAGGTCACTCCATCTGTTATCTGGTCAAAGTTTTTCTTCCACATGCTCTGTTTGGGTCCTGCGAGTGTTGAGTGTCCGGCCGAATCATCATGATAGAGCAGAAACTGTGCCATCGAAGATTTTGCTTATCGATTCACCCGAGTCAGTTTGGCCTGATCAGATATCTACCAGGCCATGGGTTTCTCCTTACCCGTATTTTTATTGGTTTTGTCTATGTGAACTGGATCAAGTGGATATAAGCCATTCGCTTTTTCTGGTTTCGAGCTTAAACGAAGCCTAAATACGACTGTTAAGTGGTGGGTCAGGGCGGGTGACACATTGGTTCATGGCAGGTGCAATCGAGAATTAGTCACACTTGTGGCTGCCTCAGATGGGAGTGATAGAGATTGCATCTATTGATAGCGCCTGCACTCTTGCAGCCTGGAGATGATTTTCACTGCGATTTATTTTTAGCAAGTAAATCTACCTGTAAAACACATCACATAGACGCCGCAAGGTGCTGTAAGAGGTCCTTACAAAGGCGTCCAATCGATTCCCCGGTTTTTTCCCGGAGAGTGTCGGGCATAAATATTGCAGTAAGGGAAAACGATAATATTCATAGAAAAGAGAACCGCGTGATTTATCCAACTAAAACCGATCAAGCTGGATTAACTGTGGAGGTTGAAGCGCCGGCAAGACTGCATCTGGGTTTCCTCGACCTGAATGGTGGCCTGGGCCGTCGCTTTGGCAGCATTGGGCTGACTATCGATGGCTTATCGACGCGTCTGCGTGCGGAGAAGGCCAATGAGATCACTGCCAACGGACCTGGTGCTGAACGGGCGCTGAAATATGCCCGCGACTATCTATCAGCTCGGGATATCCAAGGTGGGGTAGAGATCACTCTGCAAGAGAAGATCCCTGATCATGTTGGCCTGGGATCGGGTACCCAGATGGCACTGGCCGTCGGCACCGCCATCGAACGTCTCTACTCTGGTGAACTCGACAGTGCCGCTATTGCAGGCCTGCTCCATCGGGGGAGACGTTCCGGCATAGGTATAGGTGCCTTCGATCAAGGTGGTTTCATTCTTGATTGCGGCAAGGGTGAGAGTGACGGCGTACCACCGGTAGCGGTGAGACTGCCATTCCCTGATGACTGGCGAGCACTATTGCTCTTCGATACCCGTTCCCAAGGTCTGCACGGATCGGATGAGATTACTGCCTTCTCCAAACTGGCTCAATTCCCGGCTCCCACCGCAGCCCATCTCTGCCGCATGGTGATGATGCAGGTGTTGCCGGGTGTCATGGAGGGCCGACTGCAGCCTGTCTCCGAAGCTATCGGTCAGATTCAACAGGCAGTGGGAGATCACTTTGCCCCGGCCCAGGGTGGACGTTTTACCAGCCCTTCGGTTTCGGCGGCGCTGAACTGGGCCGCTGAGCATGGCTACAGTGGCATTGGTCAGAGTTCCTGGGGCCCAACAGGTTTTGTGCTGCTTGAGAGTGCTGAGCAGGCTCATTCACTGGAGCAGGCCCTCAAGCAGGCGTTCGGCGATTTCTCCTCATTTCGTTGCCAGCAGGTGTCGGCCCGGAATCAGGGTGCAGCGGTCAATCTACTCAAACAACCCACAAGACTCATAAATAAAAAGCGAGCCCATTGATGGAAAGACCCTATCTTCTGCACATGTTGACTGCGGCAAAAAATCTCAGTCCGTTTGATGTCAACATGGCCTATGACGCAGGCTGGACGGCCTGTACCCCCTATATCAACGTTGAGTTGGATGAGGTGAGGGATCTGGTACAGGACGCCATCTTCTCCCGCGGCCCCAAAGGGGTGAAGCGTACGGGTATCTATTTCGGTGGACGGGATACCCACCTGGCTATGGATATGATGCATCTGGCGAAGAAGTCGATGGTACCTCCATTTGATATCTCTCTGTTTGCCGACCCCAGTGGCGCCTTTACCACCGCAGCCGGCATGGTGGCCTGTGTCGAGCGGGAATTAAAAAAGCAAGAGAGTGATCTCAATGGCAAGCGGGTGGTCGTCTTTGGTGGTACTGGGCCTGTAGGCACCACGGCGGCAATGCTCTCCAATTTCGCCGGCGCTGAGGCGGTGATCGTCAGTCATGAGAGTGTGGCAAAGGCCAACAGTCTGGCCGATCTGTGTAATGAGAAGTATGGCTCGAAGCTTACCGGCGCCGCCGGAATCAGCGATGGAGAGATCAGCGAGCTCGCTGTTGAAGCTGATGTGGTCTTCAACGCGGCCAAGGCGGGCGTCCAGGTTCTCAACACACAACATCTGAAACAGGCCAAGAACCTGAAAGTCGCCTGTGACGTCAACGCCGTCCCGCCGGAGGGGATCGAAGGCGTTGGCGTGATGGATGATGGTGTGGAGATACCCGGTCTCTCCAGCGGCATTATCGGTATCGGCGCACTTGCCGTCGGCAATGTGAAATACCAGACCCAGCATCTGTTGCTGAAACGCATGTACGAGACTGGCAAGCCGGAGTTTCTCGATTTCAACAGCGCATTCGAGGTGGCACGGGACTATGTCAGCTGAGCAAGAGAGACTCCTGATCCTGGCCAACTGCGGTCGTTCAATGGCGGAGTCGGCCCGGCGTGGCGGCTACCAGGTCTCGGTACTGGATGCCTTCTGCGACCACGATACCCTGGCAGTGGCGGATTGCTGGCCGGTGAGTCAGGGCTTTTCCCATCTTGATGTCGACATGTTTATCGACGAGATGAAATCGATCTTTCCCCATAAGCCAAGCGGTATCATCTATGGGGCGGGTCTGGAGGGCGCTTCCTACCTGTTGCAGCAGCTCTCTTCCCGCTTCCCCTTGTACGGTAATCATACCTCTGTACTGGATACTCTGCGCAGGCCGCAACGTTTTTTCTCGCTGCTGAACAGATTGCGCATTCCCTACCCGGAGGTCTGCTTTACGCCGCCATACGCTAACATCAATGACACATGGTTGATAAAGCGTGCAGGCAGTTGTGGTGGACAAGGGGTCGCCTATTTTGATCCTCAACACTCAGCGGCGGATGCCAGTTGTTACTACCAACGTCATACACCTGGTCAGGTGATGTCTGTGCTCTTCATCGCTGATGGAGAGAGGGCGAGAGTCATCGGTTTCAATAGGTTGCGAATGAGCGCATCCAATGCCCCGGCCCCCTTTCTCTACAGTGGAGCTATCTCTCAGATGCAGATGCACGAAAGTGTCCGTCACGAAGTGATTGGCATTGTCGACAAATTGGTTAGCGAGTTATCTCTACGCGGTATCAACAGCCTGGATTTTATTCTCAATCAAGAGGGGGTATGGGTCATTGATCTCAATCCCAGACCCACGGCAACCCTGGAGCTGTATGAACATCTGATCGAAGCGGGTTGGATGAAACAACATATTCGTGCCTGTCAGGGTGAGTTGCCTGTTCTTCCGATCATCGGTTCAACAATGAATCACGGACACATGATCGTCTATGCCCCATGTACTCTCGAAATTCCCGTTGAGATGCGTTGGCCGGACTGGATAAAGGACAGACCTTTGCCACGAAGCCGTATCACCCAGGGACAGCCCTTATGTAGCTTGTTTGCCGAAGCAAGCAATGCGGAAAAGGTGGAAGCCAAGCTTGCAAGTCGGCAGGAAGAGATCCTTTCAAATATCGGTCTACCGGCAAAATTTATTCAACCTGAGAGAGTGGCAGTATGACTCGACCCAGTATCAATCAATTGACAGCACCACTGGTGGAATCTCTTGTAGAAGATGCCGGCATTCTAAGACTTGCCGTCAATCGCCTGGAGAATGGTTGCCGCATTGTAGATGCCGGCATAGATGCTACAGGCTCGCTGGAAGCCGGTCGTCGCATTGCAGAGATCTGTCTCGGTGGACTGGGTCATGTCAGCCTGAGCGGTAGTGGTCCGGTGGAGGGTTGGCCACTCTCGGTTCATGTTCACACCAACGATCCGGTGCTTGCCTGTCTCGGCAGTCAATATGCGGGCTGGAGCCTCTCCCACAAAGCGGAGGGAGAGAAGGCGTTTCATGCGCTGGGATCAGGACCGGGCAGGGCACTGGCGCAAAAAGAGCCACTCTTCAAAGAACTCGATTACCAGGATCAATCGGATCAGACCTGTCTCGTACTGGAAGTGGATAAACAACCGCCAGCAGCGCTGTGTGAAAAGATCGCGCGGGATTGCGGTGTCGACATCGACGCCTTGACCCTGATACTCACACCCACCAGTAGTCTTGCCGGAAACGTGC
This sequence comes from Sedimenticolaceae bacterium, assembly GCA_050293225.1. GTDB lineage: Bacteria > Pseudomonadota > Gammaproteobacteria > Chromatiales > Chromatiaceae > Thiodiazotropha. The sequence goes on from JBNKMQ010000092.1 coordinate 13,433, forward strand.
AGATCGTCGCCCGGGTGCTGGAAGTCGCCATGCACAAGTCCCATGAACTGGCATTCAACCTGAGCGATATCCATGACGGCATGGGTAGTGCGCCCCTGCCACCCCCGGCACCGGATTTCCTCAATGCCATGGGTCGTACCAATGACGCGATTCTCTTCGCCGGTCTGGTGCAGCTTTTCGTCGGTGGCGAGGATGCGGCGGCACAGAAGCTGGCGACAGATCTGCCGAGCAGCGCTTCGAGAGATTACGGTCGTCCCTTCGCGGATATCTTCAAGGCTTACGAGTATGACTTCTTCAAGATCGATCCGATGTTGTTCAGTCCGGCAAGGGTCATGGTCAGCGTACTCGACAGCGGTAACAGCTTTGCCGCAGGCAAGCTCGACATCCAACTGCTGACCACTTCCTTTGGAGTCGCAGCGTGAATCGCCGTATCGCCATCTTTACCGATGATCCGGGTTGGCATGGTGCTCGTCTGCGGGAGACCTTCGCTGAGTATGGTTGTAGCAGTGAATTCGTCTCGCTGAAGAGCTGTGGTTTTCGTATCGATGGTGAACGACCGGTCTTGCTGATACCCGGATTTGAATCACTGCCGGATGGTGTCTTTGTTCGCGGTGTGCCTGGCGGCAGCCTGGAACAGGTGGTGCTCTATCTCGATATCCTCCATGCCCTTAACCATCTGGGTGTCTGTGTCTACAACGATGGTCGTGCTATCGAGCGCAGTGTGGACAAAGGGATGACCAGTTTTCTGCTGCACAATGCGGGAATTCCAACGCCACCCACCTGGGTTTCGGGGGAGGAGAGTGATACTTCTGAAATCCTGCAGCGTGAATTCGAGTCCGGACATGACATCGTCCTCAAGCCACTGTTTGGATCCCAAGGCAATGGCCTGACCCGTATCAGTCGAAACGAGAAGTTACCCGAGGCTTCACTGTTTAACGGTGTCTACTATCTGCAACGTTTCATCAATACGGGTAGTGAAGACGCCCACGATTGGCGGGTCTTTGTCATCAATGGAAAAGCCGTCTCCGCCATGTTGCGTCGAGGCAGCGGCTGGATCAGCAATCTGGCTCAGGGCGCAAAGTCACATGCAGCAGTGCTCGATCAGGAGTTACGGGAGTTGGCGGAAGCCGCCAGCGATGCCGTGAACATGCGCTATGCCGGTGTCGATATTCTGCGTGACAGCAGTGGCCAGGCCTATGTGCTCGAGGTCAACAGCATTCCCGCCTGGAAGGGGCTACAGCAGGTGAGTCATGTCGATATCACCCGCTTGCTGGTGGAGGATTTCCTCTCCAGTTGTCAAAGTCAGGCGTTGACGGAGGTGGTGTGATGACAGTGATACAACTCTTCAGGGAACACCTGAAGCGCCAGATCGCCCAGGCCTACCGGCAAGCCTGTCTGAGTGAACTGGAGGCCCTAAAGCCAGGGAATGTACATCGCTTTGCGGATGGTCACGGCATGAATCTGGTGGACTTTGTCGCCAGTGCCGACGCCAGTGTTGAACCTTTAACCGACGTCTCCTATGGCTTGGGAGAGAGGATATTTCGCGCAGTCAAAGCGACTAGGGAGGCTGTAGGTTGTAATACAAACCTCGGCATCCTCATGCTCTGTGCGCCACTGATTCTTGCCATGCTAGAACACAATAGAAATCCCGGCACACTACAGGCGCGAGTGAACAGCGTATTGATACAAGCCAGCAAAGTGGACACCGAGTGGCTGTTTCGAGCGATTCAATTAGCGGCCCCCGGCGGCCTGGGACAGTCAGACAAATATGATGTGTATGAGCAGCCGTCTGTATCTCTGTTGGAGGTTATGTCACACGCCTCGGATCGTGACCTCATTGCCCGACAATATGCGACCGGCTACCAGGATATTTTCGATTTTGCATTACCCACGTTCATAGACTTCCTCGAACGTTGGCAAAACAGAGAGTGGGCCATTACCGGTCTCTATCTCAGTCTGTTGGCGCGCTATCCCGACACCCATGTGGCACGAAAATTCGGTCTGTACAAGGCCGTCGTCACCACGTTGCGTGCCGGCGAGTTATTAAAAGGTCTGAAAAAGGCCGACAGGCCAGAAGATTTCCAATCGCGCCTGATGCAGGCCGACAAAGAATTCAAACACGAGGGAATCAACCCGGGAACAACGGCGGATCTGACAGTTGCAACACTGTTTGTCAGTCACCTGGAACCGGTGCTTTCCCAGTTTGAACAAAATACGGGATTACCCCGTGTCCGCGATACCCGCCCGAGTGAGGTGGGGATACAAAATGAAACTCTCAAATAACAAGTAAGGAGAAACTGAAATGCCAGTTATCAATAGAACGATGGTCGGAGAATCGCTGGTCGGTGATGGCAACGAAGTTGCACATATCGATCTACTGATCGGTCCCAGAGGTTCAGCAGCTGAGACAGCTTTTGCCAACGGCCTGGTGAATAACAAAGATGGCTTCACCGCACTGCTCGCAGTGGTTGCACCCAATCTGGCCTGTAAGCCAAGCACGATGATGTTCAACAAAGTGACCATCAAGGGTGCCAAGCAGGCAGTACAGATGTTCGGTCCTGCTCAGCGTGGTGTTGCCATGGCTGTTGCCGATTGTGTTGAAGATGGCACCATCCCTGCCGATGAGGCCGACGATGTCTTTATCTGTGTTGGTGTCTTCATCCACTGGGAAGCCGAGGATGACACCAAGATTCAGGACTACAACTACCAGGCTACCAAAGAGTCCATCAAACGTGCGATCGCCGGCGAGCCGAAGGCAAGCGATGTGGTTGCGCAAAAGGGCTCGGCTTCTCACCCCTTCGCTGCTCACGACTAAGCGCAGAGAGAGGTTGTCTTCACAAGGATGTGTTGGCCGCTTGTCCGGAGGTCTTTTCCGGACATGTCGTCCAGCAAGTTACTCACAAGCTTTTTGGTAAACAGGCTGATACGGCGGGATTGAAAAGATAGAACAGAAGAATTCATCGTTACTCGCAATCAGTCTTTCGATTTTTCCCTAGCGGAGGCGCAAAATGCAATGTCTGGAATGTGGCAAAGAGGTCGCCAATCTCGACAATAAACATCTACTCGAGTGCGCTTCGCTAACGCTGCATGAATATGCTATCCGGCACCATCTGCCATTGGATGTCCTGATCGATCGGGAGGAGATTAACCGTCCTGACGACACAGAAGCCTATCAAAAACCCACTGGTTATCCATCGGAGAAGGCAAGAGCCCTGTTGAGGGGGTTGAAGTGGACCGGTTTGATCAATAAGGAGGATCATTTTACCCTGGTTCCTGGTGAGATCAGACGCCTCGATCTGTTGTTATGGGATCTTCAGTGGCTGCAGGAGTATGGCTTCCAGTTCCGCCAGGAGTATCGCTATACGGATGCAACCCATAGAGTTGTCTCGATCAATCGACTGAAGGTGCCCACTGCCTATCTGACGCAGAAGGGTGAGGCTCATCTATCACCAGTACCACCACCGGATTTTCTTATCAGTCTGGCTGTATTGGTTGCCCATGTTGGTGAATTACAGGCAGGCTATCTTTTCCTGCAATTTCCCGGGCGTGCTGCGGGAGAGACAGTGATCACCGAGTCGACAAGACTTGGGGTCGACTTCAAAGAGCTGGATGCGGCTGACAATACCGATGGTCTGCTACTGCGTACCCAGACTCGTAAGGATACGACAAAACTGCTGGAACTGCTGCGTGAGCAACTCAGCGGGATGCCCGGTGCATTGAAACGACTGGAACAACAGACCCCTGAAGTTACTGTATCCAAAGAGCTGGTTTTCGATGCGGCTCACTATATAACCGATCACCCGGCCAAGTGTTCCAACCTGCATGGGGGCAGGTATCTTCTACATGTCAAGGTCAGGGATCGTATCGATCCGGATACCGGCTGTGTGGTGGACTACGGCTATCTGAAAAGGGTGGCAAGTAAAAGGGTCATCGACAGATTCGATCACCACAATTTGAACTACGAGGCGGGCGAGTTGGCATGGCGATCGAGTACGGAGATGATCTGTGTCTTTATCTGGGAGCAGCTGATCGATTATCTGCCGGGACTGGTTGAGCTTGAGCTGTATGAAACACCCCAATCCTGGTGTAACTACCAAGGACCGGATCTTGAGACCTTCCAGCAACAGGGTAGCGACAGCCTGATGACCCACTTCCAACAGGATGATCTGGCTGCATCCCCATATCGGAATCTGATTCGAGAGAGAGAGCCAAGACTGGAGATTATTAAAAAAACGCGGTAACAGTGATGGCGAAGATTTAGTTTTTAAGGAAACGACCAATCTCATCTCTATCGAGATGGCCTTGATGCAAAGCAGTCGACAGAAGTGCGCCGGCTGCACCGATAGAGCGAAGTTGTTCCAGATCCTGTCGATTGCGGATACCGCCGGCGGCGAAGAGATTTACGCTCGGATGGTGATGCGCAATCTGTTGCAGTTTCAAGGTATCCGGACCGGTGGCGGAACCGACCCGGGAGAGGCTCATGATGATGATATCCTGAGGCCAAACTTCCGCTTGAAGATCGGATTCTGAGAGACCCGTCAACCGATCATCAACAAAATCGAGAGAGAGCACAGGGTCTGACAGAGAGGCATACAGATGAGAGAGTTGTGTAACATCGACGAGAGACTCACTACCGATCACCGGACGGGCGAACTCGCTTATTCGGCCGAGATCTGTGAGTCCGTTGTCGACCCAAAGCTCCAGCCCCGGATGGTTAAGATGCAGTTGTTGGATCAAATCGAGCTGGGAGCCAACGCCGGTAATGGCATCAAGATCGGCAACATAGCAGCTCTCAAAGGGATGCAGATCAAGCATTGCGCCAAGCACCTCGAGAGCATCACTGGATTGACACAGAGGCGTGCTGGATGGCGCATAGCTATCCCGTTGTCCGCGTATCGCGGTAACGACGGATCCATGCATCAGGTCTATGACGGGAATCAGCTTCATCTGAGGGATTAGAAACAGCCATGCGAATATTTGTCTTCGAGTATATTACGGGGGGAGGGATGCTGGACAGCCCCCTGCCACCGTCCCTCGCAGAGGAGGGGGATATGATGTTCAGGGCCTTGGTCTCCGACCTGATAGAGATCGATGGGGTTGAGATCATCGCCACCCGCGACGCCCGCCTGGGTCTGCCTGATCTGCCCATTGACTACCGCATACTGCACGACCTGGATCAGTTCTTTCGCGCCTGGTTAGAGTGTCTTGAAGATGTTGATGCGGTATGGCCCATAGCACCGGAATATTCTCAGGTATTGAAACACATCAGCGAGACCGTTCTCAGCCAGGGCAAGCTGTTGCTCAACAGCACGCCCCAGGCGGTACACAAGACCACCAGCAAGTTTATGACCTCGAGGTATCTGCAGGAGAATGGAATTTCGGTTGTGCCCACCTATCGGTTCGAGGATGGCATTCCCGATCAGCCCGGCAGTTGGGTGCTCAAGCCGGATGACGGCGTCGGTTGTCACGGCATTCGTATCTGCCGCGACCGGGACGATCTGTGCCGACAGCTAGAGAGCCTTCCCTCACACAAGGATTATGTGTTCCAGCCCTTTATTCACGGCACCCCGACCAGTATCAATATACTGACCTACAATGGCGAGGCATTTGTCCTCAGTATCAACCACCAGCGCATCGCCATGACGGATGACCGGATTGTGCTCCTTGGTTGTGTGGTCAACGGTCATCTGGAGAATAAGGCAAACTTTCATAAACTCGGGCGGGATGTGGTTGCAGCCTTTCCCGATTTGTGGGGAATTGTCGGTGTCGATATCATTGATACCGGGAACGATCTCAAGGTATTGGAGGTCAACCCCAGGGTAACCACCTCCTATGTCGGCTTGAAAGAGTCTACCGGGATCAATCCCGCCGCCATGGTGCTCGACCTGGTGAAGGGTAAGTTGCCCCTGCGCAACCAGATACTCAAATCTGTGGTTGTTGATGTTAATTTGGAGTTTGCCGGTGCCGCATAACGCAATAATAGGCTGGGATCTCGGGGGGGCGCACACCAAGGCGGCCCTCATCGACAGCCGTGGTTGTGTGGAATCGGTGGTGCAGATCGCCTGTCCGCTATGGCAGGGGCTGGAGCATCTTGAGTCAGGTATCGATAACGTACTCAGCCAGTTCAGGACTGATGGAGAGCTGCACCACGCAGTGACCATGACCGGTGAACTGGTTGATCTCTTTCCCGATCGAATCAGCGGCGTCAACGCCCTGATCGACACCATGACCAGACGCTTCCCAACGGCTGAGGTCGATATCTATGGCGGCGAGGCCGGTTTTCTGCAACCCGATCAGGCCATGCAGAGCGCACTTCAGGTCGCCTCCGCCAACTGGCTTGCCTCTGCATCATGGGCTGCGGAGTGCCTGCAGGAGGGTCTGCTTATCGACGTGGGGAGCACCACCACAGATCTGATTCCTTTCTGCGATCATCGGGTGATGACATCCGGCTTTTCCGATCACCAGCGACTGGTGCAAGAGACGCTTCTCTATACCGGCGTGGTGAGAACCCCGTTGATGGCGATCGCCGACAAGGCCCCCTTTGCCGGGGAGTGGGTCTCATTGATGGCGGAGCACTTCGCCACCACTGCCGACATCTATCGAATCGATGGAATACTGCCAGAAGATGCCGATCTTCTGCCCAGTGCAGACAATGGTGAGAAGACCTTGGAGGGCAGTATCAGAAGACTGGCCCGTATGCTCGGTCTCGATAGCGACGCTACCGATTTAGATGGCTGGCGCAAAGTAGCTCACTACCTGGCAGAGCGGCAGTTGCGCAGGATCGAGGATGCCTGTGAACGACTCCTTTCACAGCCGGGACTCTCGCCCTCGGCGCCATTGGTGGGGGCTGGGGTCGGGCGTTTCCTGATCGAAAAGATCTCCCATCGCTTCGGCAGACCCTATGTGGGTTACGACTCCCTGTTTCAATGCGAGAGCCCGCCGCTGGCGGCAAAGGTTGCGGAGTGCGCCCCGGCAGTGGCCGTCGCCAGCCTGGCCAAGGGGAGGGCGGCATGAGCATAAAGGTTCTCGACTTTCCCTATAGCCCTGACAGTGCAAAGCTGTTTGAGTCTCTGGCGCATCAGCCCTGGGCGGCCTATCTCGATAGCTGTCGTCCCCACAGCAACCAGGGCCGTTACGATATTATCTCCGCCGATCCGGCAAGCGTTCTCATCACCCGTGACGATGAGACCGAGATCGTTAACAACGCAGGTGAGACAAGAACTTCCAGAGCAGACCCCTTTGCACTTTTACGCGAGGCCATGGGGGATCTTGAAGCGGGTGTGGATGGCATACCTTTCTGTGGTGGCGCCATTGGCTACTTCGGCTACGATCTGGGGCGACGCATCGAGCGCATGCCGGCGATCGCTGAAGATATGGAAGATCTGCCGGAGATGGCCGTCGGTATCTACGACTGGTCGCTGGTAGTCGACCACGAGGAGCAGCGCAGCTGGTTGGTGGGTAAGAATCTTGCCCGACTTGAGCGCTTCCGGCGCCTGCTGCTGAACGTCCACGAAGGCGGCAGTCGCTCCCTGCCCAGGATGCCCTACCGGGTGCTGGGGGATGTCTGCTCCAATATGACCCGGGATGAGTATCTGGCCGCCATCGCCAGGATCAAGCGCTATATCCTCGATGGGGATTGCTACCAGGTCAACTTTGCCCAGCGTTTTGCGGTCTCTGCGGAAGGGGATACCTGGCAGGCCTATAAGGTTCTGCGGGAGCTCAATGCGGCTCCCTTTGCCGCCTATCTGAATACCCCCCACTGCAAGGTGTTGAGTTCATCGCCGGAGCGTTTCCTGCAACTCCGCAATGGGGAGGTGGAGACCAAACCCATCAAGGGCACCGCCCCCCGCGGCGGTGATCCGATGGAAGATATGATGCTGGCGGAGATGCTCAAGAGCAGTCCCAAGGATCAGGCGGAGAACCTGATGATCGTCGATCTGCTGCGCAACGATATCGGTAAGGTCTGCGCGACCGGCAGTGTCGAGGTGCCGGAGCTATTCAAGTTGGAGAGCTATGCCCGGGTTCACCACCTGGTCAGTACCGTTCGCGGTAAGCTGGCTGAGGGTGAGGATGCGCACTCCCTGATTCGCGCCTGTTTTCCGGGTGGCTCGATCACCGGCGCGCCCAAGCTTCGCTCCATGGAGATCATCGAGGAACTCGAACCCCAGCGTCGCGGTATCTACTGCGGCTCCATCGGCTATATCGGTTTCGACGGCGATATGGACAGCAATATCGCCATCAGGACCATGGTCCACTCCGAGGGTATCACCCGGCTCTGGGCTGGGGGTGGAATCGTGGCCGACTCCGATCCCATGGCGGAGTATCGCGAGACCTACCACAAGGCCTCGGCACTGCTGGAGCTGCTGCAACGTATGGAGACAATGAAAACCGAATGTGGGTAGTCAAGCTGGGGGGCAGTCTTTTCCGCTCGGAACATCTACCAAGCTGGTTGAAGGTACTGGCTGAGTGTGACTCCCTTGTCGTCGTCCCAGGTGGAGGCCCCTTCGCAGATCAGGTACGAGAGGCCCAAACCAGTTGGCAGTTTGACGATTCCACTGCCCATACCATGGCATTGCTCGCCATGGAGCAGTTCGGACAGATGCTCTGCGGAATACAATCGGGACTGGTTCCTGCATCCACACCCACTCAGATCAATGACGCCCTGGAACAGGGAGAGACCCCTGTCTGGATGCCGAGTTCGATGGTGTTATCAGATCATCGTATCAGTCAGAGCTGGGAGGTCACATCCGACTCTCTAGCGGCCTGGCTCTGTGGTGAACTTGGGGCGGATAACCTGTTGCTGGTGAAATCGGCAAGACCGGAAAAGGGTGCAACCTCGCTGGAAGCCCTGACCAAAGCTGGTATTGTCGACAGTCAATTGGGTGGATTCCTGCAGGCGCAATCTGCCAAAGCCTGGCTTATGCATGCGAATGATCATCACTATCTGGTGGGGTTTGAGCCGGAACCGGGTATCAGTGAGAGAGGAATGCTGCCTATTAGCCGATAAGTTTCACCTGAATCCATCAACAAATCTCTCCCCGCCAGCAAGTAGGTTTTGCACCAATAATTGGCAAAATCCTGTCATCAAATGGTGATTTGTTGACATTTTTAAGCAGGAATTTTCGCTTCTTATTTAGCTGAGTCCTGTAATTCCCTTCAGCTTCCCCCTCTATCTTTTTGATGATCAAGGGATTACTCAAAATCAATACCACTTTGGCATACCCCATGCAGAGTATTAGTAAGTTCTGATGTTTGATATTCGGCTTCAATCGGAAAATTAGGGATTTCTAAAGTACCCGGGTGCAGTCGCCGATATAGATAGTGTTAGAGCTTGGATGGCCTGTCAGTCACAAGACATATAACTCTCTGAACGGTCGCCGTTGTTGAAGTAACTCGACCTGAAAAGTGGGGGTTTGTTATGGAACTTTGTGCAATCTTACTATCCTGGGTGTTCACCCTCTCAGACTATCAACCCATCGACAGCGAGTGTCCGGCCATGCAGATGGTGGAACACAGCTGGCTGGAAGAGCAGGCCTGCAACGGTCGCTCCTGTAAAGTATTGGGCTGGTATCCCGGTGAAGGCGATGTGGTCTATCTGGACAATCGCATGGACCTGGAGAACAACATCTTTCACACCTCTGTGGCACTACACGAGCTGGTGCACTGGCTACAGGGCAAAGAGGGCGCTCTGCTGGGTAACTGCGAAAGCAGCATCGCGGCTGAACGCGAGGCCTACTTTATTCAAAGTCAGTTTCTAACCGAATATGGCACCTACTATCCGGTAGGATCGGTGGTGCCGATGTTGCGTTGTGGAGAAGAAGAGAAGGTCGCTTCCACTGGTAAATGACTGAGTTAAGCTCACCCGTTTGAGCATCCTCGAAGGGTGGGGAGCCAACCCCACCCGTTTCTCTGACTGTCTCAAATCCCTGACACAGCTGTCATGCCTCTTTGCTGCTACCTCGTTATCGCCATCAAATCTGCAAGTTGGACTTTATGCATAGCCAACCCTTTCGACAAATTGATCATTTGTGATTAGCGATTCCCGTTTGATTTGTTCTGCTGAATAGGTATAGATCTCTCTTATTTTTGTATGCTTGCACAGGGTTAGTGCTAGCATTAGAAAAAGTCATTAACTTACTGTTATTAAATAACTAATATCTGTTAATCAATCTATTATCTTGTGTGAGTCTAAAGTCACTTCCCTGTCTCCTGTCCGGTGATTGAAGAACCTGCCCTGACATAAAAACGTCAGCCTGATCCGAGCAACACCGATCCGGAAAAATTCCCAGGACCTTCAGGGTTGGACTGGAGTCAAATTTGCATGGTCACTGGTGTCTGTTGACGACTATCCGGCGCCCCAGGATACTGGCCGGAAAAGATAATAAGCATAAATTTCAATAAATACCGGAGCCAATCCGTGCAAAATCGCGCTCAATCCTTCGCCGTCAGTGTGAATCCCGGGGAGCTGCATTTCAATGCGGCCCACTTCATCACTTTCGATAACAGCTGTGAAAATCTCCACGGGCATAACTTCCATGTGCGCATAGATGCCTATGGAGATAACAACCCGGACGCCTTCGTCATCGATTTCGTCGCGTTGAACAGACTCGCTGCTGAGATCTGTCTGCAGCTTCACGACAAGGTGCTGCTGCCTGGGGAGAGTCAGGAGGTCTCGATTAAACAGCGTGAAGGTCAGATAGAGATCACCAGTTACGACAAACATTTCTCCCTACCCGCAGAAAACTGTCTGATCCTGCCCATTGCCAACGCCACTGCCGAGATGTTGGCCTGGCATATCATGGAGTCTTTGATTCCCGTGCTGGCGTCCCGCCAGGCCCTGGACCATGTCGAAGTCATGCAGGTGGCAGTGGAAGAGGCGGACCAGCAGTGGGGTATCTGCCGACGTAACATCCACGCCGAGTCGGCTTGAAGAGGAGATTTGGGAGTGCAGTATTGTGGTTGAAAAGATCCTCTTCCTCACCGGCGCCCTGGCGGAGAAGCCACTTACCCGGGTGCTGCAGGAGATGGCGGCAGAGGAGTTCGAGTGGCAGGTTCACAACCTCGGCATCAAGGTGGCGGCGTTGATGACGGCGGACATGATCAAACGTCGCCTGACCGATACGGGCGATGCCGAGAAGATTATCGTCCCTGGGCGCTGTCGCGGTGACCTGGAGACACTGAGTCAACACTTCGGTATCCCGGTAGAACGAGGTCCCGAAGAGTTGATGGATCTCCCGCGCTATTTTGGCAAAGAGGGAAAAGCGCCGGATTTAAGCAACTATGATGTTCGCATCTTTGCTGAAATCGTCGATGCGCCAAATCTCAATGTCGATGCAATCCTCGCCCGCGCCGAAGCCTATGCCGCAGACGGCGCCGACGTCATTGATCTGGGCTGCCTGCCGGAGACCCCTTTTCCTCATCTTGTCGATAGCGTCAAGGCGCTCAAGGCCGCAGGCTACCGGGTCAGCGTCGATTCGATGCAGAGTGAAGAGCTGTTGGCCGGTGGCGAGGCCGGTGCCGACTTCCTCCTCAGTCTGCATGAGGAGAATCTGTGGATCGCCGATCGGGTAGCCTCCAAGCCGGTGGTGATACCCGCAAAGCCGGGGAACCTCGCGTCTCTCAAGCGTGCGATGCAGAGACTGGATGAGCAGGGCAGGGAGTACATCGCTGATCCCATTCTCGATCCTATCCACTTCGGCTTCACCGACTCCATCGTTCGCTATCAGCAGCTGCGCAAGGATCATCCTGAGGCAGAGATCATGATGGGAGTGGGCAACATTACTGAACTCACCGAGGCCGACACCAACGGTATCAATGCCATCATCATGGGGATGATTTCAGAGCTGCAGGTCACCAATATCCTCACCACCCAGGTCAGTCCGCACTGCCGAAGTGCGGTACGCGAAGCCGATCTGGCGCGACGCATCATGTACTGGGCGCGCCAGGAGAGGAGTCTACCGAAACAGATAGACAGCGGTCTCACCGGCCTGCATGAGATCAGGCCCTTCCCATATACCTTTGAAGAGATCGCTGATCTGGCAGCAGAGATTCGCGATCCCAACTATCGCATCCAGGTCAGTGACCAGGGTGTGCACCTGTTCAATCGGGATGGCCTGCATACCCATCTGGACCCTTTCGATTTCTATCCCGATCTGAATGTTGCAGGTGACGAGGGACACGCCTTCTATCTGGGGGTTGAGCTGGCCCGGGCTGAGATCGCTCATCAACTGGGTAAACGTTATGTGCAGGACCAACCCTTGCAGTGGGGTGCGGCCATGCCCAAGAAGGAGGCGGACATGAGTCGCCAGGATGAACCCGGTCCCACCAAAAAGAGAAAGGTCAAAGCCTCATGATTCACGAAGTCATCGTTAGCTGCCGAAGTGCTGAGGGAGAGAATCAGATCGCCCCCATGGGGGTGACATGGCGCAATGAGGAGGAGGTGGTGATCGCCCCCTTTCGTCCCTCACGCACGCTGGACAATATCCTCTCCCAGGGTTGTGCGGTTATAAATTATTGCGACGATGTCAGGGTCTTTGCCGGCTGTCTCACCGGACGCTACGACTGGCCGCTGGTGGAAGCTGAAGCGATCACTGCGCCCCGATTGGAAGAGGCATTGGCCCATAGCGAAGTGCGCCTGGATCACATAGAGGAGGATGAGATCCGTCCCCGTCTTATCTGTCGGCCGGTCCATCAGGCCAACCACAAACCCTTTCGAGGTTTCAATCGGGCCCAGTCCGCCGTGTTGGAGCTGGCGATACTGGTCAGTCGTCTCAACCGTTTGGAGGCAGAGAAGATAGAGAACGAGATTGCCTATCTCAGCATCGCCATCGACAAGACTGCCGGGGAGCGGGAGCTGGAGGCCTGGGGCTGGCTGATGGAGCGGGTCGATAACTATCGTAAAAGTCAGCAGAGGGCCGACGCGCTATGACAAAGATGCTCGCCAGCGTTTTGGATCAGCGGGAAATGGTTTTGGCCATGCAGGCCGGTTGCGACATTATCGATCTGAAAAATCCCCATGCAGGTGCCCTGGGTGCGCTCTCCTATGAGACGATCCGCAAACTGACATCATTCGCTGATGGCCAATCTCCTGTCAGTGCTACGGTGGGAGACCTGCCCGCCGATCCGCAACAGATGGCCCAGGCGATCCGGCGCACCGGTGAGTGCGGTGTTGACTACGTCAAGATCGGATTCTTTAGCGAGCAGAACCTGCAAGCCTGTCTCGATGCGGTTGTTGGACTTTCTCAAACCTATGCTTTGGTGGCGGTTCTCTTCGCCGATCGTGCGCCGATGCTGTCGAGACTGTCTCTGTTTGCCGAGGCCGGCTTCAAGGGCGTTATGCTGGATACGGCGGGAAAGGGTGGAGCAGGCTTGCTGGATCATCTCGATCTGCTCAGTCTCGGACAGTTTGTTGAGCGGGCCCATGACCTGGGCATGTTCTGTGGCCTTGCCGGTTCATTAAGATTGGAAGATATCCCGCTGCTGCTGCCGCTGGGCGCCGACTATCTCGGCTTTCGCGGTGCCCTGTGTGAAGAAGGCGAGAGACGGGCAGGGATTGTGGCCCAAAGGCTGCAAGCAGTACGCGAGACAGTCGCCCTCAATCCTCAAAGTCATCCCCAATCGATTTTGCAGCAGGAGTCCATTCCATGAGTCATGAGATGGATAGCAGAATAGCATCAGGCAGGGATGCGAAAGGGGAGAACTGGATTGATGGCCTGCCAACCACGCCGGCGTTTGTCTACGATGAGAGACGGCTGCAGGAGAATCTCGATCAGCTCAAACGCATTCGTGCAGCAAGCGGCTGTCGGATTCTCTACTCCATCAAGGCCTCTCCCTTCACGGGACTGTTGCATCGGATTCAGGAGGCTGTAGATGGTTTCTCTGTCAGCTCTCTGTTTGAGGCCAGACTGGCAAGAGAGGTCATTGGTAAGGATGGTCGCCTGCATATCACCACCCCGGGTTTCAGGCGGGATGAGATATCAGAGATAGGCGCACTCTGCGACCATGTCAGTTTCAACTCTATTGGTCAGTTGCAACGCTTCTCCTTTCTGCTGGGAGGAAAGGCTGAGGTGGGACTCAGGATCAACCCGCAGCTCTCCTTTGCCGACGATCAGCGTTACGATCCCTGTCGACCCCAGTCCAAACTGGGTGTGCCACTGAATCAGTTGGTGACGCTTTGGCAAAAAGAGGCACTCTCTTCAGACTCTCTCAGGGGATTACATCTGCATACCAATTTCAGTGCAGATAACTTCGAACCCTTAAGAGAGACCGTCATGCACATCGAGGCCCATCTGCCTGAGCTGGTGCGTGGGATCGATTGGATCAATCTGGGTGGCGGTTATCTGTTCAATTCGTCGAGTGATCTGGCGCCTCTGCTATCAACCATCGACTACATCCAGAAAAATTGGCAAGCAGAAGTGATCCTAGAGCCTGGCAAGGCCGTGGTGGGCGACGCCGGTATGCTGGTCACCAGTGTCATCGATCGTTTCGATAGCGACGGCAGTACCATTGCTGTACTCGATAGCTCAGTCAATCATCTGCCTGAGGTGTTCGAGTATCAGCGTCGTCCCCATCTTGGCTTTCCTGCAGCAGGGGAAGATCCTGTAGTCTTGGCCGGATCGACCTGTCTCAGTGGTGATCTGTTTGGTGAATTCCATCTGAAACAACCGCTGAAGATCAATGATCGTCTGGTGTTTGAAAAGGTCGGCGCCTATAGCCTGATTAAGGCTTCACGTTTTAACGGACAGAACCTCCCCTCGATCTATTTCCTCGATCAAGAGAGAAGAGTGCAGTTGATGAAAACGTATGAATATGACGACTATCACCGTCAGTGGCGCGATGATCTATCCCGTCAACAGACAGACATCTCCGATGCTGGTTAGCTCGATATGAGCGACTATCTGGCCAAAGACTTTGTCGAGACAGACGAGGGACTGATCTTCGCCGTGGTCAGCAGCGATCTTGAGAGCAACCGGGTGCTGACCAGTCTGCGTTATCAGCGGGGTGAGCAGTGTTGTCGCAAACTCTCTACCGATGAGGGAATGAAGCTGTTACAGGAGCGATTTCCCAGCTATCTCCACTTCTCCAAGTCGAAGGATGTCTGGCTGCATGGGGTGCCCATCTCTCGCATTGTCCACCACCACAAACCCTGTCAACGTCTGCAGGAGATCTTACAAAGACCCACCCAGGATGAGATTGAAAAAAAACTTCAACGCCTAATCAAATTGTTTGCAGCTGAAGGGGTGGCATCGGAAGAGGTCGGTGTGACCGGTTCGCTACTGATCGGCGAGCAGAAAGCGACATCGGATATCGATCTGGTCTTCTATTGTCGAGAGACCTTTTTCAAGACCCGGGATGCGATTCAACGGTTGATAGAGACGCAGAAACTACAAGGCCTCGACCATGATCTCTGGCAGGATGCCTATGCCAGACGAGGCTGTGCACTCTCCTACCAAGAGTACTATTGGCACGAGAAACG
>JBNKMQ010000093.1:0-12381 GCA_050293225.1 Sedimenticolaceae bacterium
GCGGGAGGAGACTCTGGAAGATCTCTTTGCGACCCTGAGTTTTGATGCCGATAGATACACACCTGACAGCTAACTGAATCACTGCAAGGCACCCGGAGTCTACGGGTGCCTCAGGCCTTATCTATCCGCGTAGAGAGCGGCACTGCCCCACCCTTACTTGACCCATTGAAAACCGTTTTGAGAACTGGTTCCCAGGGAAAATTCCTTTAATTCTCTAACCTTACAAAGCCATACCTAGTGTGAGGTTGTTCTCAATTCCGGGCCATATCCACTGCCATACTCGGCCTGGAAAGAACAATACATAGGGAGATTCCAATGGAGATCTTTTCTTTAATAATCCTTCTCGTCATTGTCGCACTGGTGCTGATCGGCAAAAGTGCTCTGATGAACCAGACCCGTCCCAAAAAAATCAACATCGATGATTTCCAGGAGCAGATCGAAGTGGCGATCAATCTCCCACCCCAATCGGAAAAGGCTTGGCAGAATGAGCCAGCCACCGATGAGATGATGCGAGACCTCGATGAACACGGCATCTATCTGCAGAAGCAGCTGAGCAAAGGGCAGGCATTGAATGTGCTGGGACTCTTCTCTCCTCCCGATGGTCGTCAGGTGGATATCCTCAAACACTTCAACATCCCCTACTCCTATAAGATGAACCAGACCATGGCTCACTACCTGATCCGGGAGCTTTTTGACGATCCGCAGAAGGTTAAGGAGTGGAACAATCGTCCGCCTACAACCACAGTACGTCAGGGACTGCTCTTCATGCAGGGTCGTCTGATCAGTGGCCTGACTCATGTAGAGGCTCAGGCAAAACTGGATAAGATGGGCATGCAGAATCCCGAGCGCTATCAAGAGTGGAAACAGATCGACCGACTCTTCCTGGAGACGAACAATCCTGAGGTAAGAGCGAAGTATAAAGTTCGCAAAATCACCTGGAAGCGTTTCTTTGAAAGCTACGAAGCCCTGAAAGAGGCAGGAATTGTCCCCAGGGCTATGTGCGGTGAAAACATCATCGAACACTCCCTGCGCCAGGACGATAGCATCGTTGCGCACAAGGAGATTCAGAACGCGATGGCTGCATCCTGATACCATACACCTCCCAGGGCATTCATTGCCCTGGGGCTATTTTCCAGTCTGCCGATCTCCAGTCGCAAACTCGTTTTCAGAACAGAGCAGACTGAATCTTACGCTTTTCTGCCACCCTCCCCTGCACTCATATAATAGCCTCCCACACCCCATTCAAGGCCGATCCCAAATCACTTGACATATTATGTCTCGTAAATTATCTTATTCCCCATGGTTTGAATGGAGATCAGGTTCAATGAGCAATTTATTAGCAAAGCTAGAATCGGTGCTGCAAATGTCAGATGTCGGCACAATGAATGGAATGGACTATGAATTCAATCCAATACCTGGCGAGGTCGAAGTAGTTCAGGTGACCTTCAAGGAACGAGAGGAATTCCCCATCTACTTAACCCAATCCGACAGTCAGATGATGTGCATCTGTTATCTATGGAGAGACGATGAGGTCATAGCCGAGAAACGCAGCCAGATGCTGGAAAGTATGCTCGATATGAATATACCCATGCCACTCTCTTCATTTGGCAGGATTGGCGAGTGGTACACAATCTTTGGTGCCCTAGACCAGGATTCATCCGCCAGCAGCATCATCAAGGAGTTGACTGTATTAAGTGACAATGCACTCGACGCCCTTGATGCCATGAGTGAATACCTCAACTAACCGACCATCCCTACAGGAGTCAGACAATGGAATTCTTCAAGAAGTTGATCACGGCCGTACGCGGTGGCAGCCGAGAGATAGGAGAGGCTATCCTGGACAGCCAGGGCATTCGTATCTACGAACAGGAGATCGAAGACGCTAAAGAGGCCATCAAACAGGCCGAACAAGATCTCACATCAGTCATGGCAAAAGAGATGCAGGCCGGCAGAGAGATCGAGCGGCTTGAAAAAGAGATTTCAGCCTTCGAGCAAAAGGCGCTTGAGCTATTGGACAAGGGCGATGAGTCCCTGGCCACAGAAGTAGCCGGCAAGATCGCAGAGCTTGAAGCCGAGCTGGAGAATCAGAAACAGGCCAAGACCCGATTCACAGAACATGTGGCCAAGGTCAAGGAGATGATCAAGCAGACCCATGCCAAGATACGAGAGCATGAGCGGGAAATCGCCATGGTCAAGACGACCGAAAATGTACAGAAGGCGACCGAGTCCATCAGCCAGCATATGGATGGCGGCAGCTCAAAAATGGTAGCCGCGAAGGAGTCTTTGGATCGCATCAAGCAGCGTCAGCAGGATAAGACCGACCGCATGAGTGCCGCAGAGACACTGAGAGCAGAACTCAGTGGCGCCAGCCTCGAAGATAAACTCAAGGCGGCGGGTGTAGGTGACAGCGAAGACCGTCAGAAACAGGTCTTGGCGAGGCTTAAAGCGAAGCAGCAAGAATCGTCGTAAAGGGTCTACAGGCAGGAGCCATCCTGCCTGACCAAGAAGCCATTACCGCGTATGAGCAAAAAGAGACAGACCAAGCCCAAGCGTTGGACCGAATCCGACAAAGCGATTCGCGCCACTCAAGTCGCCTTCGATGTGGAAAACGAGATCATCGACACGATAAAGATCAAGGCTTGTGAAAAAGGGGTAACCCCTTCGGATATGATTCGACTGATCCTCGGTTTGGAGGTGACGGCAAAGCGAGTCAGACCGAGGCTGACGATGTCACTGAAGGAGCAGGACTACGATGAGCTGGCCAAAAAATATGGCCTGAAAGCAAGTGAACGCCTTGCTATCAAAGCTAAGATCATTGAGCAGATTAGGGACTTTGCCGTGGGGTCGGATGGCAGTTAGCCTTTTTAAGAGCTAGCGCATATCGCCCTGCTTGGCTCAGCATGAAAAGCGAATAGCTACCGAATTACCGGTAGCAGAGTAATAAACTACCGCCATATTGTGGAAAGTTGACAAATGGAGCAGCCAGTGGACGCCTTTACTGAGATCATCAGCAGCTATCCCACCAGCATCTTTACCGTTGTGCTGGGCGTCATGCTGATATTCTGGATCTTCGCTATCCTCGGTATGTTCGATATCGACATCCTGCCCACCGACACAGCGGATGACGCGTTCGATGCCGATGTGGATCTGGATGGCGAGATGCCAGGCTTCATCGGCCTGTTACATACCCTGGGGCTCACCGGTGTACCGATAACATTGGTTATCAGTATCATTGCGCTGATTGGCTTCACCCTAAGTTATTTCACCAGCGCCTGGATACTTGTACCCATGGGTTCAGATCTACTTCGCTACCTGCTCGGTAGCGTCGTGCTGATAGTCAGCATTGCGCTGGCCATCCCCGTTACCGCGCAGGCGATAAAACCGATGAAACCGCTTTTCGTTAAACACTACGCGCCGTCAAAACAGGACTATATCGGACATAGCTGTGTCGTGACCTCCGGCAAGGTGGATAGCGAGTTCGGCATTGGCACAGTTGAAACTCATGGCACACCTCTGCAGATAGACATTAGAACCAGTGCGGGAGAGAGCCACCTCAAAAACAGCCAGCTTCGTATAGCAGCTTATGACCCGGAAAAGGATGTGTTCGAGGTCATTACTGAAGAGAAGTACCAACAATTAGTCAGTTAATCATATAGTTTGAAGGAAATCAGCATATGGAAACCATCATTCTCATAACAGCATCTGCTGCCGTCATCCTGCTGGGGGCATTCTCCCTCTTCGCAAGTTTTTACAAGAAGGTCCCACAAGGTAAGGCGATGATCGTCAGCACCCTGAGCCGGGAACCCAAAGTCACCTTTACCGGAAGCCTGGTGCTACCCGTCATCCATCTGAGAGAGATGATGGATATTGACCTGAAGACTATCGAGATCGACCGCCGTGGATCGGACGGACTCATCTGTCGCGATAATATTCGGGCGGACATCAAGGTAACTTTCTTTGTCCGCGTGAATAAGACTACCGAAGACGTGTTAAAAGTGGCGCAGGCTGTCGGCGTTGACAGAGCCTCCGACCAGGCGGCGGTGGAAGAGCTCTTCTCCGCAAAATTCTCCGAAGCCCTGAAGACTGTCGGCAAGCGCATGGACTTCATCATGCTGTATGAAGAGCGCGACGCCTTTCGCGACGACATCATTAAGGTTATCGGTAAAGACCTCAACGGCTATGTGCTTGAGGATGCCGCCATCGACTACCTGGAACAGACCCCGGTCAATTCCCTCGATCGGGACAACATCCTTGATGCGGAGGGTATCCGCAAGATCACCGAACTCACTGCCGCCCAGCATATTCGCACCAACGAGTTTCAACGGGATGAAGAGAAGGAGATCAAGAAGAAGGACGTAGAGACCCGCGAGGCGGTACTGCAACTGGAGAAACAGGAGAAGGATGCCCTCGCCCGCCAAGCCCGTGAAGTGGCCACCATCCAGGCCCGCGAGGAGGCTGAGACGAAAAAGATCCAGGCCGAAGAGCTGCTGCGAGCGGAAGAGGCCCGCATCAAGACGGAAGAGGCCATCGCTATCCAGGAAGAGAACAAACAGCGTGAAGTCGAAGTAGCCGCCTATCAGCGTCAGAGCGTGACCGTCAAAGAGGCAGAGAATGTCACCAAGTCCAAAGAGCTGGAACAGGTTGAGAGAAAACGCGTAGTCGCACTGGCCGACATCGCCAAAGAGAAAGAGCTGGAAGAGCAGAAAAAAGAGATCGCCGACCTCACCAGCGAACGTATCTCGGTGGAGAAACGGGTCGCCGAAGAGGAGGAGAACATCCAGCGAGTCAGAATCGTCTCCAAGGCCGAGCGGGAGAAAGAGGCCACCATCATCGCAGCCGAAGCCAAAGCTCAAGAAGATCTGGTACGCGAAGTCAAGGCGGCAGAGGCCGCAGCCCAACGCGCAATCCAAAAGGCCCAGGAAGAGGTATCCCTGGCCGAAGGCCGCAAAAACTCCTCCGTACTCGATGCGGAAGCCGCCATCAAACAGGCCGAGGCGATCCGCTATCGCGAAGCAGCCCCGGGACTGGCCAAGGCGGAAGTACTCGAAGTCACTGCAGCCGCCAAAGAGAAGGACGGATTAGCAGATGCCGTGGTACTGCGTGAGAAGCTCGAGGCACAAGCCGTGGGCGACGAGAAGGTCGGCCTGGCAGCGGTGAGAGTACAGGAAGCCGAGGCGGATGCGATAGAAAAACGGGGTGAAGCCGACGCCAAGAACATTGAACTGCGTTTCCTCGCCGAGGCCAAGGGTCTGCAGGAGAAGTTCGCCGCGATGGACGCCATGAGCGACAAATCCCGTCAGCACGAGGAGTTCCGCCTCAAGCTCGACCTCAGTCATATCGAGACCCTGCGCTGGATCGAGGCCAACACCGAGATCGCCAAGGAGCAGGCGGAGGTGCTTGCCACCGCCCTGGCAGACGCCAAGATCGATATTGTCGGCGGCAGCGGAGACTACTTCGAGAAGTTCGTCAATGCGCTGGCGATTGGCCGCTCCATGGACGGTATCGTGCGCGGAGAGACGGCGCAAAAGGTCTTCGGTAAACACCTGGATGGTGAAGCCGACCTGGTAGACGACATCAAAGAGATTGCCACCAGTCTGGGGGGCAACAGCGACAGCGTCCAGAACCTGACCGTCAGCGCCTTCATCGCGAAACTGATGCGCGAAGGCACATCGGACCAGAAAGAGATGCTGAATAAGTTGATCGGTTCGATCAATTCCTAGTCACCGGAAGAGTCGCCGGAGCTGGTGCGGGCTAACCTGCCCGCCATCCCGGCCATCCATGGAAATTCCCAGGAGTTGGCATGTCTGACGCTGTCACATCGGAACAGAACCAGGAACTGGAGCGCGCCGTCGCGGAGGGTGGCGCCTACGAGGTCATCCGCAAGCGACTGCTGGAGCAGGCGGATCGGCTTGGTGAGAAGGCTGCCTCCCTCAACCAGGCCCGGCTCGATGCCTTTGGCGCCTCATCCCTTGAGATCATCGGGCGCGTTCGAGTACATACCGAGAACAACTGCATTGCGCGAGACATCTCCCTGCTCGATAACAGCCTGCTGTTCGGTTACAACGTCTTTATCGGTTTAAAGAAGGAGATCCAGGTCAGTGATGTCTTCGGACTCTACCGCCTGAACGACACGGATCAAGGCTACGAAATCGAAGTACGTTCCCTGCAAGGGACCTTTCTCGATGACGCCGATTTCGTGCGCGATTTTCATGAACTCTATACCTATTACAAGGATACCCGGCTGGCCAAACTGCTGGTGGCCAACCAACACCTCTACGCCACCTTTCAGATCGGTGATAAAACCTCCGACATCAAGGTCTTTCGCTGGTCCATCGGCAACGATGGCAGCGTCCGCTATATCGACAACCGGGGCGAACGGGAGATACCCAAGCCACCCCGCTACGACTTCGAATGGAGCCCCTGCGGTCGGGAACACTTCGTTCAAGGCAGACACCCCCACATCAGCATCGAGGATGAGGTCTTTGTCGACAACCTGAACGGCAGCCTCACCTTCAAGATCGAAAACAATACCCAGGCGGGTCTCGGCATCTACGATGAGGCGGTCGAGGATGGCAACCAATCCCTGGCCGACGCCGATGTCCAGTACGCCCGCCTCGGCAGCCTGATCGTGATCAAGGTTCTCCCCTACCGGGAAGCCCAGTGGCGCCACTTCATCTTCGACATCAAAGGCAAGAAGGTCACGCGCATCGATGCCATCGGTGAGGCCTGTATCCAGCTCCCCGAGGATCACGGACTCATCTTTCCCGGTGGCTATTACCTGGAGAGCGGCGAAAGTAAATCCTTCGATGACGATGTACAGGGCATGAAGTTTGAGCGGGTGGTCAAGTCCCCCAACGGCGAGGATGTGCTCTACCGCTTCTACGAGCCGGTCTCAGGTCGCATCGCCATCTATATCTACAACCTGATTCGTAAAGACCTGCAATCCCCGCTGCTCGGTCACGGCTTCGCCCGTTTCGAAGATGGCACCGCCATGCTCTTCCATACTGAATCAGACGAGCCGACCCGCAACCACCCCATGCAGGTCTGGCGCACCCCTTTTTATAGCGACGACCACACTCCAACGACAACAAGCGACAGCGGCTTACTGGGCAAGATAGGCAATGCGGAACTGGTGAGAGCCGTCTCCGAATTCTACTCCGTCATCCATCGCATCCGGGAACAGCGGCCCAGTGCCCTGCTCTACGAAGACCTGATCAAGCTCTGCGCGACTATCCTCGACAGCTACCACTGGATCGACAGGGAGGAGACCGGCGCGTTTGGCGAGCTGATCCGCCTCATCCGGGAGACTGCGGAGCTGGTGCTGGATGAGTTCGAGAAGGTTCAGGCCATCCAGCAGCGAGCCACAGAATCGATCGCGGAGGCGGAAAAGACTCAGCGTGAGCTGATCCGTGAAATCAATCGAGGAGAGTACAAAAAGCCGGATGACCACGTCATCGGCCTGAAGGCGATCAATCAACAGCGGGGACATCTGCTGACCCTGAAAGAGCAGCGCTATATCGACCACGAGGCCATCGAACGCCTGGACCAGTCGCTGCAGCAGAGCCAGGAGAAGCTCTCCTCCCGCACTATCGATTTCCTGCAACGGGAGGACGCCTTTGACAGCTATCTTCAGGAGATAGCGGAGACCCTGGCAGAGGCGGAGCAGCGCCAGACCCTGGCCGACCTTCGTCCTCTTGAGCAGCGCCTCGACGAGATTGGCGAGGGCCTCGATCTGCTCTCTGAGATGCTCAACAGCCTGCCAGTGGAAGACGCCACCGTCCGTACCGATATCCTGGCCACCATGTCGAACGTCTATGCGCAACTCAACCAGGCCAAGGCAAAACTGCGTAACCGACTCAAGTCGGTCGGCAGCAGCGAGGCGGTCGCCGAGTTCGGCGCCCAGTTCACCCTATTCTCTCAGGCAGTCATCAATGCCTTAGGCATAGCCACGACTCCGGAGAAGAGCGACGAGCAGCTCTCCAAACTGCTGGTTCAACTGGAGGAGTTCGAGAGTAAGTTCAGCGAACACGACGAATTCCTCAACGACATCATCGCCAAGCGGGAGGAGATCCACGAGACCTTCGAGGCGCACAAGCAGACCCTCCTCGATGAGCGCCAAAGACGTATCCAAAACCTGGCAAATGCCGCCTCGCGCCTGCTCGACGGGATCGAAAAGCGAACCCGGGGCATGCAGACCCAGGATGAGATCAACACCTACTTCGCCTCTGACGCCATGGTGGGCAAGGTGCGTACACTGGCCGACAACCTGCGTCAGTTAGGCGATAGCGTCCGTGCCGACGACATCGAGGGCCGTCTCAAGAGCGCCAAGGAGCAGTCGATTCGCTCGCAGCGGGACAAGCAGGATCTCTATGAGGATGACGGCAGCATCATCAAGCTGGGCAAACACCGATTCAGCATTACCACGCGGGAGACCGATCTGACCATCGTGCCCCATGAAGAGGCCCTCGCCTTCCATCTCACCGGCACCGACTTTTTCGAGCCCATGCAGGATGAGACCCTCTCCCGTCTGCAGAACTACTGGGACCAGTCCCTTCCCTCGGAGAACCCCAAGGTCTATCGCGGAGAGTACCTCGCCTATCTGTTACTTCGCAGCTCAGAACGGGGGGAAATCGATCTCTCCCTGCAGCAGCTAATGGAGCTGCGACGCAACGAGACAGAGTTAACCAACTACATCCGCCAGTTCATGGCGCCCAGATACCAGGAGGGCTACGAGCGAGGCATCCACGACCAGGACAGCGCGAAACTGCTGATCGCCCTGCTCGAGATGTATCAACAGGCGGGATTGCTGCGCTACAGCCCACGCAGTCGTGCCCTGGGTTTGCTCTACTGCCACCAGCACAGAGAGGATTCGGAGCAGTTCCAAAAGATGGCCTGGTCGCAGCTGGCGCAGAGCCTCTCCCAACTGGAACGCACATTCAACGTCGCCGATGCCTTCGACTCCCTGCGCAAGGAACTGAGCACCACCCTGATCGATTTTGTGCAAGCAAGTGATCTGCCTTTCGATGCACAGGACGCCGAAATTGCAGCGGAATATCTCTCTCTGGAGTTTGCCAAACCCAAACTGCAGTTCGAGGTCAGCCAGAACGGCGACCGCCTGACTCAGCGCCTTCGCCAGCAGATGAAAACCATCCACCACCAGAGCGCCTTTAGCGAGACCCTGCAACATCTCGCCAGCGACATCGGCAGGGGCTGGCGGCTGGCGTCATCCTGGGTCGACGGACTGCTGCAGTTCCAGCCCGAGGCGGAAGACAACTTCGCCCGGTATGAGGCGGTGGCCTTGCTGATACTCGATGGAGAGCTGCCGATACAGATCCAGAATGTCGCCATCCAACAGGAGGTCGGTGGCCTGCTGGGGGATCACGCCAGGATTGATAACCAGCGCCTGCATCTCGAACTCCCCGAATTTCTTAGCCGGCTACATCGCTACACCACAACTGTCCTGCCCGAGTTCGCAGCGTTCAAGGCACGCCGCTCAGAACTCATCGATGCCTCACGTAAAAAGCTGAGAATCGAAGACTTCAAGGCCCGTCCGCTCTCCTCCTTCGTACGCAACCGGTTGATCAACGAGGTCTACCTGCCGATCATCGGAGACAACCTGGCGAAACAGCTCGGCACCGTGGGCGATGATAAACGAACCGATCAGATGGGTATGCTCTTGCTGATCTCCCCCCCAGGTTATGGCAAGACCACCCTGATGGAGTATATCGCCAACCGCATGGGTCTGATCTTTCTCAAGATCAACTGCCCCTCTCTGGGCCATGACGTGACCTCTCTCGATCCGCAGCAAGCGCCCAACGCCACCGCAAGACAGGAGCTGGAGAAGCTCAACCTGGGTCTGGAGATGGCCAACAACGTGATGCTCTATCTGGATGATATCCAGCACACCCACCCGGAGTTTCTGCAGAAGTTCATCTCACTCAGTGACGGCACCCGACGCATCGAGGGTGTCTGGCGCGGCGAGCCCAAGACCCACGACCTGCGCGGAAAACGCTTCTGCGTCATCATGGCGGGCAACCCATATACCGAGTCGGGAGATGTCTTCAAGATCCCCGACATGCTTGCCAACCGCGCCGACATCTATAACCTGGGTGACGTTCTTAGCGGGCGGGAGGAGGCCTTCTCCCTCAGCTATATCGAAAACTCTCTCACCTCCAATCAGGCCTTAGCGCCCCTGGCTACCCGGGATATGGGGGATGTCTATCGCTTCATTCGCCTGGCCAAGGGCGAGACGGTCCCCGATACCGATTTCTCTCATCCCTATAGCGGCGCCGAGAAGAACGAAATTGTCGGTGTTCTGCAACGCCTCTTCACCGTGCAGCAGACGGTCATGCGGGTCAATCGGCAATATATCGAATCCGCCGCTCAGGCTGACAAGTACCGCACCGAGCCCCCGTTCAAGCTACAGGGCAGCTACCGCAACATGAACAAGCTGGCAGAAAAAGTCAGCGCGGTGATGAACCAGGAAGAGCTCAACGCCATGTTGCGTGACCACTACCTGGGCGAGGCCCAGACCCTCACCAGCGGCGCAGAGGAGAACCTGTTAAAACTGGGTGAGCTCAATCAGTCACTCAACGACGAAGAACTTGCGCGCTGGGAGCAGATAAAGGCCGACTTCGTGCGCATCCAGAGCATGGGCGGCGAAGATGCCGATGCGGTAACCAAGATCGCCAATCAGATCGCCCACGTCTCCGGTGGACTCAGCGCCATCGAGACATCCATCGATAAAATCTTTGCGGAAAAACCCTTCGATCCCCTGCAGCAGGAGTTGCAACAGCTCCTGCAAAAAATGCGCGAAATGGAACTCAGCATACAGGTTGTCAATAAGCCGGTCCCAGGTATGGACAAAGTGCTCAGCGCCATGGGCGATGCCATAAACACCTCCCTGATTCCTGTCGTCGCCGCGATGGAACATAAACTGAAAATGGACCACGACATCTGGGAGCGGGTAAAACTACTGGCCGATCAGATTGATGGCCTGGAACGTTCAATGACAAAGAAGCGAACGACGAAAAAAAGGTTGGTTAAAGCACAATCCAAAGATGATCAAAGTTAGTTATTAGAAGCGTATCGATCAAGATACGCAAAGTTTGAGTCTCACTCTCACCGTGAGAGAAAGCGACCACTAGCGGATATCCGGCTAGGCCAGCGTAAGATGGCCGTTATGCGATCTAAGCGGACTTTACGACATTCCTTAGAATACGTCTGATAGCATCCAGATAGTGGCCGTTTAAGTTTCATCTGACCCCACTTATTGGGACTTAATCAGAGTTGCCTTAATCTTCATCTCCTATAAATACTGCACTTCTATTGCATCCTCTCTGGACGATATGGCGTGAGCAATTTGGTGCTAGTATCCTTGCCTTCCTTGGCATTGGGATCTTCCTCAATGTTTAAGAAAGAAATACGTCCACTTTTTCTTCTGTATTTTCCCGATTAACGAACAACTCGAAGTATTGTGGTTTCGCCGGCGTTTCCGGTGAACAGTGCGATGAATCCGGAAGTGCTCCCTTCTTGTCCCATAACCGTAATCAGTCCGCCTGTAGGAGCGACAGTAAGGTCGGAAAAGAGTACATACTCCAGTCCTTGAAGAATGATCTTATATCCCTCGGACTCATAAGCGGCGATAGCCTCGCTTATGGGTGCGCATCCGGCGACATAGTTGCGTTGTTTGCACACTTTCTCAATGAGGGGTTTGTTGCGTTGTTTTTCTTTTACAAGGCTCGTTTCCGGCTGCAAAGCGAGAACCTTGATCAAAGAATCTGGGCGGCAGTTGATCCGTTCTATACCCTTCTTCCATCCGCTGATCCAGGCCCATTTTCCAGTGGTGTTTCTGGAGGACTCTATCGCTAGGGCAACATCTCCTTTGGGTGAAGTAGAGGACCTCAGGATTTTCATATACGCACCTGCCGACGCCGGGTGTGCTGCCGAATCAGTTCCAGCTTCTTTTGCCAACACATCAGGGCCGCAAAAAGGATTGATCAATGGTCCGGGTTGCAGATCTTTTACCTTTATCACGTCTTTTGCGGCAACGAGACGAAATACTTCAACCTTGCTATTTAACCAAAGTTCATTTGATTGAAGCACCTTATCCAAGGCGGCGATATTAGCGAAATTGCATTTGGTAGACATTATGCCTTTTTCATGCATCTCAGCTCTTTTTGTTTTCGGAATGTCGCGACATTCTTGTTTCAACATACTGAAGCCAGAGCCGTTGTTAAAAGTCATAACTTTACGGTAGAGATATCCATTTTCGAGTGCGATCTGAGCAACAAGATAATCTGGACTAAGTTTGGAACCGAAAAGTTGGGCTTTGTAGGGATTGCTGGTAAAGTCTGCTTCTTGGACAGCATACGTTTTATC
>JBNKMQ010000094.1:0-18586 GCA_050293225.1 Sedimenticolaceae bacterium
TCTCATCTTCAGTCGAAGCTCTGGGTCAACACAACCAATCGATCAAGGCGGTTACGCGCCTCGCCGCTGGCGATGGCCTCATCGGCCTTTGCAATACCTGCCTTCAGGTCTGGGGCGATACCGGCGGTATAGATCGCCGCACCGGCATTCAACATCACGATATCCCTGGCGGGGCCGGGCTTGTCTTCCAGCACACCGCGGATCACGCTGAGACTCTCCGCTGCATCGGCGACCTTCAGCTCATCCAGCGTGGAACGTTTGATACCGAAATCCTCTGGCTGAATGCTGAAGCGTCGGATCTGACCTTGCTTGAGTTCAGCCACGTCGGTCTGCTCTCCCACGCTGATCTCATCCAGGCCATCCCTGGAGTGGACCACCATCACATGACGGCTACCGAGTCGTTGCAGCACCTGCGCCATAACCTCGACCAGATCACTGCTGAAGACACCCAGCAGCTGGTTGGGTACCCCTGCCGGGTTGGTCAGGGGTCCCAGCACATTGAAGATGGTTCTGACCCCCATCTCCTTGCGGGGACCGATGGCGTGTTTCATTGCACTGTGGTGGCCGGGGGCGAACATGAAGCCCACACCGACCTCGCGCACACACTGCTCCACCTGTTGTGGGGTAAGATCCAGTCTGACACCCGCCGCTTCCAAAGCATCGGCACTGCCCGATTTGGAGGAGACGGAGCGATTACCATGCTTGGCCACATGACAGCCCGCCGCAGCCGCCACGAACATGCTGGCGGTGGAGACATTGAAGGTGCCGGAGGCATCGCCACCGGTGCCGACGATATCGACGGCATTATCCAGCCCGGCGATGGAGACACCGGCGGCCAGCTCCCGCATCACCGAGGCGGCGGCGCTGATCTCGGCCACCGTCTCCTCTTTCATCCTCAGGCCGATGAGAAAACCGCCGATCTGAGCCGCTGTGGCGCCACCGGTCATGATGGTCCGCATCACTGCGGTCATCTCATCGCCGGTTAAATCTTCTCGCGCCAGCACCTTGTTGATGGCTTGTTGCATGTCCACGGGTACTCTCCCCCTCTCTATGTTCATCCTCGAAAGATCGCAAATGGGCTGCGGTAATCGGCTTGCTACGCCGAAGCCCTCTATCTCTCGTAGGGTGGGGCCCTGCCCCACCAATTTTTCTAACTACCGGGCACTTTCGGTGGGGCAGGGCCCCCTCCTACCGTCAAACTCCGCTTCGCGAAAATATTGACTTAGCGCCCTTCGACGAAGTTTCGCAGCATGTCATGACCATGCCGGGTCAGGATCGACTCGGGGTGAAACTGCACCCCCTCAACCCTGAGCTCTTTGTGGCGCACACCCATGATCTCATCTCTCTCGCCATCCTTTTCTGTCCAGGCGGTCACCTCGAGGCAGTCAGGCAGACTCTCCTTTTCGATCACCAGGGAGTGGTAACGGGTCGCCTGGAAGGGATTCTCCAAACCTGAGAAGACACCTGTGTCCGCATGCCGGATGGGGGAGGTCTTGCCATGCATCACCTCCCGGGCATGCACGATCTTGCCGCCGAACGCCTGACCAATGGACTGGTGTCCCAGGCAGACGCCGAGAATCGGGATGCGTCCCGCATAGGTCTTGATCGTCTCTACCGAGATCCCCGCCTCATTCGGCGTACAGGGGCCGGGGGAGATGACGATCTGATCGGGCTTTATCGTCTCGATATCCGCAACGCCGATCTCGTCGTTGCGTACCACCTTCACCTCAACCCCCAGCTCCCCAAGGTACTGCACCAGGTTGTAGGTAAATGAGTCGTAGTTGTCGATCATCAGGAGCATGACTGCATCTCCATATCCACGGTTTGACGATCGAGCCCCGCCTCCGCCATGGCAACAGCGCGGAATACAGCACGACCCTTATTCATGGTCTCTTTCCACTCCAGCTCGGGAATGGAATCGGCCACCACACCGGCGCCGGCCTGGATATGCAAGGCCTTATCTTTGATCACTGCGGTACGGATGGCGATGGCGGTATCCATGTTGCCGTTCCAGGAGAGATAACCGACGGCACCGGAGTAGACACCCCGCTTCACCGGCTCCAGCTCGTCGATGATCTCCATGGCGCGGATCTTGGGAGCGCCACTGACGGTGCCGGCGGGAAAGGTAGCCCGCAGCACATCCATGGCGCTCATGCCGTCATTCAGCTCTCCCACCACGTTGGAGACGATATGCATCACATGGGAGTAGCGCTCGACGATCATCTTGTCGGTCAGCTTCACACTGCCGATCTTGGCCACCCGGCCGGTGTCGTTACGCCCCAGGTCTATCAGCATCAGATGTTCCGCCAGCTCCTTGGGATCGGCCAGCAGCTCCGCTTCCATCGCCCGATCCTCCTCATCGCTATGGCCCCGGCGACGGGTACCGGCGATGGGTCGCA
Source organism: Sedimenticolaceae bacterium (assembly GCA_050293225.1). Lineage (GTDB taxonomy): Bacteria > Pseudomonadota > Gammaproteobacteria > Chromatiales > Chromatiaceae > Thiodiazotropha. Next base: position 2,400 of record JBNKMQ010000094.1, read on the forward strand.
CAGTGACCACCCCATCCTCCAATCGGGTCAGTATCTCGGGAGATGAACCGACGATGTGGAAATCATCCAAGTCGAGGAAGTACATGTAGGGTGAGGGATTGAGCCCCCGCAGGGCGCGGTAGAGGTCGAGGGGCGGCGCCTCAAAGGGGATAGACATGCGTTGGGAGACCACCACCTGCATGCAGTCCCCTTCCAGGATATAGTCTTTGATCTTCTCCACCGCCTGCTTATAGCCCGATTCGGTAAAGCCGGAAACAAAGTCGGACTCGCTGATCTCCCGAGCAGGCCCTCTTGGCTTCATGGGTACCGGCTGGCGCATGGCACTGATCAGTTCACAGATCCGCTGCTGGGCCGACTCGAGGGTGCCGCCAGAGGTCGGATCCACGTGCACGATGACGTACATGCGCCCGCTGAGGTTGTCGAACACCACCACCTCGTCGGACACCATCAGCAGAATATCGGGGGTACCCAGCAGGTCGGGATTGGGGCAATCCGCCAGCTTCGGCTCGATATAACGAATGATGTCATAGCCGAAATAGCCCACCAGACCGCCGTTGAATCTCGGCAGCCCTGCCACCTCCGCCGCCTTGTATAGGGATTGGAACTGCTCCACCCAGGCCAGGGGGTCCTCCACCTGCAGTGATTCAACAACTTGACCTTTGGTCCGCACCTCGACCTGATGGCCGCTGACCCGCACATGGGTAGCACAGGGCAGTCCGATGATGGAGTAGCGCCCCCACTTCTCCCCTCCCTGTACCGATTCGAACAGGTATGAATAGGGGGCATTGGCAAGCTTCAGATAGACACTGAGGGGGGTTTCGAGGTCGGCAAGCACCTCGCAGACGACTGGAATGCGGTTGTAACCCTGTTGCGCCAGGGCATCGAAATCTTGAGGGGTCATGGTCCTCTCCACACAAAAATAGACTAATACACGGGTACGACTGGCTTGGGCTTCACCAACGCCATCGGCTACCGTTTTTCAAAGTCCTCATGTGTGAAAGCGGGGTCATTGATCTTCTTCTGGTTCAATCTCAGGGGCTTACAATAATCGAAAACCCTATCTCCCCTCAAGCGGCATTTTCCAGCAGGCCGCTGATCTCGGTCAGGCTGTCGATCACCGCATCGGGGTTGTAGCTGCGGATATCCTCACCGTGGTTGTAGCCATAGCTCATGCAGATGATCTGAAAACCCGCTGCCCGGGCGGCCTTCACATCACTCTGGGAGTCACCGATCATGAGGGAATCCTCAGGCGACACACCCAACTGCTCCGCCGCATGCAGCAATGGCAGGGGGTCGGGCTTCTTCTTCGGCAGGGTGTCACCGGCGACGATCAGCTCGAAGTCGTCATGCAGACCCAGATCCTTCAGCAGTGGCAGGGTAAACTGCGCCGCCTTGTTGGTGACACAACCCAGGCGATAGCCCTTGGCCTTGAGGTAGTCGAGTCCTTCGCGAATGCCGGGATAGAGGATGGAGCGCTGACTGGTATTCTCGGCGTAGAGGTCGAGGAAGATCGGATAGGCCTTCTGGAAGTCAGCCTCATCGGGCTCTCCATCCAACTGGCCGATCAGGGCACGACGCACCAGGCGCTCGACCCCGTTGCCGACCCAGTCCCTCACCTTGGCCTCGCCATGGGGCGGACGACCCAGTTGCTGCATCATCTCATCCACACAGAAAGCAAGATCGGGGACACTGTCCACCAGGGTGCCATCGACATCGATGAGGATCATATTGGGTTTATTCATTACTCTTCCAACTCAGTTTATAACGCAAAGTCCGCAATGAAGCGCAATGACCGCAAAGGGTTTAAAGGTTATTTACCACTCTTTGAATACCCTGCTTCAAGATCTTAGCGTTGAAATTAAATAGCAGGCCAAGCTTCAAACCGCTCCACTTGAGATAGGTCAGCAGCTGAGCTCTGTGGACTGGCAGCAGATTATCAACTGTTTTCAGCTCAATAATCACCTTGTTATTAATCAGGAAGTCCGCACGATATGCCGACTCGACCTTCAAGCCTTTGTACTCAACATCAATTGTTGCTTCCTGACGAACATCAAGGCCTCTCGATCCCAGCTCCCTTACAAGACAGGCCTGATAAGCTGACTCGAGCAATCCAGGCCCCAGACGCCTATGAACCTCCAGAGCCGCCCCAATCACCTTGTGAGCGATGCTGTTTTCATCCATGAAAACCTTTGCGTCCTTAGCGCTTCATTGCGCGCTTAGCGTTATAAATGTCTTCAGACTTTATCCAGCTCAGCCTTCATCTTGCCGACGATAGTGTCGTAGCGGTTGGCGTCGCCATCTTCTCCAAAACCGAAGATGCCGGAACCAGCAACAAAGGTATCGGCGCCGGCGGCCTTGATTTCGCCGATGTTATCGACCTTAACGCCGCCGTCGATCTCAAGGCGAATATCCAGACCGGAGTCGTCGATCAGCTTGCGGCAGGCACGTAGCTTGTCCATGGTGGCGGGGATGAAGCTCTGACCGCCGAAACCGGGGTTGACCGACATCAGCAGGATCATGTCAACCTTATCCAGGACATAGTCGAGATGAGAGAGCGGGGTCGCCGGGTTGAACACCAGACCCGACTTACAACCCTCGTTACGGATCAGCTGCAGGCTGCGGTCGATATGCTCGGAGGCCTCCGGGTGGAAGGTGATGTAGGTAGCACCCGCCTTGGCGAAATCGGGGATGATGCGATCCACCGGCTTGACCATCATGTGCACGTCGATATCGGCGGTAACACCATGCTTGCGCAGGGCATCACAGACCAGGGGACCGATGGTCAGGTTGGGCACATAGTGGTTGTCCATGACATCGAAATGGACGATCTCGGCGCCAGAGGCAAGGACATTGTCCACCTCTTCACCCAGCTTGGCGAAATCCGCCGAGAGGATGGAGGGAGCGATCTTATCGGATTGACGAGCCATGTTGTTTTCTCCTACTGTTTCTGCCTGGTTCTTTTCTCTTTGCAGGCTCGACGGGAAGGGGATTCCGCGTCTCATATTATAAAAATGGGCCGCCACTGTACCCCAAAGCGCGGGATTTTTCAGCCACACGCTCTGTAGTGTACTCTGGGTTTCTGAAATCCTTGGGGTTGGAGCCGACAAAATGGACCGAAATAACCGCCTCTCGAGCCCTCTGAGCTGGCTCTTCTGCTGCCTGATACTGCTCTCTGGTAAGGTCTACGCCATCAATTTGACCGAAGAGCTGAGAATCTCCCGCCAGCTCGATACCCCCGCCCTGCAGGGGGAAGCGCTCTGGCTCAAGGCCGACAGTGGACAGTTTCTCTCACTCTCGAGCCCGGCCGTGCTCGCCGAGCGGATCGGCGGTGTGATCCTGATGCACGACGCAGGGACCCACGCCGACTGGCATGCCATCATCGGCCCGCTGAGAAGATACCTCCCCAAGCGGGGCTGGGATCTCCTCTCCCTGCAGATGCCGGTGCAGACCGATCCGGATCGTGCGATCGCAGAGAGCTTCTGGCAGGAGACCCGCTCCCGCATCCAGGCAGCAGTGGATCACTTCAAAGGCCGAGGTAACAGCAATCTGGTCCTGATTGGACATGGCTTGGGCGCCCAGGCCGCCCTCGACTATCTCTCGACGCAGCCATCACCCGAGGTTCGCGCCCTGGTGACCATTGGCCTCCCCCTGGATGAGAGATCGGCCGAAAAATTCACCAAGGCCATGCAGGGTCTTACCGGACCGATGCTCGATATCTATGGCAGCCAGGATCGACCCGATGTCATCGAAAGTGCGGAGAGACGCCTCAGTGCAGGCAAGAAAAACCCTAAAGGGAACTACAGACAGGATAGAGTGATCGGTGCAGATCACTACTTCAGCGGCCTGGAACCCAGCCTGCAGCGCCGTATCGACGCCTGGCTGAAACGGATTGCTCAGGGAATGGAGATGAAAAACTAGTCGGGAGTTTGCCTACTCCTGGCCCATCAAACGACGGATACGCCTGACATAGTGGCGGGTCTCCCCCGGCGCATGCTTGGCCACCTGATCCCAGCGCTTCACCTCCCCTGCCTTCTGCGCCCGCCTGAATGCCCGCAGGACATTGCGGTAACCGGCGTTATAGCTCGCCATGGCGAAGGTCAGGCGCTCCTCGGTAGGGAGCCCCTTCTTCCATTTTCGGTAGAGCATACGATCGTAATAGATACCGGCAGCGATATTCCATCGCGGCTCTTCGATATGGGAGAAGTGGGGATTCTTCGAGCGGATCTCCTCATAGGTGGCGGGCAGGATCTGCATGATCCCCTTGGCGCCGGCCGGACTGGAGGCCTTTGGGCTTAAACCAGATTCGGCAATGCCCTGGGCCTTGAACCAGCGCCAGTCGACATGGGGACCGAAGTAGTGTTTGGTGTATTTGCGAAAATAGCCGTCGTAGCTGTCGCTCCAGTAGCTATCCCCCACATAGTGAACCATGCCGGCAAAGGCCATCCCGGGCAGGAGGACCAGAAGGAGAAACCAGCGCAGGGTCAACATCGCGCTTCTGCCTGTCAGTTCAGGCCAAGCCCGATCACCAGCCCCAGGGCAATGCCTATGCCGACGAAGATACCCATGATCATGATGCCGACGGCGATATTCCCCTTCTGCAACTCATCCGGAATGCTGAAGTTGACGATATGGCTGAAGACCTTGCAGCCGAACCACATGAAGAAAATGGTCAGCGCGCCACCAAAGATGACATAGATGAAGTTGAGCAGGATGGGATCCATCGAATCGGTCATATCTGCCCTCCGCAGGCAAGGCGATTATGCAATTAGGGCCTGTTAACACTAATCCAATATGCCCTGCTGGGGCTGTTTTTATGCCCAGCAAGGCAGAATGAGCGTAGTGTAGCCCGGCTACATGAGCGAATGATAACGCCGCTGGGTGCAAAAACAGCCCCAGCCCTTCGGGTTGCGCCTGAAAAAGCGCCACTCGGCGTTGCTCGTCACTCATTTGGAACAACCAAACTACGTTCCTCGCGCCCGCAGGAAGTGCCCTTGGGGTGCGCCTTGATTGGCGCTTTTTCAGGCTCAACAGGGCACATTGGATTAGTGTTAACAGGCCCTAATTGAAGAAACATACTGTTAGGCCAGAGGCAACGCAAGCGCTGGGGCTGATCTGCATCAAACAAGTCAGAGAGACCTGGCCTCTTTGATCCGTTCGTAGGCCTTTTTAATCTCATCGGTCTTCTGCGCCGCCATCTTCATCATCTCCTCCGGTAATCCCTTGGAGACCAGCTTGTCGGGATGGTGCTGGCTGATCAGCCGGCGGTAGGCCCGCTTCACCTCTTTGTCCGAGGCGTCTGGAGAGACGTTGAGAATGGCGTAGGCGTCATCCAGGGAGACGCGTTGGGGTTGTGCAGCACCGCCCGCACCCCCACCGCTGTAGTGGGCCTCGGCGCTCACTCGCTGAACCAGCAGGCGGAAGGTGAACTCGGAGATATTCAGCATGCGGCAGATCCGCAGCAGCAGGGCCTCCTCCTGCTTGTCCATGCGCCCGTCGGCAAAGGCAGCCTGGATCTGAATCTCCATGAACATCTGGATCAGGGTCTGACGACGATGACACTCGCGGCGAAATTGCTCAATGACATCCTCAAGGGGAAAATCGCTGGATTTGCCCTCGTTGAATAATCGGATGGCGGTCTGCCGCATCTCGTGGGAGAGCGACATCTGCGACATCACCGCCTCCGCAAGCCGGATCTCGTCCTGCGAAACTCGGCCGTCGGCCTTGGCCAGATGCCCCATGACGGAGAAGGTGGCGGTGAAAAAGGCGGTCTGGACCCGCTCCTGATCCCCCGGAACCCAGCCCGGCTGACTATCCGGCAGACCATTCAGGCCTTTATCGAATTTGTGTCCCAGGGCTGCGCCCAAGACTGCCCCCAGAGGCCCCCCCAGCATGTAACCGAAAGCACCGCCTACCAGTTTACCCCACCAGCTCAATGGTTCACTCCACTATGTCGATTGAGAAGAGGGATAGATTAACAGGTGTCGCCGTCAGAAGGCAGCCAGATATCATTTGCCGTGGATATATTGCTCATCACTGAAGCTATGCACCCAGGCCGGACAGAAGACCACCATCATGGTTATGATCCAGCCATTCACCAAAGCCTCAGGGAAGAACATCAAGGGGAAGAAGGGCATGATGGTGACGCCGAGTTCAGCCATGGTATAAGCGCCGCTCATCACCAGTAGCTGCATGGCGAGATAGCCACTGATGTAACCCACGGCCCAGGCTGTCATGAAACCATTGCCCAGGACGTACACAAAGAAGTGTTTCGGCAACCAAGTACGGATCAGAATAAGTGCGAGCTGCGACAGAGTGATCGGTACCACCACAATGGTGAGGAAGCTGACCAAGTAGCCATGCCATCCGTAGCCCGCATTGAGGCAGACAGCGACCAAGGCGAGGCTGGCGGCGATAATCGCCATCGACCAGCCGAACATCAGGGTGAGTACGGTGACCCCCAGCAGATGAAAGGTCAGACCGGGCTGCACCTGCCCACGCATGTGCCATAAAGCGATCAGTGCCACGATAGCACCCAGAAATACATGTAGCTGACGGCTGTCGGTCAGGCGACGCCAGGGGGCAAGCCAGAGAGCAATGGCCATCACCACGGCAAAGAGTCCGGAAAGCCACCAGAGTACGACGCCTGAAAAGAGATTGCCGTCAATTTCCATACTTTTCTGTCCTGTGGTTATCGATCGATTCAGCTATCCTGTTTGGGCTAAACTTACCCACCCGACCCTATATTGAAGGATGCTATGCACTACCGCCCCTTAGGACTTACCGGCCTGGAAGTCAGCGCCCTCTGCCTCGGCACCATGACCTTCGGCGAGCAAAACAGCGAATCTGAAGCCCATCAGCAACTCGATCATGCGGTTGCGGCCGGCATTAACTTTATCGACACAGCCGAGATGTATCCGGTTCCACCCAAGGCAAAAACCCAAGGCCTTACAGAACGCTACATCGGCACCTGGCTGGCCAAAAGAGGCCGGCGCGACGACCTTATCATCGCCAGCAAGGTGGCCGGTCCGGCGGAGTGGCTCTCCTACATGCGGGACGGCAACATCCGACTGGACAGACGCAATATCGAGGCGGCAGTGGAGAGCAGTCTGCAGCGTCTGCAGACCGATTACATTGACATCTATCAGCTGCACTGGCCCGACAGAGAGACCAACTTCTTCGGCCAGCTCGGTTATACCCACCCCAAACATGAGAGTAGCGTCCCCATTCAGGAGACCCTGGAGGTTCTATTGGATTTGATCGATAGTGGCAAGATACGCCACATCGGCGTCTCCAACGAAACCCCTTGGGGATTGATGAAATATCTTCAACTGGCGGAAGAGATGGGCCTGCCCCGCCCTGTGAGCATCCAGAACCCCTACAACCTGCTCAACCGTAGTTTTGAGATCGGGCTGTCGGAGGTCGCCCACCGGGAGTCCTGCGGTCTGCTCGCCTACTCCCCCATGGCCTTTGGCGTGCTCTCAGGTAAATATCTCAACCAGGCCAGCCCGGCAGAGGCGAGGTTGACCCTGTTCGATAGATTTACCCGATATACAAATCCACAGGCCGAATGGGCAACACAAAAATATGTTGAGTTAGCCAAGCAGCACGACCTGGAGCCTGCACAGATGGCCCTGGCATGGGTCACGAGTCGCCCCTTCGTCACCAGCAACATCATCGGCGCAACCACTCTTGAACAGCTGCAACAGAACCTGGAGAGTATTGAGATAACACTCACTCCTGAAGTCATAAAAGGCATTCAGGAGATACACCAACAACAACCCAATCCGAGTCCTTGATTGTTCGATTGACAGGCTGCCTGGGCTAGGTCAACAATGTACTTGTATCTTCTGTTTGGATGCCATATTTCAGTGAGTCCCAGACTCCAGTGCCGGGAGAAGAAGCAACTATGAATGCACCCAAAATCCGTGTTGGCGAATGGTTTAAAACCATTGATGGGGAGAGCCTGGAGATCGTAGCCTTCGACCACGAAGAGGGCGTCATCGAAGTGCAATTCTATGATGGCACGGTGGAAGAGTATGAGATGGAAGACTGGCAGGAGCTTGAGGCCAAACCCATCGCGCCGCCGGAGGACTGGTCCGGCTCCTACGACCTCACCCGGGATGATTATGGCGTTGACCTGGATCGTCCCGCCGGCGATACCCACATCAATCCCCTGGATCAGATTGATGAAGAGGATTAACGTCTGAATCGGATTCCCATCTTCCTAATTGCCTTACAGTTTTCGGGTTGAATAACCCGCCTGCACCCCCCATATTGAAAACCAGACAGGTAGTTTTGGCGTATCTCCATAAAGCCCGATGCCCCGTCGGGATTAAAGTTCGACGTCGCCAGGCCGCTAAATAAATCAACAGCGACACACACAGATGCTTTGCAGGAGGTGCGTCATGAAGACAGTCTACGATATGAGTTCAGGCCAGGTAGTTAAATCCGAAAACACTACCGACCCGACCGAGCAGCTGCCTTATGCCTACGAGCTACCTGCACTGCAACTGATGCCCGTCGTGAACGATTCCCGTCCGGAGTCGCCCTTTCCACCCCAGCTGGCCATGGCGGACCTAAACGCCTTTGTCGATGAAATGAGCTGATCGGAATAGCGATCCGGACCTCTCCACAGCCGGGCCATGTGCCCGGCTGTTTACATCTGCAGCCAGACCCCTCTCTCATCTGTGCGAAGCGGTATCTGAATCAGCTGCTGACCTGCACAGGGACCTCGCACGCAAAAACCATCTTGCAGGCGAAAGAGCGCACCATGGGTAGCGCACTGTAAATATTGCCGGGAGAGATCGAGAAATCGGTGGGGCTGCCACTCCAGATTGATGCCAGTGTGGGGACATCGGTTGCGATAGGCCCGTAGATCCCCTCGCCACTGCAGCAGAATCACATCCACAGGACCTTCGGGTAGAGATAGCGACAGGCCACAGGTTCCCGGATCATCGAGCGCGAAGGGGAGTTCAACCAAGTGCCACTCAGCCATCGTCGGTAACCAATCCCTCAAAACCGATCTGGCCACATTTTCGGCCCGCCAGTTTTGTTGCCAGCGCCAGTGCCGCTTCGGCTGAGTCAGCTTGCGTCAATGAGTGAATCACGCCGGCGTTGAAGACATCCCCTGCTCCGAGGGTATCGCGCACCTGGGCCGGCTTGTAGGCTGGCTGAAAGCTGACTTCGCCCTCCGCTGCCTGACACCAACCCCCAACCTCACCCCAGGCAGCAAAAAGCAGCGGCGAGGGATGCGCCTTCCTTACCGAGTCGAACAGAGACTCAGCATTGCTAAAACCTTGTGCTTCAGCATAGACGCGGGAGAAGACGATCACATCAGCCAATCCGAACAGAGCCTCTATTCCCTCTCTCGGCTTCTCCACCTCCAGGGAGATCCTTGCCTCCCCATGCCGACGAGCGAACGCCATCATCGCTCGACAGCCGGATGGATCCCGGCCCTCGAAGTGGATCCAGTCATAGCCTGTCAAATCGATTTGAGAAAAGCTATTGAAATCGAACTCCGGCAGATCCCGGTAGTGAATGATGGTGCGGGAGGCGCTCTCTCCGCTGAGAAGGATATAGGAGGCAGGCGTCGAGCCACCCGAATAGGTCCTGGCCGACGAAATATCCACACGATTGGAAGAAAAGTCGTCTCGGATAATATCTGAAGAGGGATCATCAGACAGGCTTCCCGCCCAACTACAGTCGTGGCCAAGCTGGCTCAGAACGACCAGGGTATTGGCGGCGTTTCCTCCCCGGCTCCACCTGCGGGATTCGGCACGGACCTCGGCATCTTCTCGGGGGTAGGCGTCCAGGGTATCGACAATATCCAGGGTTGCGACACCCACACCGAGTATCCGCATCAGTGAGAACCCCTCTGTGGGAAAGGCCTATTTTTTGCGGAACAGACGTCCCAGCCCAGACTTGCTCGGATCGCTGTCACCACCGAGATCATCCTCCCCGGAACGACGGGATGACCGCCTGGCGCGAGATTGCGAAGAGGCGTCATCCATACCACCGGTCTTGCGTAGCAGCAGTTCCAGTTTACGTTTGAGCTGATCGACCTCTTTATCGCGATCCTCAACCGAATCTTCCAGAGAGCGACACTGGTTTTGTGAGAGCCGCAACAGATGATCCTTCTCGGAGAGCGCCTGCTGCAGAGATACCATCTCCTGTCGGAAGGCCTGCTGATCGGCAACATCGTTGACATCCCGACTATCCAGATCACTCATTCTGGATTTAGCCTCTTCCAACTGGAATCGCATCTGCTCGAGATCCTCATGCGCCTGGCGGCGTACCATATCGAGCTCGGTCCTCAAGGCGTTGATCTGTTCATCACCACCGAAGGACTGTACATCCTTGATCTGCTCCACATAGGTCTCAATCACGCTGCGCAACTCGCCAACTTCCCGCCGCATGCGCTTGGCTTCAGATTTGGCCTCATCCCGCTCCAGCTCATAGTTGTCTGCTTTGATCCGCAGCTCTTCCATCTGCACCAGCAGGTCATCTGCGAGATACGAATCCGATGCCTGATCGCGAAAGCCGCTCATCTCGGAGTGGAGCTGATCATTCTCATTCACCAGATCGGTGTACTGACCGCGTATCTCTTGCAGTTGGCTGTTAAGCCTCTCTCGCTCTGCCGCCAGCTCCTTGTTCTTGCGTGCCAGCTCTTCCTTCTCTTTGGCCAGGGCATCCATATCTTCACCGAGCATCTCGATGGCTGTCTCCTGCACCGCCCGCTCTCTGCGTAACACATCCGCCTGCTGGGCCGCCTTCTCAATCTTCTGCCGCTTCGCCTTCTCTTCCTCGAGGGCGGTACGCAGCTCACTCATTTCAGCATCGGCATCGTCGGTCAGCTGACTCTCCATCTCCAGCTGCACTTCGCGTAAACCGGCGATCTCTTTCTTCATGGCGGCAACCTGCTCCTGCGCCATGGCCAAGGCCTTCTCCGTACTTTCGAGCTCGCTGGCATCAACCTGATTGGCACTGTCGGATTTTGCGCTCTCGAGCTCAGCCTTCAAGGTCTCGATCTGTTGCTTGCTCTCGGCTAACTTGCCACTGAGCTCCGCTTCATTTTCATGTTGGCTGGAGGCTAAGGACTCGAGCTGCTTCTCCAGCTCGGCCTTGCCAGCTTGGAGTTGGGTCTTCTCTTCGCTCAGTGCCTCTCTTGCCGCCTCGGCCTGCTCAGCTTTTGCACGACTCTCCTGCAACATCTGCTGCAGTTTATCCAGCTCTTTAGTTCGCTCATTCAGCGCCGCACCCTGGTTCTCGCTCTGAAGCTCGAGCTGCGCCCGCAGATTATCTATCTCTTGACCCAAGTCTGACTTCAGAGAGACCAGCTCCTGTTTGGTGCTCTCCAGATTTGCGTCCGACTCGGAGGCCTGGGTCCAGGCATCCTGAGCGGACTGAATCTCCTGCTGGAGCTGTTCACTCAACTGCTTAGACTCATCCTTGGCTTCATCCAGCGCCTTCTGCATCTCAGCTATACGGCTTTCCTGCTCGTTCTGAAACTGCTCTGACGCTGCCAGTTTCTGCTCGGCTTCATCAAAGCGGTGTGAAACCTCGTTCAGTTTGGACTCAAGTTCAGCCTGAGATTGCTGATAATTCTGTTGTGCAGTTTCCGCTGCCTGCCGCTGTTCGGCCAGCTGAGACTCAAGCTCCGCCTTAGCCTGTTTAACATCGTCCAGTTCGGAGAGGCGTGATTCCAGCTCTGCTCTGGCACTTTCCGCAGTCTCCAGTTCGGCGGATACCGAAGCTGCCGCCTCTTCCGCTGTCTTTAAAGAGCGCTGCAGGAATGCTGCGGTCTGGTGCTCCTGCTCAAGCAAGGCCTCAATCTCTGCCCGCTTCTCCTGCTGAAGAATGAGTTCAGCTCCAGCGCTCTGCAGTTTCTCATTGATCTCCTGGACAGCGGAATCTGTCAGTGACTGGGCGTCATGGGCTTGCTCTCGCGCCATCATTAGTTCGGCTGTGAGTTCCTGCTCCCGCTTCTCGGCCTTTTCCGCCGCTGCCTGAGCCTGCTGCAGTGACTCTTCCAAAGCACCCCGTTCCTGGCGCAGGGATTCCATCTTCTCTCTTGCCGATTCGAGATCTTCCTGCAGGGAGGTCATGGCGTTGTTGTGCTGGACTTCGGCATCAGTGCCGGCACGCTCTATCGCCTCCAGCTCATTCTCCAGGCTGACACGACGCTCTTGCAGGGACTCGACCTCATTGCTGAGTTCTGTCGCGCGCGATGTACTCTCCTGCAGACGCTCCTCAAGGAGTGCCTTCTCCTGCTGCATCTCTTGCTGGGCACCCTCCTGGGATTCAATCTGAGTCTGAAGGGATTCTATCTGTTGCCTCAGACCGGCCAACTCAGACTCGGATGCCTGTTTGGCTTCTTCGGCGGCAGAATTTGCGTTATCCAGTGAGGTCTGCAGCTCCGAGAGTTGTGCCTGCAGATCTGATTGGGTCTGCTCCTCTCTCTGCCGGGATTCTTCTAAAGAGTTCTCGAGCCTGGCAATGGTCTCCTGCAGCTGTTCGACCTCGCTACCCGTCTCGTCTTTTAACAGCTCAAAGCGTTTTTCAGCCTCATCCAGCGCAGACTGGAGTTCATCCTTCTGCTGCTGGTAGGCGGATTCAGCGCTCTTTTGCGCTTCCGCCTGCTGCTCCATCGCCTGTTTGAGAGAACGAATCTGCTCGCTCTCCTCTTGCTGGGAGGCCAGCTTCTCCTCTTCCAGCTTCTGTAGCGAGCACTCCAGATCGAACTTCTCACCGGAAAGCTTCGTCAGATCATCTGCCGACTGTTTGCGGAACGCCTCGTTAGACTCCTGCAGGGATTCAATCTCTGCCTTGAGGCCATCGATAGATTCCTGCTTCTGCGTGATCTCGAGCTGAAGGGCCTCGATCTCTTCCTTACTGCTCTCATGTTCAAGCTGGAGCCCGGTGATCTCCTCTTTCAAGCGACCCTGCTGAGTCTCCTGGCGCTCCTGTAACGCCTTTATCTGATCTTGCAGGTCTATACCGTTTTGACGGAAACCGTCACTCAGCTCACGGGTGTGCTCAAGCTCTTCCTGGGTGGCAGCGAGCTTTCTCTCCAAGGCCTTGAGGCGATCCACTTCAGCACGAAGATCGGCTGCGACTGCCGCCGCCTCCTCCGCTGTGTTCAGTTCATCCTTAAGACTCTCAATCTGTTTCTGTAACCCCTCTTGATCAACTTCCGCCAACTGCGCTTCACGCTCTTTGGCCACAGCCAGAGCCTGTTTCAGCAGTTTGATCTCGGTCATTCTCTGCTTCAGCTCATCTTCGAACTTGAGATTATTCTCAGTGAGCTGTTTTTTCAGGGATGCGATTTCGCCGTCCTGGGCCTCTCTCTGGGCGACGGAATCCTCACCGTCACGATTGAAATCGATAACATTGCTGGTCTGCGCCTCGGCATCATCCTGCTCCAGCCCTATCTGTTCGCAAAGTTCTGCCCAACCCGCATCCAGCACAAAAACTTCCGCCCCCCGCTCTGTCAGCAGATAGGCTGCGGTAGCAGCCTGCCCCACCTCGGCGCCATAGACCATGTAGGGTCGGTCCATGGTCAGGCTGGAGGCCTGAAAACGCAGAGAGAAGAAAGGCAGGTTGATAGCACCGGGCAGGTGACCATCTTCATACTCTTCGGGCGTCCTGACATCAAGAAACAGAGCGCCATCCTCGACCCCTGCATTCGCCTCTTCAAAGGTGACGGTATGGGAGAGGGGCTGCTTGACCAGATCGATAAAGTCCCTTTTACTCAAACGCACCAGGAGGCCGTCGCTGGTCATGGTAACCGTACTACCCCTGGGCTTATCAGAGATCAGCGCCTCTTCACCAAAACCCTTACCGACCCCCAGCTTGGCCAACTCCACTGGGGCATGGCCGGCTTCCGGGGAGCGGGTAACGCTAACCTCACCTTGGCTGATCAGGTAGAAGTAATCACCTTCGTCACCTTGATTGATGATGACATCACCTTCGGATACAGAGACCTCCTCCATCCGCATCATGACCCGCTGCAGGTTAGCCGGGGGAATCTGTTGAAATACCGGGGACTGTAGCAGCAGGCTCATCCAGTCGCCGCCGGAGGGCTTTTCCAGGTCGTTGACCTCGTAGCTGGCACTATGGCTGCGCGCCAGCATGTCACTCAACATACGGCTATCAATACGCACGTAAGTGACTGCTGTCTTCGCCTTGGCTGAGTGTTTTCTCGGCAGCTGGTGGGCCAGGGCGAAGCGGGCGGTCTGAGTGCCGCTACTGACAAGATCCATCTCTTTCTGGCCAGAGAGGAGTGCGATTGTGCCTGAGAGCAGGTAGATATTCTGGTGGTCGGTATCGCCCTCACGAAAGAGATACTGCCCTTTCTTGATTTTTTCCACCACGACGCGACTGAGCAGATTCCCCAACTGCTCATCAGAGAGGGTGTTCAGAGGCACCAGGTTTTTTAATAATGCGTCGTCGGTTGTACTGTTGGGCACGGCCATAATTCGTTTATTCTCAGGAACTTGGATCCTAAAAAGTTACTGCCACCTACTCTTTATCGGCACCTTGAATGGAAAACTGAAAGATTATTTCAGAGCCAGCTTACCCGCAAAGTCTCTAAAAATAAGCCACGCTGTCCCAGATGGGGGCAAAACACTATATTAGGCGGATAGTATTTTACACTGATTAAGATCAATCAAAAATCAACCTAACCTACTCACTATGAAGGATAAAAAGGGAATCATAGCTGCAGGTCACAATTTCACGGCCGAAATCGCCAGTGAAATTCTGCATGAAGGTGGCAATGCCTTCGATGCAATCTTAGCTGCTATGACCACTGCCTGCGTTGCTGAACCTGTGCTCGCATCTCCAGGAGGCGGAGGGTTTCTGACGGCAATGCCGGCCGGTAAAGCCCCTATGGTCTACGACTTTTTTGCCCATACACCTAGACGAAAATTACCCGAAGGTCAGCTCGATTTTCATCCTATTGTCGCCAATTTCGGCACCGCTTCCCAGACCTTTCACATCGGCATGGGCGCCATGGCGACCCCCGGTTTCATTCGTGGGCTTTTCCAGATTCATCGTGAGCGATGTCGAATGCCCCTGGCTGAAATCGTCCAGCCCGCAATTGATCTGGCCCGCAGTGGGGTGGAGATAAACGCCTTTCAGGCCCTTATCTCCGAGATCGTTTCTCCCATCCTGTTGGCTACACCGGCAGCACTTGCCGCCCATGCTTCACCCTCTGATCCCACATCTCTGATAAAACAGGGAGAGATCCACCGGCAGCCGCAACTGGCGGATTTTTTCGATCTCCTGTTGCACGAGGGAGAGTCGATCTTCTACGACGGAGAGGTGGGACAGCAGTTAATCGAAGACTGCCGCTCAATGGGAGGAGCTCTGAGACAGGAGGATCTACACAACTACCAGCTGATCAAACGCGACCCGCTCAGATTCACCTATCGCGAAACCGAACTCATCAGCAATCCCCTGCCCTCTTTAGGCGGCACCCTGATCGCATTTGCCCTGGGCTTACTGCAGACTCAACCGATGGGGACCTTCACACCCAACAGTGAACCCCATCTCAGACATCTCTCCCGGGTAATGCGTCTGACCCAGGAGGGACGCAAAGGGGATCAATCCCGAATGGCGACGCTTCTCTCTCCGGAGACTCACAGGAGATACCAGAGCATCCTGCAGGATCAAACCATTTCGAAGCGGGGAACGACCCAGATCAGCATCGCTGACGCGGAAGCCAACCTTGCAAGCATGACCCTCTCCAATGGAGAAGGCTGTGGCTATATGATTCCCCATACCGGAATAATGATGAATAACATGCTGGGAGAAGAGGATCTCAATCCCGGCGGCTTTCACCGTTGGCAAGAAGACCGGAGACTCTCTTCCATGATGGCTCCCAGCCTGTTGCTGACAAAATCCGGCGACGCCATTGTTACCGGATCGGGAGGTTCCAATCGTATTCGTAGCGCCCTGCTGCAGGTGATCTCAAATCTTCTCGACTTCTCCATGTCACCGGAAGAGGCGGTCTCTCACCCCCGTATCCACTTTGAGGATGATCTGTTAAGTCTTGAAGCGGGGATTCCGACAGAATCTGCCGACGCCATCGAGGACGAATTTCCCAAACAACAGAGATGGCAGGAGAAGAACCTCTTCTTTGGTGGAGCCCATACGGTAATCCGAACCCCTAAAGGCGACTTTAG
>JBNKMQ010000095.1:0-4934 GCA_050293225.1 Sedimenticolaceae bacterium
CCGGTAGGCGATCACGTCGTGCAGGGCCTCACGTGGGGAGATGTTGTCAAATTCAGTCAGAATCTCCCAGAGCTGGCGTAGTTGCAGCGGGCTCTCCGGATCAGGCGCCTCGGGCTCTCCCCCGTTGGTCCTGCGGGTGACCCCCAGCACATCGACGATCAAAACCGCGTGGTGGGCCACCAGGGCGCGGCCCGACTCCGAGATGATATTGGGATAAGGTAACTCTTCCTCATCACAGATCCGCTTCATGGTCCAGACGATCTCGTTGGCATACTCCTGCAGGGAGTAGTCGACGGACGCACTACTGCCCGCAATGCTGCCATCGTAGTTGACCCCCAGACCGCCACCCACATCCATGAACTCAATGGGAGCACCAAGCAGTCTCGCCTGAACGAAATAGCGCGCTGCCTCCTGCATCGCCTCCTTGATTCGGCGGATCTGCGGCACCTGGCTACCGATATGGAAGTGCAGCAATCGAAGACAGTCGAGCTTACCCGCCTGCTCGAGTTTGTTGATCGCCTCCAACTGCTCGCTGGCAGAGAGTCCGAATTTGGAGTTGTCGCCGCCGGAGTCATCCCAGATGCCCTTGCTGGTCGCCGACAGACGACAGCGCAGACCGATTAGAGGTTCAACACCGAAACGTTCTGCCGCATCCAGTATCAGATCCAACTCGTTCGGCATCTCCACGACCACAAAGACCTGCTTGCCCATCTTCAGACCCATCATGGCGAGGTCGATGAACTCCTGATCCTTGTAACCGTTGCACACGATCAGTCCTTCGACATCCTCAAGCATCGCCAGGGTGGCGTGGAGCTCAGGTTTGGAACCTGCCTCCAGCCCCCAGTTCAGAGCGGTACCAAATTCGACGATCTCTTCCACGATCTGGCGCTGTTGGTTCACCTTGATCGGATAAACGCCGTAGTAACGCCCGCTATATTCCGCCTCCTCCCTAGCAATTTTGAAGCGCGATTGAATCTGTTCCATGCGACGCTTCAACATATCGGAGAAGCGCAATAGTAGCGGAGGTCGCAGGTCGCGCTCCGCCAGCTCATCACATAGCTGTTTCAGGTCGATACACTGCTGACCGTCTGTCAGGGCAACCACATGCCCCTGGTCGTTGACCGTAAAGTAGCCGCTGCCCCAGCTATCCACCTGATAGAGCTCCGCCGACTGCTTGGCACTCCAATCGATCTCACTCATCCTCAACTCCAACTTGAGAACCCTCGGGCGGGCCTTTGTGGAAACCTCGGGCCTTGCCCCAGAATGAGAGACACTTCTGAACCAGTTTCGCCCCCATCATGTCGCTCACCCGGCTCGCTTCCGGCACCAGTTCAAGGATATCCACACCACGGATATCCGCCTGCTGATTACCCATCAGGGTTTCAATAATCTCAACCCCCTGGTACCAACTGAGTCCACCGGGCTGTGGCGTACCGACACCTGAAACCAGCGCCGGGTCGAAGCCGTCCATGTCGATGGTCAACCAAACCGGGCCACTCAGCGCGGCAAGTTGCTGCAACATCTGCTCCCGGGTTGAAGCCTGCTGCAGGGGACGATCGAAATAGGTGGTGATCTCCTCATCCCGCTCGATCTGTTTCGCCTCATTCGCGTGCAGGGAGCGGATGCCGATCTGAATCAGCGCGTAACCCCGCTCTCGAAGGCGATGCATGGGACAGGCGTGATTGTAGATCGAGCCCTGGTAGCTGGGACGCAGATCCGCATGGGCATCAATCTGCACCACCGTGCCACCTTTCGGCATGCGGGCAAAGACCATCTCCGGGGTGATCGCGTGCTCCCCGCCCAAGGCAATAAGCAGATTATCTCCGGGCAGTTTTTTTACATGAGTGTAGAGATGTTCGTGGAAGGCCTCTTCGCGCGCAAAATCCACCGACACCGCAGGCAAGACTGCAAGCTTGAGATACTCGGTGGGACACCAGCCCGCATCCTCCTCGTAGAACTCCAACTGATCGCTGGCGGCTAAGATCGCCGCAGGTCCCTGGCCGGTCCCCCCTTTGTAGGTCACTGTCTGCTCGTAGGGAACCGGCAGAATCAGCACATCGGCAGATTCAGTCGGCGCATTGGCTAGGGAGAGGAATGAGAGGGAATGATTCATGCGCCGAAGTTTGCCACTTTTTTTCGACTTGTCCACAGAAAACTTCGGCCTTAACCCGAGGAATTTCCACACTGGATATAGACACTGCAATGAAACTATAATGCTGCATTGCAACAGGCAAACTGACCGTCCTGTAAAAGTGCCCTGCACATACAACATAGAGAGATCCCATGGCTGACACAGTAGAAGAGATCAACCTAGACAACACCTGCAACGCTATCGTCAAATCAACCACCCGTATCACCCCAGACACGACCGACGAGGTTCGCCAACTGGTGTTGGAGATCGACGACCCGGCCTTCCGCTATGCCGCCGGCCAGAGCATCGGTGTCTTGATCCCCGGTCCCCACGAGTTCGGCAACGAATTTCACCATCGCCGCTACTCCATCGCCAATCCGGTTCAACAGGGCAACGCCCAGGCCGCGGAGCTTGAGATCCTGGTCAAGCGCTGCTTCTACAACGATGAGGTCTCCGGCGAGCGCTATCCCGGTATCGCCTCCAACTTCCTCTGCGACGCCAAGCCGGGAGACAAGATCCAGATCACCGGTCCCTATCGCAGTCCGTTCAAGGTACCCAGCGACGATACCTGTAACCTGTTGATGGTCGGCACCGGCACCGGAGTCGCCCCTTTCCGCGCCTTCACCCAGCAGATCTATGATCAGCACGGCGGCTGGAAGGGAGACGTGAGACTCTTCTATGGGGATCAGGGCGGCATGAATCTGCTCTATATCAACAACAAAAATGACGATCTCGCTCACTACTATAACGATGTCAGCTTCAAGGCCTTCAGCGCCCTCATCGACAAACCCCTGAGGGATGCCGCAGACGATCTGCAGGAGAGCCTTGCTGCTAACACCGATGAGTGTCTGCGCCTGCTACAGGATCCGAAAACCCATCTCTTCCTGGCGGGACAGGAGAAGGCTGCTGCGGTATTCGCTGAGGTGATGGCGGATGCTCTGGGTTCAGATGAGGCTTGGAAGGCGCTGAAACAAAAGATGGTCAGCGAAGACCGCTGGGCAGAGCTGCTCTACCACTGATCAACTGCAACTGCTGGCACCAATGCCAGCGGTTTGCAGTTAAGTCAGATAGCGGGTCGGATCGGTGATGCCCGCATCGGCGAACCCCTTGGCGCGCAACCGGCAGGAGTCGCAGACCCCACAGGCCAGTCCCGACTCATCCGCCTGGTAGCAGGAGACGGTAAGGCTATAGTCGAGGCCCAGCGCACTCCCCTGCTGGATGATCTCCGCCTTGGTCAGATCAATCAAAGGTGTGTGGATCTTAAAGGGCTTACCCTCCACACCGGCCTTGGTCGCCAGCTTGGCCAGTCCCTCAAACGCCTCAATGAACTGAGGTCGGCAATCGGGATAGCCCGAATAGTCCACCGCATTCACACCGATGAAGATATCCTGGGCATGCAAAACCTCCGCCCAACCCAGGGCGAGGGAGAGAAAGACGGTATTACGGGCCGGCACATAGGTCACCGGGATACCCGACTGCATCGACTCGGGCACATCGATCTCTCTATCGGTCAGGGCCGACCCACCAAAAGCATCCAGCTCGATGTGGATTACCTTGTGCTGTTCCGCTCCCAGGACCTTTACCACCCGCTCTGCCGCCGCCAATTCCGCCGCATGACGCTGGCCGTAGGAGATACTCAGGGCATGACATCGATATCCCTGGTCCCGGGCGATGGCCAGGGCGGTAGCGGAGTCGAGTCCGCCGGAGAGAAGTACCACTGCGTGTTTTTCGCTCATCTGCCCGGCTCGTTGCCCCAAAGGAGTTTGTGTAGCTGCAGTTGGAAGCGGACCGGCAGCCTGTCCCTGATCACCCAGTTCGCCAGCTCACTGGCATCCAGCTTGTCGTGAACCGGTGAGAAGAGAACTTCGCAGCGCTCATTCAGTTTATACTCGCTGAGCATGGCACGGCTCCAGGTGTAATCCTCCTCATCGGTGATGACGAACTTAACTTGATCGTGAGGAGTCAGGCAGTCGAGATTGCTGAGGAGATTGCGTTCCATCTCGCCTGATCCCGGCGTCTTGATATCCATCACCCGGGAGACCCGGGAGTCTACCGACGAAATATCCAGCGCACCACTGGTCTCCAGAGAAACCTCAAAGCCAGACTCGCACAAGGCATTCAGCAGCGTTGAAACACCTTTCTGCGCCAGGGGCTCACCGCCGGTCACACAGACGTGGCTGACGGCATACTCCGAGACCTGCTGCAAAATGGCGTCTAGGGAGAGAATCTCGCCGCCACTGAAAGCGTAGGCGGTATCGCAATAGCGACAACGCAGAGGACAACCGGTCAGGCGCACGAAAACCGTAGGGGTGCCGACAGAACGGCCCTCCCCCTGCAGTGAGTGGAAGATCTCCGTAATACGCAATTGGGTCATGCAAGAACTCTGGCTAGTGACCCTCTTTGGTCATCCGCTGCAGCCGCTTCTCTGCCAACCGGGCTTCGGTACTACCGGAGTACTGCTGCTGCAAGGACTGCAGCACTTCTCTCGCCTCACCCCACTGCTTCAGCTCATAGTGGATATAACCCATCTTGAGCATGGCGCCGGGCACCTTGGCGCTCTGGGGATGGTTGGAGAGGACCTTCTGAAAGTCACCCAGCGCCACTTCGAAATCCCGATTCACATAACTCGCTTCCGCCAGCCAGTACTGGGCATTGTCCTCAAAGGAGCCGCCGGGGAAGTTCTCCAGGAACTGGCTGAACGCCTTGATCGACTCGGGATAGCGGCCCTGTTTGAGCAGGTTGAAGGCACTCTGGTAGGCCTCTGCCTCTTTCTTGGGATCCGGCGGCGTCACATGTCTGGGTG
>JBNKMQ010000096.1:0-24718 GCA_050293225.1 Sedimenticolaceae bacterium
CTTCCGATCTCATGCTGTAGCGGCATGTCGAGGTAGGGCAGCACCTGCTCATCCGCCATCAGCGGGATCAAATCGTCCACGTGGGGATAGGGGTAGACATAGTGGAGTCGGATCCACGCCGGCAGCTCCCCCAGGGCCTTGGCCAGGGTCTGGATGCGGGTCTGCAGGGGCCGTCCCTGCCAGAAATCGGGGCGGTATTTGAGGTCGACACCATAAGCGCTGGTATCCTGGGAGACCACCAGCAGCTCCCTTACGCCGGACTCCACCAGTCGTTCCGCCTCCTGCATCACCTCGCCGATTGGCCGGCTGACCAGGGGCCCTCTCAGATCGGGGATGATGCAGAAGCTGCAGCTATGGTTACACCCCTCGGAGATCTTCAGATAGGCGTAGTGGCGAGGGGTCAGCTTGATCCCCTCCGGCGGCAGCAGGCTGGTGAAGGGGTCGTGGGGAGCGGGGACCACCTCATGCACCGCCTGCATCACCTCTTCATAGGCATGGGGGCCGGTGACCGAGAGGACTTGGGGATGGGCCTGGCGGATGCGCTCCTCGTCCTTGCCCAGGCAACCGGTGACCACCACCCGGCCATTCTCCTGTAGCGCCTCGCCGATGGCGTCCAGGGACTCTTCAACTGCAGCGTCGATGAAACCACAGGTGTTGACCACCACCAGGTCTGCCCCCTCATAGGTGTCGGAGAGTTCATAGCCCTCCGCCCGCAGACGACTCAGGATGCGTTCGGAATCAACCAGGTTCTTTGGGCAGCCGAGGCTGACGAAACCGATATGGGGAGGGGTATTTGGCATGTTTAGGGGTTTCCAAATAGTGAATCGAGCGTGATCATGAGTTTTGTCGAAGCATCGGCCAGCAGCCGATCAGCCGTCACCTGGACCGCATCTCAAGCGTCTGAAATTCTGAGATAAAAAGCAATCCTGATCCAGCCGACATCTGTCACTGTTGAGGCAAAACAAGGATTTTGAGTGGCCCTGAAATCAACATCTTACGTCTTCCCAGGACGACCCGAAAGCCAGCCATGGCATAACGTTGCGGACACATATAAAAGCCTTTTAAACCATGCACTTAGTGTGTGCCCAGCCATTTTCACATAAAACCACTGTCGTCAGCAGACATTCTATGCGACTATGTGCAAATACTATCTAGCGCTAGGGAATTCCACTAAGCACGAGGGTGGGTGATCTGATACTTGGCAGCCCCCTTACTCCGCTTCCAACCGAATCCGAAAACGCTCCTACCCCTGTAGTTTTTAGAGGTAACCCGATATGAAGAATTGTAAGCTCTGTCGCTTCAGTCGTGTCTGCAATGACCTGCCTGGCATCTGCATCCTTATCCAATATGCAGCCGTTGCTGTATTGGTCGTCTCATTGGGATTTCTCTTTGTCTCACAGGAAGTCCTGCAGTAATCCTAATAACATTTAGCCTCAGCATATCCACCCTATCGCCTGTCTGACAAAAGCGTCAGCCAGGACAAATCCCCACTCTTCGACCCAGGTAGCGTTTTCACTACCCTGGCAATATCCTTACTGACTCCATGCCTATATTGTCGTTTAGGATTTGCTGCTAAATCCGCTATCATGCCGCCTATCTGGATTAGAAAAATAACTGTGGCTGAGAGATGGATAGAGAGATTGTACTGATTGGCGTAGGTGAGATCGGTGGCGTATTCGCCCGAGGATTTCTCAAGCTGGGCTATAGCGTGCACCCAGTGACCCGTCAGACCGATATGCAGGCCAGTGCACGAGAGATCAACCAACCCAATCTGGTTGTGGTTGCCGTAGGCGAGAGTGATCTCCAGCCTGTGCTGGAGGGGATACCTGAAGTCTGGCGCGACAAACTCTGTCTTTTGCAAAATGAGTTATTACCGAGTGATTGGCAGGGTATAACAGACCCCACGGTTATCTCCATCTGGTTTGAGAAAAAGCCGGGCATGGATGCCAAAGTGATCATCCCCTCCCCTGTCTATGGACCCAAGGCGGAACTGGTATCACGAGCATTGGAACAGGTCTCTATCCCGAGCAGGATATTATCTTCCGATGAGGCCCTGCTACATGAACTGGTTGTGAAGAATCTCTATATCCTCACCAGTAATATCGCAGGACTCAAGACCGGCGGGACAGTGGGTGAGCTTTGGCAAAATCACCGACCCTTTGCGACGGATGTTGCCATGGAGGTCATACGTCTGCAGGAGAAACTCAGCGGCAAAGTACTTGACGCCCCCAGTCTGATCGAGAGTATGGTCATCGCCTTCAATGGCGATCCAGAGCATAAGTGTATGGGACGCAGCGCTCCCGCAAGACTCTCGCGAGCCCTTGCCCACGCAGAGAGACTTGAATTGGACCTGCCGACCTTATCCTCACTGCAAACCGAAACCCGTAGCGTTTAACCATGTCGAAGAAAAACCCGAAAATCACAAACGGCTGTCGCGTCAAATTACACTACGCGATGACACTGACAGACGGCAACGAGGTCGCCTCGACATACGAGGAAGAACCCTTTGAATTCACTCTAGGTGACGGCAGCATGGAGCCTGAGTTGGAGGCCGTCCTGCTGGATCTGCAAACCGGTGATGAAAATACGCAGGAGATGTCAGGGGATGATATCTATGGGACCAGACAGAGCGAATATATAGAGTGGATTGAGCGGGATCGATTTCCCCAGGATATGGTGCTGTGCAAGGACCTGGTCATAGGCTTCAGCACGGGCGATGACGAAGAAATTGCCGGGCTGGTGATTGATGTTGAACCGACTCGAATCCAGGTCGACTTCAACCATCCTCTGAGCGGTAGACAGTTTCTATTCAAGACTACCATTCTCGACGTAAAGCCGGCGGGCTCATCATGAAAGAGATTCTACTCGCCAATCCAAGAGGTTTTTGTGCCGGCGTCGACCGGGCCATAGAGATCGTAGAACGGGCACTGGAACAACTGGGTGCGCCCATCTATGTGCGACATGAAGTAGTGCACAACAGATTCGTGGTGGAAAGTCTGAGACAAAGAGGTGCCATCTTCGTCGATGAATTGGATGATGTACCGGACGGAAATACCGTTATCTTCAGCGCCCACGGCGTCTCTCAGGCAGTTCGTAACGACGCGGCCGAACGCGATCTACAGATCTTTGATGCAACCTGCCCCCTGGTAACTAAAGTACACCTTGAGGTAGCCAGGCGCTGCAGGGATGGCTACGAAGTGATTTTAATAGGCCATCGCGGGCATCCTGAAGTTGAGGGAACCATGGGACAATGCATACGGGATAAAAACCGATCTCATATCCACTTGGTGGTCACCGCCGATGACATCGAACAACTTAAAATCTCCCCATCTGAGAAGATAGCCTATGTCACTCAGACTACGCTCTCCATCGATGATACAGAGGAAGTGATTGAGGCGCTGAAACAACATTTTCCTAATATCACCGGTCCCAAAAAAAAGGACATCTGCTATGCCACTCAAAACAGGCAGGATGCTGTAAAACAACTGGCACAAGAGTGTGACCTGGTCCTGGTCGTTGGATCTCCGAACAGCTCCAACTCAAACCGTTTAAGAGAAATTGCCGATAAGCATGGCACCCCCGCCTATCTCATTGATGGCGCAGAAGACATCAAGCGGGAGTGGATTGAGAGTGCGAATAGAATCGGCGTGACTGCCGGTGCATCAGCTCCAGAGATACTGGTTGAAAATGTTATCAACCAGCTACGCGCCTGGGGTATAGAGCCTGTTGCAGAGCATAAAGGCAGGCGAGAAGAGGTCGTCTTCTCGCTGCCAAAAGAGCTCCAATAAAACAGCTACCAGCAGAGGTCTACATTTCCCGAAGGAACAGCAGTTTTCGTTCCAGTCTGATCTATAGAGATAGAGGTACAGTCGCTATCCGTGCCTGTAGGGGTCGCTGTAATTGTATAGGTGTCCGCATCCGCAGTAATTGTGAATTGAAAATGATCACGATACTGCCTGGCGATACGAGCCACATCATCATCAAAAGTCGCATTAACACCTGGAGTTGGAGAACCATCAGTATAACTAATCCCTGAAACTGCCACAGTTGATTCTGTATATCGACCAAAAGTAGCATCATGGCGATCCATTGCCATTGCGAGCTCCATAACCCCACCTCTTGCGTCCGAACGCCTCGCCTTGCGTACCTGTTCGGTATACATCGGATAACCGATACTCACCAGAACAGCAAGGACAGCCAGAGTTACCATTAACTCTACCAGTGTCACACCAGCTGTTTTCTTGTGCATTACACCACCCATATCCTGGATATCACTGACGCTCGATTTCAACGACGTAGGGAATATACTCATTCTCCACATTCTCTCTCAGATGGGCCTTTACGATCTCGCCCACTTTTAAATCAGTAATGAGTCCAAGCTTGACTGAAGTACCTCGAACAGAAACAGTGCTATCCAATAGATAGACCATGTCACCAATCCAGATCCTCTTTTGCTTGAGATCAATACCATCAAATGTACCTTCAACTACATTTGATGCTTCAGGCTCATTTTCAGGTTCAAACGAGATTGCCGCTTGCGGCAAAGCCATCAAACTCCCAACAATGACAAGAGACACCAGTAGCTTTGCGGACACATTTTTCCAAAAATGTAAACTTACTATTTTCATATTTCCAACCTCGCCCCTTGAGTAACGATTAATCCTTCTTGTAGCGTCCCCAGGAAGAACGGGAACCATAATTCAGACCATACTGAAGACCTGTACGACTCAGGCTAGGATCAATACTGTCATCTGGTAGTAAGATGTCACCAACCACCTTATCCTTTTTCACAAACTTCGGTCTACTCAAGCTTCCTGTCTTCACGCCACCGACATTCTCTCCGCCGGCCTGGTCACTCGAATCAAAGATGGAGTCGCCATTGACATCAAGTGCAATGAAGTCAGGCTCTGTCCCATCCGAAAGATTATGCACCATGAGCCAGCCATGGCCACCTGATCCACTACAGAGATTGGATTCTGGCACAATCGTCGTATAGACAACAAGCTCACCTAAGACGATAGGCCCGTATACAACTCGCTCTCCGGTTTCTGGTAAATCATAATACCAGCCACGCGCGGTAGTGTAGTCAACCGTATTATTACTGAGCAACCGAACATCTCTACTTGAGACAATATCAGAAGTAGTTGTCTGCTCAACCAACACGCTATCACGGCTTCCGGTTATCTGGTTACCTGGCCCCTGATCCCAAACAGCATAGAAAGTATTTTCTCCTGTTGAAGAGCCGTCGTTTTCCGCCAGGTACTGTCCTGAACCAAAAAAGACCATCGCATTAGGAGCTGTTGATCCATGACGCTCTGTGGGGTGCAGAACCACATAAGGCTGCGAGGTAATAGGCTGAGCAGAACCAGAGGATGAAGTTGCTGTAAACAGCGGCGCTGAATTCTCAACCGACCAAGATGACGTAGTAGATGAGGAGATGTCAAACACCCACAGATTACCTTGTACATCTCCTGCATAGACTCGATCAGCGACGTTATCTGCACCGAGGTCAACCACTGCTGGAGTGGAAAGGCCATTACAGTCGCTGTTTGCATTCAAGCAATCCCGCGAGGCAGTATCTATGGAACCGACTCCTGTGTAGATAACATCAAAACTAGGAGCGGCAGCATCAAGATACTTAATAAACAACGCTGCCTGTCCATTGGCTGTCGGGCCACCCGCGTTATACCCATTACCAAAGATCGCTGCCCAGCGGCCATTATTCAGTTTGGCAATCGTTGGAGTACTATAGGTATACCCCAGGTCGTCATGAGTAAACTCCCACAGCACATTCTGGGCTACGTTTGATTCAGTTGTAAAAGACGACGGATCGCTGACATCCATTGCGTAGATAGCTTTTCCTCCAGCGTTTAGTGCCCCTACTAAAACCGTACTCCAGGTAGAAGCTCCTGCGCCATCAAGATCCGTCACCTCAGCAGTTACTATTTCACCATCCACATAGAAACGATGCTCATAGTTCTGTTTTGCCAACCAATGCAAACCACCCGTTTCAACCTCACTAAAAATCGCCTGTGGAAAGTAGGCAAATACTTCAGCGCCGGTATCCGCATTGAAGGCATGAAGGGCACCATCGTTCGCGCCAACATAAATCATCTCCTGACGCCCCTTAGCCGTTGTGTTTGCCCAGGTTTGGTATGATGAACTAGCATCATAATCCGGGTCTGGATCACCAACAAAGACCGGCGATGAGTTGACGATATCACCTAGTTTATGACCATTTCGAAATCGGAAATCATTGGCGGTTTTTCCTTCATTCGTAGTATCGCCAAAAAGATAGTTAACCAATTGCTGACCGTAGGCTTGATTCTGTGCTATTTCCGCAGCAGTCAACGATAGCGTGATATCATTTGGTGCGTTATAGAGCAGATCATTGACCTGGCTTTGAGATATGTCACTAGCACCTAAATTGGTATAGTCACTTGGAAAATCAAAGGGGATACCAGAAGTACCATTGTAAGTAACAATCTTCCTGTCGGTATAGGCTCGGGCATCAAGGAGAGTATGCGCTTCCCAAACCGGCGTCGGACCTGTTGTTGTTGTAGTGATATTGTATTTATAGAATTGACTACTCCAGGTCTCAGAGTCGAGTTTTGCCTGGAAGAAGCTAGCTCCAGCGGTAATATCAGTACTGCTCACAGCTACAGCCGCAGCAGATACAGCTTGCCGGGACGATATCTCATTAATAGCCGCCTCTAGCTGATTAATAAGAGCTTGCGGGCTGGCAGCACTCAAGAATTCACCTCGGCCGTTCCAGGCTGCATGCTTCATATCGTCAACGGTAGTCGCTGTGTTTGCAACTGGCTGTGGCCAACCGTCAGCGAGACTGTTATCACATGAACTTGGCCAGCCTAACGAGGTCAATGATGTACTACGGCTACCTGGGATACAGGGATTACCTGATCCATCCAGTTCTGGTATGGTTCCGGTGAGACCAAAAGCCACAGTAAATGTCACAAGATGCTGCTGACTGTTGTTGTCAAAGCACTGCGGAAAGGAAGCTGCATTAGATGCACTAACACCCGAACATGTAGTGATATCGTTGGCACCCACATCAATCGCAACTGCAGGCACCTCATCAGCCAGAGAAGCCAAGAGATCTGTCTCGTAGAATTCCATTGCCACATCGGCCAATGTGTTATTTAAAGTATCTGCGTAGGACTGCCCATCAAAACTCCCGGCCCCGTCTTGGTCGGTATTACCAACAGCAGGATCACTACCATTCCAGTACCCATCCGACATCACCAAAGCAAAATTCTGTTGGCAAGTGCCACCCAGAGATGACGATAAAATTGGTGAGTGGCCGGAAGCACTATCCGTCTGATTCGTTGGAGTATAACCAAAAAGACTACTATCGTTCATAGTCCCCATGAAGTACTCACCAACATGCTCCAGTCCTCGCCTCAGCGGCGTACCGCTATTAGAATTTATACCCAACAGGTTATCCAGGAGAGTTGCTTTATCTGCAACAGCTACCGCATCCACAGGCAAGGTCTGATCATCTATATTCTTAACCTGCGTCCCAACCTCTGTACCCTTAGTGATATGGTTGTTCCGGTTGATCGTTGCCAAACCCATACGTTCCGTGGAATTCTCTATGATTTGGCTGACCGCCCGCTTCATCACATATTCACGTTTGCGATAATAACTAAACCAGTTAGCGTAGTTGATCTGCTGACTTAGGGGGAGGTTGCTTACGTAGACACGTGTGCTTGAACTTGTCGAACACTCACCGGTGTCGAACTCGTTATTGTTATTCGCATCATTCCAAGGCTGATAGAAACCACCGATACTGTCAGCTAATCCATTGATCAAATTGCAGGTTGTGCCATTTGTGTTTTTAACTTCACCCCAGTCATCACAGTCCCCATTATTACCATTACCCGTATAGGGATTAACCATGGCGTTACTAGGATTGGAATCGGTGAATGGACTACCATTCATATCAACGCCGGCCCAAGGCACATAGGTCATCGTAGGATCGTAGGCCAATACGTTATAACCAACACAGTGCTCTAACTCCTCTGTGTTATTATTCGGCGTAAAATCGAGGAGACCGCTACCGCCTAGATTATTGGGATCCGACCGCAGAAGAACTTCCCAGTCCATACTCCCGGAATCATCTAACAGAAAGAAGATATTTGGCTGTACTGCCCTCGCTATAAATAACGGCGCCTGTGATAGAGCGCCCGGCGCAGCAGCAGCATGCATACTGGAAAAAGATAGCAATATCCCTGTTGTACAACCAACAAACCTGGTTACAGTTTTTTCAGTCAAGGTTAAATCCATAAATTGTTTCAACATACTCATTTCCCACCTCCCCTGGTGTTAAAGGGGTAAGGTTACGTGACTTGAAAGTGTATGGGTCGCATTCCCATTCAGCCCCCAAGCAATAACAGTTATCCGAAAAGCTTCTCTATCCGCAGGCGGCAGTGTTTTTCCCATCGTAATATGTGACGTATCGCGGATAGGCCCAATGTACTCAACAATGAACTGAGGTTGCCTAGTCAAGTTCATATCCAATGTATCCAGCGTGGTGCCCTCCAGACTATCGCCTAAAGTCACGAAGCCTTTTGGCAATTTGCAACCCGTCGTTGCACCGGTGCACCATTCGTCCTCGTCGGTGGGATCAAAATAACAATCAAGATCTCCTTTACATACTTCATTTGAATTTGAAGTGGACAAATTTTTTGAGGTATATATACCCGTGGTTGAATTCGACTCAAATTGAGCTTTCCAATTTGATGGCAGATCGTTTATTACCCACTGCTCGGCAACTCTTATGCCATACTCTGCTGCCTGAAAAGCTGATGCAGAGTTGTAATAATTACCTGACATCTTCTGCTCAAGTGTGGAGTTTCCTATGCCTGAGACCGCCAATATTGTCATTACCAGAAGCAGCATCAGAGCAACAATCATGACCGCACCCTTCTGGCTTTTTCCTGGCAATCCAGTAGCCAGCCTTCTAGGTGGGTGATTCATGCCAAAATCAACTCTAGTATTATTCATTACGCCAATCCCATATTCCGCAACTTGACGACAAAGGTATAGTCTTGAGTAACAGTTCCACCATCAGTCTGTGTCACAACCATTGTCAAAGTCACTCGAATACTCGTAATGGTCGCAATATCTAGACCACTACTCCAGTCAACATAGTAGTCCGAACTGCCTTCCGGTCCCGAAGCAATCCCATACAGAATTTGCATATCCGTGATATCTTCAAAAAGCAGATTCCAACTCCCTGAGTTCCTTCTTTCATATAGGCCAGTCACGCCACCTATCGTGTCGATTTTATAACTGACTTCTTCCAGCTCAAAAACCTTCGAGGTCACATCACTTAAAGCACCATACGCATAACTAAGATCGTCGAAATTGTTGCTAACCCCATCAATAGGTACACCAGACACATGCTGAATCATACCTGCGGTGAGATCGTCAACACTATCATTATCTAAATCAACACCGACCTCATTAATCCCAGTAACAAGGAAGATATTGGCACCATTACAATTCCCTACCAGAAGGGTTGTTGGCTTGGGTGTAGGCAAACCGAAATTTGCCTTGAGGCCTTGAAAGAGTGACTGGTTAGCTGATACGGGAACCGGATCAGATTTATCGCTGACAACCCCATCTAAAACCGCAGAACCACTCTCTGGGAGAGCATAGCTGACTGTAATTTCATCTGGATTAGCCCCTCCCTCTGTTCCACGGATCAGATCTGCAACGTTGACACCGGTAACAAAGGCATCGACGGTAGGAGAACCGTCCTTAAAAGGAGGAACACACCCCATGAAACCGACCTGACTGATGTCCCTATGCAATCGACCTGAGATGAAACGGAAATTTTCCTGAAGTACAGAGAGATCTTCTTCAAGACGCAGACTCTCTTTTGTACTGATAAATATCGAAACAGCCCCACCGATCACCATCAGGCTTAACGCGAGTGATATTAACAATTCGACCAGAGTCATACCTCTGTTTCTCTGGATGTGAGTCATCGACTTCATGGTATAAGGCTCATTCTAAAAACTTGGTAAACAGTGGAAGGATCTTTGTCATGATCCCAGGCAACCTTAATCGCAAACTGTGGTGAAGCAACCCCATCGCACTCAGGATCCCAAGGCTCGCTAGTCGAACCTCCAGTACCATCATAGGGTGTGCTATCTCGACATATAACTCCCACACCACCAGGCAGCGACTCTACTTTGGTTATCCATTCGTAGGCGTCATTCTGGGCGAGCTGCGCGGTATTACAACCGCTGCTAATACACCCTGGATTTGTGCCTGCTGAAGTAATCAGATCGTAATCAGTGTTCGTCGCCTGATTTCCATTCCAAACACCTGGTCGGTTTGCCCTAACCCTATCTGCAGCCTCCATGGCCAGGGCAACCGCTTGGGCTGCATACATGGCATCCTGATTGCCCTTTAACGAGTTGTACTGAAGGCCAGCCACCCCGAGAAGTCCGATGGCGAGAATCACGACTGTGACCAACACCTCCATCAGGGTGAATCCAGCCTGAAGCCGAGCAATGCTGTTTACATTCTGATACTGGTGACAAGATTTCATTATCATTCCACTAAAAACAGGCAATATGTTCAACGGAGGGACGACCCATTACGGAGATAGTAATCGTGCGAGCCTGTGTCCCAATACAGTCACTCCTCTTCAGTGAGAGGGTTATCTCCGCGCCTTTCACATTCTCGCCACCCGTATTAAATCGAATGGTCGACGGCGCACCAGAACCAAATACCAAATCACTTCTTTCGTTTGAGGGTATCTCTCTGACTCGCAGGATCTTCTCCCCTGCATCCAGATCGTCTCCCTGATCCTCATCTTCGAAAATCAACCAGCCATTACTCCAATCGGTACCTGAACAGCCTGTCTGATCACTATTGCTTGCGCAAACCGTAATATGACTAATATTATCGACCGCTGAATTTCTAGCGTATCTCAAATCACCGACTAGCTGATTCGCATATCCAGTCATCAAATTACTCGACAGTAAGCCATTGAAGGCAGGGATACCAATAACCATGATTGATATGGCAACAACCAGTGCCACCATCACCTCAACCAGAGTAAAACCTTTTGAACTATTCATATGACCTTGATATAGCATGGTATTGTAGGTCCTGAGATCTATTTACGACGAAATGTAGAAAAAAACTGACTAACGGTGGATAGAACAAGCAAATCACTAAACCTATGAAGAGCAATGATCACTACAACCGAAAGAAAAATCCGGCCACACATACTCAGATATCGTCACAGTCTTAATACAGTAGCCAGCTCAAACCCCATTCACATAATATAACGCATGTCTGATTACATCATCATCGGCGGCGGCCTCATCGGCACGCTCACCGCCAGGGAGCTAGCCATGGCTGGCTGCCAAGTCACGCTTCTGGAGCAAAACCGGGTCGGACGAGAATCCTCCTGGGCCGGCGGCGGTATCATCTCTCCACTCTATCCCTGGCGCTATCACGACTCGATCACCGCCCTCGCCAGTTGGGGACAGCGACAATATCCAGCACTGGCATCTGCACTGCATGAAGAGAGCGGAACAGATCCCGAATATACAAAAAGCGGCCTGCTCATCCTGGAACCTGAGGATCAGGAGCATGCGCTCAGCTGGGGAGAACAACAGCCCCAACCTCTTATAAATCTAGATAAATCAGCCACTAAAGTCTGTGAACCCGCCCTCACAATCCCAACTGACCATGCCATCTGGATGCCCGAAGTGGCGCAGGTACGCAACCCCAGACTGGTTCGTGCCGTCCGAGATGGGATTAAAAATCATATTGAGATCAGAGAAAACTCCAAGGTCACCGGCTTTGTTATCGAGAGAGGACGGCTGCGGGGAGTAAAACTTGAATCTGAGGTAATTCCCACCGAAAGGGCGATAATCTGCGCCGGCGCCTGGAGTGGAGATTTACTCCAGGATCTCGTGCCAACACCTAAGATCGAACCCGTATTGGGTCAGATGATCCTGTTTCGTTCCCAACCAGGCGCCATCACCCACATGGTGCTGCATCAGGACAGATATGTCATTCCCAGGCGGGATGGCCGTGTGCTGGCAGGCAGTACCCTGGAGTATCGAGGGTTCGACAAAACCACCACCGAAGATGCGAAACACTCTTTAAAAGACTTCGCCATCAAACACTTTCCACTGCTTGGAGAGGCCGAAATCGAACACCATTGGGCGGGGCTTCGCCCGGGCTCACCCAGCGGCATCCCCTACATCGGGCCAATTCCAGATGCCGAGGGACTTCTCCTCAATGCCGGCCATTTCCGCAATGGCGTCGTCCTCGGGCCCGCATCAGCCCGCCTGGCAAGCGACCTGATTCTGCAAAGGGAGCCAATACTTCCCCCGGCTCCCTATGGGCTGGATGCCTCGCGAGAGTAGACTAGCTAGACCCGAGATCCTGTTGATGACTATAATTGCCGCCTTTCAGCCGATGTAGCTCAGTCGGTAGAGCAACTGATTCGTAATCAGTAGGTCGGCGGTTCAATTCCGCCCATCGGCTCCATATATGTATCCTCCGCCCATCCAGACCGGCTGAGCGGCGCTCTTCGAATAAGATATAAATCCTGAACCAATCTGGATAGCAACAAAGCATGCGTATCTTTAAGATCGTTTTTCTCAACCAGGGAAAGGTCTATGAAATCTTCGCCCGTACAGTACGCCAAGGTGAGCTGTATGGATTTGTCGAGATCGAGGATCTGATTTTTCAGGACAGTGGGACACTGGTGGTTGATCCCTCTGCGGAAAAGCTCAAACAGGAGTTCTCCGGCGTCCACATCACACGAGTCCCCATTCACTCTGTCATCCGCATTGATGAGGTGGAACAGGACGAACAGGGGCCTGGAAAGATCACTGAGATGGATGGGGAGTCCAACATCACCCCCTTCCCTCAACACTTCCCCGGCCCGAAAAAAAGCCCGGACAAATAGCCCCCCATTGAGATCTCGCATTGC
The DNA here is from genome assembly GCA_050293225.1 of Sedimenticolaceae bacterium. Lineage (GTDB taxonomy): Bacteria > Pseudomonadota > Gammaproteobacteria > Chromatiales > Chromatiaceae > Thiodiazotropha. The sequence continues at coordinate 12,998 of JBNKMQ010000096.1, forward strand.
CGATATGCGTCAGAGTTCCCAGAATTGTCTCCCTTTGAAGCTCTGACTGAATCACAATGCCCCTACTGAAAACCGCTGCACTACTTCTCCTTATCAGCCTGACGGCCTGTAGTCAGCAGGAAAGCGCCGTCGAAGAGACCGGCGACTCTCCCCTGCTGATCGCTGCCGAGTCGGGGGACCTGCCTGCCATCAGCAAATACACCGCAGAGAATAGCGACATAAACGTCCGCGACGCCTGCCTCTGGACACCTCTGATGAAAGCAGCTCTCAACGGCCATACCGAAGCAGCCAGAAAATTGATAGAGGCCGGTGCAGATGTGAATCTGCTCGACAAAGGGGGATACTCCGCCCTGATGCTGGCCGCCTCAAACAATCACCATGAGATAGTGGATCTGTTGCTGAACAGTGGCGCCAATCCCAATCAGCAAGAGTTGACCGAAGGGTTTACGGCCATGATCTGGGCTGCAAAACTGGGCCATGTGGCAACCGTCAAGCTTCTGTTGAATCAGGGTGCAGACCAATCTTTCAGGGATAAGGATGGCAAGAGCGCCCTCGACTGGTCCAGGGAGATGGAGCACGGGGAGATCACGGCCCTGCTATCTGACTAGATCGAGCCGACCCTATATTAGAATCCGCTGAAAATCTGACCTATGTCATGGCTGATTGACACAGAAGGTTTATTCTCATAAGACACGCAATGTGAATATGGTGCGTCAAACCTTATATGGGAGGATCTCCTCATGAGTGCACAGATCACCAATGACCATCTTCTGCGAGAAGCGCTGAATAACCTCTCCCACCTTCAACAGCGCGAACTGGCCGGTCGCTTTGTGGCCAATGTCGCCCACTTGAGCAGTGACCCCAGGCTGGTTCAATCTCTCGAGGTGGCTGCTGACAGAGACTGTCCCCCGCAAACCCTGGAGACAACCTATAAGTCGGTGAAGGCCTTCGCCACCCAAAGCTATACCGCCTGCGGTAGTGATGCCGATTGGGCGGCTCAAGCTGAACACTTCGTCGCAGCGGCTGCGGCTGCGAGCCTGACCCCTGAGGAGTTAACAGGCCCTTCTACCAACAATGCGTGGAAGGCGGCCATGCAGGCGCGAATGGCAAAAAACTGCGAGATGATTCTGAAAGACGACGGCGGCATCGACAACGAGGCTGAGAAACAGTATCAGATCACCCAGGAGTACCTGGCCGACTAGCGACTACAGCCCTCAAGGCCAGATTAGCTTGAGGACTGTAGAAAAAGCCGCTCCAGACCGGATTGAGTAACACCCAAATCCGAGCGTGAATCAGAGGTTATTTACCGTCCATTAAAGTGACGCCTTCGAGTCCATCGACCAGGGCATCATTGGCCTGGCTGGCCCCCAGCTTAATCATCAGGCGTACATCATTCGCGGAATCAGCATAGGCCAGGGCATTGTCGTGACTGATAACACCTTCCACATAGAGCTGATAGAGGTGCTGATCGAAGGTGATCATGCCATGCTCGGTGGAGCGCTTCATCAGCTCCTTCAGCTTATGAACCTCACCTTTACGGATCAACTCAGCCGCCAAAGGTGTATTCAACATGACTTCAATCGCAGCACGTCGACCAGTGCCGTCAGCCTTGGGAATCAGCTGCTGGGCGACTATGGCCTTCAGATTCAGGGAGAGATCCATAAAGATCTGGTTTCTGGCATCTTCCGGGAAGAAGTGAATGATGCGGTCCAACGCCTGGTTGGCGTTATTGGCATGCAGGGTGGAGAGACAGAGATGGCCCGTCTCAGCAAAAGAGATCGCATGCTCCATGGTCTCCCGGGATCGAATCTCACCGATCAATATCACATCCGGCGCCTGACGCAGGGTATTCTTCAGCGCAACTTCGTAGGATTCTGTATCCAGACCCACCTCGCGCTGGGTGATGATGCAGCCCTTGTGATCATGGATATACTCGATCGGATCCTCGATGCTGATAATGTGGCCGTCACCACGAGTGTTGCGGTAGCCGATCATGGCTGCCAACGAGGTAGATTTACCCGTACCTGTTGCACCAACGAAGATGACCAATCCCCGCTTGGCCATCGAGAGGTCCTGCAAAATAGGTGGAAGATTCAGCGATTCCAGGGTAGGAATACGGGTCTCAATCCGACGCAGCACCATGCCCACTGCATCCCGCTGAATAAAGGCACTGACACGAAAACGGCCGATCCCCTTGGCGCTGATGGCAAAGTTACACTCTTTGGTCTCATCGAACTCCTTCTGCTGGGCATCGGTCATGACGCCGTAGGTCATAGACTTCGTCTGCTTTGCCGTAAATGCCGTTTTGTTTACCGGGAGAATCTTGCCATCCACCTTCATGGAAGGTTCCCGTCCCGCGGTAATGAAAAGGTCTGAGGCCTTGTTCTTCACCATCATTGATAGTAGTGGGCCCAGTTCCATAGTTGTCTCCTCTTAATATTGCGCGCTTGTCGGTATGCTCCCGATCTCCTTCACAGATTTACATCTGCTCCTTGTTCTGCGCCTTGGCCATGGCATCGAGACGACTGACGATACCCTTCTGCACCAGCTCTTTAAGCGCCTGATCCATCGTCTGCATGCCATGGGCCTGGCCAGTCTGAATAGCCGAGTACATCTGCGCAACCTTATCCTCGCGAATCAGGTTACGGATGGCCGGGGTACCGACCATGATCTCCCAGGCCGCGATACGTCCACCGCCGATCTTCTTCAGCAGGGTCTGTGCGATAACCGCTCGCAGGGATTCAGACAGCATGGAGCGAACCATCGATTTCTCGCCGGCAGGAAAGACGTCGATAATACGGTCGATGGTCTTGGCCGCTGAACTGGTATGCAGGGTACCGAACACCAGATGGCCGGTCTCAGCAGCGGTCAGGGCCAAGCGGATGGTCTCCAGATCACGCAGCTCGCCCACCAGGATGATATCCGGATCCTCACGCAGTGCAGAACGCAGCGCCTCGGCAAAGCCCAGGGTATCCCTGTGCACCTCACGCTGGTTGATCAGACACTTCTTACTCGAGTGGACAAACTCGATAGGGTCCTCAATGGTGAGGATATGCGAGTAGTCGTTGTCGTTCTTGTAGTCCATCATGGCGGCCAGGGTGGTGGACTTACCCGAACCGGTAGGTCCGGTAACCAGCACCAACCCGCGGGGTACATCAACGATATCCTTGAAGGTCTGGGGACAGCCGAGATCTTCCAGGGTGAGTACCTTTGAGGGGATGGTACGAAACACCGCCGAGGCGCCCCGGGCCTGATTGAAGGCGTTGACACGGAATCGAGCCAGACCAGGGATCTCGAAAGAGAAATCGGTCTCGAGGAACTCCTCGAAGTCCTTTCTCTGCTTGTCATTCATGATGTCGTACACGAGAGAGTGCACCACCTTGTGCTCCAGCGCCGGTACGTTAATGCGGCGAATATCTCCATCTACGCGGATCATCGGTGGCAGACCGGCAGAGAGGTGCAAGTCCGAGGCGTTGTGCTTCACGCTAAAGGCGAGTAATTCGGCGATATCCATTCATTCCCCCGTGATGAATCTAATTCAATACTACCCAATTCTAGTCATATCGACCCAAAGACTGATAAGTTTAACCAGACCCAGGTATGCTAACCTACTCGAGCGGTAAGGATTTTTGTAAAAATCCCCTGCTCAGGGCAAGGCGACAGGAAGTAATATACTAGCCGCAAAGCAAAAAATCTGTTGAATCGCCAATTTTTTTAAATTCAGACGTGAACAATCCCGAAAGCAGTCAACAATCGACCCTCGAAGCACGCTATCAGATGCTCCTGAACCGCATCAGAGCTGCTGAGCTCTCCTGTGGCAGGGAACCTGGGAGCACCCGGTTGCTCGCCGTCAGTAAAACCCGCTCCTCAGATGAGATCCGCGCTCTGGCTGCACTGGGACAGACACGGTTCGGAGAAAACTATCTGCAGGAAGCGGTAGAGAAGATCTCAGCGCTTAAAGACCTGCCGCTGGAGTGGCACTTCATCGGTCGCATTCAGAGCAATAAAACCCGTCCCATCGCCGAGAACTTCCACTGGGTACACAGCATCGCCAGCCTGAAACACGCCAGACGGCTGAGTGAACAGCGTCCCACCAATCTGGCGCCACTGAATATCTGCCTGCAGGTAAATAGCAGTGGTGAAGCCAGCAAAGATGGTCACGACCCGGACAGTCTGCCAGCGCTGTTAGCCGAATATCTGGCTCTGCCAAATCTACAGATTCGCGGCCTGATGACCATTCCTGCAGCCACAGATGATCCTGCTGAGATGCACAAACCCTTTCAGCTGCTCCGCCAACTGCGGGATCAGTTGGCTACGCCGGAATTACCCCTGGAGACCCTCTCTATGGGCATGTCAGGGGACCTGGAACCAGCCATAGCCGAGGGCGCCAGTATAATTCGCATCGGCACCGCAATTTTCGGTCCCCGGGCGTATAATCAGGCAATCTAGTCAATCACCAATAGCACAGATACCAGAATGAAAAGCAGCAGACTCACCTTTATCGGCGGCGGCAACATGGCCACCAGCATGATTGCCGGGCTGATTGCAGACGGCTACGACAAAGGCCTGATTACGGTCAGTGATCCGGACAGTGAGAAACTCTCCCGGCTGGCGGCGAGATTTGGTGTTCATACGCAGCCGGACAACAGAGAGGCCATTGCAGAAGCGGAGATGGTTCTCCTCGCCGTCAAACCTCAGATTATGGAACAGGTGGCCAGGGGTCTGGCGGAGACCATCCAAAAGACCAACCCCCTGGTGATCTCCATCGCGGCAGGGATCAAGGGACAGATCTTGCGGGACTGGTTGGGGGGCAATGTCGCTCTGGTGCGCAGCATGCCCAACACCCCGGCAATGATCCAGTCCGGTGCTACCGGCCTACACGCCGGACCGGGGGTAACCGACGAGCAAAAAGATATGGCGGAGACAGTCCTGCGTGCCGTGGGCCTGACCCGATGGGTGGAAGATGAGGCTCAGATGGATGCCGTGACCGCCGTCTCCGGCAGCGGACCCGCCTACTTTTTCCTCGTCATGGAGGCGATGGAAGAGGCTGCCGAAAGCATGGGGCTCGACCATGAAACCGCTCGCCTGCTGGTACTGCAGACGGCTTTGGGTGCCGCGCGTATGGCAATGGAGAGCAGCGATTCACCCGCCGTACTCAGACAAAAAGTGACATCACCCGGCGGCACTACCGAACGTGCCCTCGGCCTGCTTGAGGATGGCGGAATCAGGGCGCTTTTCAAACAGGCATTGAAGGGTGCAGAGACACGTTCAGAAGAACTCTCAAACATGTTGGGGCATAGACTGCCATGAGTGACACTTATCTCACTAACCCTCTGATTTTCCTGGTTCAGACCCTGTTTGGACTCTACATTCTTGCCGTCTTGCTACGCTTTCTGCTGCAGCTTGTCAGGGCCGATTTCTACAATCCGGTCTCTCAGTTCCTGGTCAAGGTGACCAACCCGCCGCTGAAGATTCTGCGCCGGATCATCCCGGGATTGGGCGGCATTGATCTGGCCTCCATCATACTCGCATGGCTACTGAAGGCGGTGGAATTGGGGCTGGTGATCACCATCTCCGGGAGGAGCTTCAATCTGATCGCCCCACTGCTCTGGGCGATACCTGAGCTGGTTGAGCTGTTCATCAACATCTTCCTCTTCGCCATCCTGATTCAGGTGATCCTCAGCTGGGTCAACCCGGGCAGTTATAATCCCGCCATCGGACTGATCAACAGTCTGACCGCACCTGTGTTACGTCCGGCGCAGAAGCTGCTGCCTCCCATGGGCGGTCTCGACCTCTCTCCCATGCTGGTGATGATCGCCTTGGTGCTGTTGCAGATGCTCCTGCTCCCACCCATAAAAATGATCACCGCCAGCCCGTTCCTATGAGTTGGCATCGCTGGGATGGCAGCGACTTGATCCTCCATCTGCGGGTCCAGCCAAAGGCGAGCAAGGACGCCCTGGTCGGTCCCTATGGGGAAGATGAGTACAAAGTCAGCCTGACGGCACCCCCCGTGGACGGCAAAGCCAACAGCCATTTAATAAAATTCATCGCCAAGCGCTTCGGCCTGCCCCGTGGAGATGGCAGCCTAGTCTCCGGCGAGCGCTCCCGCAGCAAGTGTCTGCGGTTAAAGTCCCCCAAGCAACTGCCGATAGTCCTGGGAGAAGAATAACCACGTATGAGCCGGGTACATTTGGTATTCGGCAGGGGCTCGCGTATCATTTACAAAGGTCATGTGGTGTGAATATCGGCCTCTTCTTTCAGGGGACTCACGGGATAAATGTATGGATAAGTTACGATTTCAAGACCAGTTAAAGGCCTACGAGCAGTGGAAGATGGATGTGGTGAACACCATCGAAGAGTATCGGCCCTGGCTGGAAGAGAATGGCATGTCATCGGAAGACATCGACCATCGCATCGAGCACACCCTGGATGCACTCAAGAGCGATAAGCTCACCATCGCTTTCGTGGCTGAATTCTCCCGTGGCAAGACCGAGCTGATCAATGCCATCTTCTTCGCCGATTATGGCCGTCGTCTGCTCCCCTCCGATGCGGGCCGCACCACCATGTGTCCCACCGAGATCTTCTACGACGACAAACGGGACGAATCCTATGTCAGACTGCTGCCCATCGAGACCCGACTGCAAGACATCAGCCTGACCAAACTGCGCAAAGATACCAAACAGTGGGTCCACTACCCCCTGGAGACCGACTCGGTGGAGCAGATGCAGGCCGCCCTGAGTGAAGTCATCCAGACCAAGAGCGTGACCCTGGAAGAGGCGAAGCATCTCGGTCTCTATAGCCCGGATCTGCATCCCCACCAGAGCCAGCCGCCGGAGATGGTGGAGATCCCCAAATGGCGCCATGCCCTGATCAGTTTCCCTCATGCCCTGCTGAAGAAGGGCCTCACCATCCTCGACACCCCCGGACTCAACACCCTCGGCAGCGAGCCGGAGTTGACCCTCAATATGCTGCCGGCTGCCCAGGCCGTCCTTTTTGTCCTCGGTGCCGACACCGGTGTGACCCGCAGCGACATGGAGATCTGGCAGCACCATATCAAGGGTTTTCACAGCGGTCGCAAGAGCGGCCTGATGGTGGTTCTGAACAAAATCGACACCCTCTGGGACGATCTGCGGGAAACCGATGATGTGCACGAGGCGATCCAGAACCAGCAGTCCTCCACTGCAGGTCTACTCGGTATCGAATCCCGCGCCGTCTTCCCTGTCTCCGCACAGAAGGGGCTGCTGGCCAAGATCAAAGAGGATGACAATCTTCTTGCCAGGAGTGGACTCCTCGACCTGGAGAGCTACCTGGGCCAGGATGTCCTCAACATCAAACAGCAGATCGTCCTCGAGACAGTGGGCACCGATGTGGGACAACTGCTCGACAACAGCCGCAGCATGCTCTCGGGCAAACTGAACGAAACCAAGAAGCAGCTGGAAGAGCTGGAAGAGCTCAGCGACAAGAGTGACGATGTCATTACCAACCTGATGGAGAAGACCCGCACCGAGCAGGCACAATACCTGCGCGATGTGGAGAGTTTCCAACAGAGCCGTAAAGAGCTGAAGGTCCAGGCCGACCAGTTGAGCCAGACCCTTAATATGACATCGCTCAACGAGACTATCGCCCGCTGTCGAAAAGACATGACAAACAGCTGGACCACCAGCGGCATGAAATCCTCCATGAAAGATCTGTTCGAGGATATCCGCCGCCTGATGCTGAATGTGGTCACTCAGAGCGAACAGACAAGAAAACTGATCCGCTCGATCTACCGTAAGTTCCAGAACGAGCACGGTTTCGCCGTTGTGCAGCCGAAGATGTTCTCGATCGTGAAATATCGCGTCGAGCTGGAGTTGCTGCACCAGGAGGCAGAGGTCTTCCGCAACAGTCCGGTCACCGCCATGATGGAGCAAAACTTCGTCGTCAAACGTTTCTTCTCGGCACTGGTTGAACGGGCCAAGAACATCTTCGACCAAGCTGACAATGAGATTGACGGCTGGCTTAGCACCGCGCTGGAACCTCTGATCATGCAGATCAAGGATCATAAAGAGATGATGGAGAAGCGTCTCAGCAATCTGCAAAAGATCGGTCAGTCGAGAAATACGCTGCAATACCGCATTCTTGAACTGCAGGAGCAATATACGGAACTGGCCAGACAATTGACTGCATTACGCAACATGGCGAACCGTATTAATAACAGTCGACCGCTGAATCAGACGGAGCGTCCGAAACCAAAGCTGGTCTCCCAGAACGCCTCCTAAGTTTGAGCCTCTCTCATCCTGGCGCCAACTCAGCCTGAATGGCTGAGTTGGCGTTTTGCTTTCTGTCTCTCCCCTGCCCTCCACTTCACCGCACGTGACCGATCGGCTACACTCGGAAGCACAAGATTGGTCAATCAGACCGACATCCAAAGGAGCATGAGAATGACGAAAATGAAAATAATCCTCCTACTGCTGACCCTGAGCGTCACTTCAGCATGGGCAGAGAACAGCACTCAGATACCCGGTTATACCATCCATCACAACGCCATCCCCACCGCTGCACTGGATCCTGCAGTGGCCAAACAGTATCGTATTCAACGCAGTAAGTATCGTGGGCTGCTGAATGTCAGTGTGATCAAAGACGAAGAGGGTACAACCGGGAAATCGAGCCACGCAATTATCATGGCAAAGGCCACCAATATCCGCGGCCAGATGATCTCCATCCCCATGCGCATGGTGGAAGAGGGAGATGCCATTTACTATATCGGCGAGTTCCGTATCGCCAACCTGGAGACCCTCAACTTCGATCTCAAAGTAAAGCCCAGGGGCGAAACACGCTTCTATACTGCCAAACTGAGTCAGCAGTTCTTTATCGATGACTGACTATCAACCCGGCAATCAAAAGGATTGTCGGGTTGATAACTGCCGATCTGCTTCGAAATCATGGAGGAGTTGTGACAAACAACTGCCATAGGGCATAGAGCCCGAATCCAATCACCAGCAGACCGGCCACCCGTCGCACCCTGACATCTTTCGACCAGCGTGCGAGGCTGCCCGCCACCATACCCATGGCAAAGAGATTGGGCAGCGTACCGAGGCCAAATGCCAACATCAGCCCAGCCCCCTTTGCCACGCTGCCCGCAGATACGGTCCAGACCAACATGCTGTAGACCAGGCCACAGGGTATCCAGCCCCAGACAAGCCCTAAAATCCACGACTGAGCCGGTGTTCTGACCGGCAGCAGCCGTCTGGCAAACGGTTCAATCTTACTCCACAGGGCACCGCCCAGAGACTCGATGCGGGCCAACCCCATCCACCAGCCCCCCAGATAGAGACCGAGCAGTATCATGAATACAGCCGCCAGCAACAGCAGTCCCTGCTGTACAGGATAGATCGGGATCACCTCCGCCAGCAGCATCCCCAGGCCGCCCATAATGCCACCGGCGATGACATAGCTGGTGATGCGGCCGAAGTTGTAGCCGACCTGGTAGATCAAAGTACTGGTAAGGTTATTACGGATCTTCTCAGGCAGCCCAAACGCAAGCGCACCAACAATACCACCACACATACCGGCACAGTGAGCGCCGCCCAAGAGTCCCACCACAAAGGCGCTTAGATAGCCCAATTCAGCCTGCATCAGGCCACTCCCTCCTGTTTCTCTGTTTGAAAACCATCATCCAAGCCTCTTAGCTGTAGCCAACGTAGCAGCAGGAGACCGGGAATCGCAATCAAAGCACATAAAATAAAAAAAGACACCCAACCCATACTCTCCGCCATCAATCCCGTCGGTGAGGCGACAATGACTCTGGGGATACCCATAAAACTTGATAGCAGTGCATACTGGGTCGCGGTGAATTTTTTATTCGTCAGACTGGCCATAAAGGCCACATAGGCGGCTGTACCCAGGCCACTACTCACATTTTCAAAGATGATGACAGCGGCCAGGGCAACCAGGTTGTTGCCCATAAGCGCGAGCAGGGCAAAACCGGCGGTCGACAGCCCCTGAAGCAGTCCAAAGTAAACCAGTCCCTTGAATATGCTGATACGAAGCAGGATCAATCCACCTAAAAACCCGCCGGCAATCGTGGCCCAAAACCCAAACAACTTCACTAACGTGCCTATCTCTGTTTTCGAGAAGCCGATATCGAGATAGAAAGGCGTCGACATGTGGCTGGCCATGGTGTCGCCTGCCTTGTAGAGCAGGATGAAGAGCAGAATCAACACGGCATCCTGACGGCTGAAGTACTCCAGGAAAGGATCGATGACCGCCTCGCGCAGGCTTTTGGGTTTACCGGCCCGGTTCTCCGGTTCAGGCGCAAGAAGCGTGGTTACTACTCCCACCAGCATAATCAACGCCATCACCTGGTAGACCTGAGTAAAACTGATGAGATCGGCCAGGATCAGGCCTCCTCCCGAGGCTAGCAACATACCCACCCGATAGCCATTGACGTAGAGCGACGCCCCGAGACCCAATTCGTTATCCGGCAACGCCTCCCTTCGATAGGCGTCGATCACCACATCTTGACTGGCAGAGAAGAAGGTTAGTAGCAGCGCTGAAACCCCGAGTAGAAGAACATTCTCCCGTGGATTGGATGATGAGAGCATCAGAATAGAGAGAATCAGGCAAATCTGGGAAATCAGCAGCCAACCGCGTCGCCTGCCCAGGAGTGTCGGGGTATAGCGATCGAGTATCGGTGCCCAGAGGAATTTAAGGGTGTAGGGCAGACCTACCAGGGCGAAGAGTCCGATGGTCGTAAGGTCCACCCCTTCATCGCTCATCCACGCCTGCAGCACCGAACCGGTCAGCAACAACGGTAAACCGCTGGCGAAACCCATTGCCAGGGTTATCAGCATTCGGCCACTGAACAGTGTCGCGGCGATAGAGATAAAGGACCTCAGTAGATGCATCAGGCACTCATGGTGACACCAGCCGATGGGGTTCGCCATGGACGGACGGTGCAGGGTTCAGGAAAAACTTTCGTGAGATTATATAGGCCCGGACCGAATAAAGGTTACAATGCGCCAATTTTTTCTGCCAGGACCGTTATTATGCAGGACTATCAACGCGAATTTCTCGACTTTGCCCTCGATGTGGGCGTGCTCCGCTTCGGTGAGTTCACCCTTAAATCCGGCCGTGTCAGCCCCTACTTTTTCAATGCAGGACTGTTCAACACCGGCGCCAGCCTGGCCCGTCTCGGTCGATATTACGCCCAGGCCATTGTCGATTCAGGGCTTGAATTCGATCTGCTCTATGGACCGGCCTACAAAGGCATCCCCCTGGCCGCCGTCACCGCAGCCGCCCTCTATGATCAGCACGGTGTCGACATCCCCTACGCCTTCAACCGTAAAGAGGCGAAGGATCACGGCGAAGGCGGTGTGATTGTCGGCCACCCCCTGGAAGGTCGCATCCTGGTCATCGACGACGTCATCTCCGCCGGCACCTCTGTGCGGGAGTCGGTCGATATCATAAAGAATCTGCAAGCCACTCCCGCTGGCGTGGTTATCGCCCTGGACCGACAGGAGCGAGGCCAGGGCGAGCGTTCCGCAATCCAGGAGGTGGAGAGCGACTACGCTATGCCGGTCAGTGCCATCATCCGACTGGAGCAGCTGATTGAGTACCTGGAAGAGAAGCCTGATGCCGGCGAATCCCTGCAACGCATCCGAAGCTATCGGGATCAGTACGGCGTCTAAGGCGAAATAGTACACCGTACTTTGGTGGGGCCCTGCCCCACCAGATCCTGGC
>JBNKMQ010000097.1:0-5639 GCA_050293225.1 Sedimenticolaceae bacterium
GATGTGGCGGCGGCTGCCCATGAGCTTGGGGTTCTTTCGGTGGCGGTGACCGCCGGCTATGTCTGCCCGGAACCCCGGGAGGAGTTCTATCGCCATATGGATGCGGCGAATGTGGATCTGAAATCCTTCGATGAGGATTTCTATTACAAATTGACCGGCGCCCATCTGGAGCCGGTGCTGGATACGCTGAAATATCTCTATCACGAGACATCGGTCTGGCTGGAGCTGACCACCCTGCTGATCCCGGGGGAGAATGATTCAGAACAGGAGTTGCAGCGCATGACCGAGTGGGTGGTGCAGGAGCTGGGTCCAGATGTGCCGATGCACTTCACCGCCTTTCATCCCGACTGGAAGATGAGAGATTACCCGCCAACCCCTCACAAGACACTGATCCGCGCCAGGGATATCGCGCTGGCAAATGGGATTCGCTATCCCTACGTGGGTAATGTGCATGACGACCGGGCCTCATCGACCTACTGTCATAAGTGTGGCGAGTTGTTGATTCAGCGGGATTGGTACGAGCTTGGTGAGTGGCACCTTGATAATGAGGGCAGATGTGAATATTGCTCAACATCTCTGGCGGGACGTTTTGAAGATACACATGGTGACTGGGGTGCCAGACGCCAGCCGGTGAGGATGAGTGGTTAGACCGAGAGGAGAGGATGATGTCGCTATCGATCAGAGAACCCGCAGTCGCTGGACTCTTCTATCCTGAGGACGCGCAAAGCCTGAGTCAGGAGATCGAGGAGTTGCTGGCGAATGTCTCGTCATCTGCTGAGCTGCCCAAGGCGATTATCGTACCCCATGCGGGCTATATCTATTCGGGACCGGTGGCGGCCAGTGTCTATGCGCGCCTCAAGCCAGCCCATGGGCGGATTCGCCGCGTGGTACTTTTAGGGCCATCTCACCGTGTGCCGTTTTCCGGACTTGCGGTTCCAAACGCAGACCAGTTTCTAACCCCGCTGGGGAGTATTTCTATCGACCGGGATGCCATCGAGTCCCTGGCTGGACTTTCTCAGGTGGTCACCCTGGATGCAGCCCACGAATATGAACATTCCCTTGAGGTTCAGCTGCCCTTCCTGCAGAAGACATTGGAAGAGTTCTCCCTGGTGCCCATTGTGGTGGGGGATGTGGATGGTGAAAAAGTGGCAGAGGTTTTGGAGAGGCTCTGGGGTGGAGAGGAGACATTGATCGTCATCAGTTCGGATCTGAGTCACTACCAGGACTATGTCACTGCCCAGAAGATGGATCGGGCCACCTCTGATGCGATTGTCGGCCTGCATCCTGATGATCTCGGATATGAGGATGCCTGTGGGCGTATTCCGGTGAAAGGATTGCTGCTGCAGGCCAAGCATTTAGGCTTGGAAGGGGAAGTTGTCGACCTGAGAAACTCCGGCGATACCGGCGGTGACAAGCGTCGTGTGGTTGGATATGGGGCTTACGCCTTTACCAGTCCTGGCTAATTTGCGCGGGTAGATGCTTTGTTTCAGCTTGCGGGGTAGAATAGCTCCTGCGGGAGTCAGGATTGTCAAAGCAAAAAAATATATTCATGTTTTTTTTAAAAATAACAAGATTTGGAACTAGTCAATGATCAAGCTATTTGGCTACTTTATTTCTAAATCTTTTCTGCTGCTTGCTCTGCTGGAAACCTTCTGTTTCGTTCTCTCCATCCTCTTTATCGACTACTACCGCGATAGTGTGTCGGGCTTTGGTGACCTGTCTCTGGGGAGTGATGCCTCTCAATTGGCAGGGATCTATGCTGCGATCATGCTCTCCTGCATGATTGCGCTGGGTCTCTATCAGCGCGGCGTACTCGAGCGTGCTTCTGGTTTCATTATCAGGCTACTGCTTGCCTTTCTGGTGGGAAGTCTGTTGATGGGGTTGGTCTTCTTTATCTTTGAGGAACTGACCCTCTCCTGGCTGGAATTTGCTCTCGTATTGCTCTTCTCGATGGCTTGCGTGCTGATATTGCGCTCGGTTTTTGTCCGTGTCACCACTGCCGATGCCAGAAAGCGCCGGGTACTGGTGTTGGGCACCGGAATCAATGCTGACAGGATAGAGGTGAGTCAAACAGATGAGTCGCCTACCGGCTTCGTTGTGGTCGGCTATATCGATCTCGGGGATGCGGTTTGTCTGATAGACCATGAGCGCCAGATTCCCAAGGATCAGCACCTCTTCGATATTGTTGAGCGCATGGCGGTGGATGAGATCGTTATCGCAGTGGACGATAGACGCAGAGGGCTGCCCGTCAACGAGCTGATCGACTGTAAAATGCGCGGAGTCGAAATACTCGATCTATTAAGCTTCTATGAGAAAGAGGAGAACGTGATCAAGATAGATCAACTCCATCCGAGCTGGATCTTCTTCTCCAACGGTTTCTACAGTGGCCTGATGGCGACCTATATGAAGCGTTCCTTTGACGTGATGGCCAGTCTCACTCTCTTGATTATCTTCTTGCCGATCATGTTGATTGTCGCGCTGGCCAGCCTGATCGCTTCAACGGGGCGAGATCCCGTCCTCTATCGTCAAGTGAGGGTGGGACGAAATGGTAAGCTTTTTACCATCTATAAATTCAGGAGTATGAATGTCAATGCCGAGACCGGCATCGGGCCTCAGTGGGCAAGTGTCAATGATGCGAGAATTACCCGGCTGGGCAAGGTTCTGCGTAAGTCCCGCCTGGATGAGCTACCTCAACTGTTCAATGTGCTGAAAGGGGAGATGAGTCTGGTCGGCCCCAGACCTGAGCGTCCCGAATTTGTGCGTGCCTTGAGTCAGCAGCTTCCCTACTACAACGAGCGCCATCGCCTGAAGCCCGGTATCACAGGCTGGGCACAGCTGATGCATCACTACGCGGCAGATGATACAGATAACCGCAGGAAGCTGGAGTACGATCTCTACTATATAAAAAACAATGGACCTTTCCTCGACCTGATTATTTTGATCGAAACCGTCGAGGTTGTGTTGTTGGCCAAGGGCGCCAGATAGGACTCCCCTCAAGCATCTACTTCAAGTTTCCGCCCCCGTTTTTGCTAACAGGGCGGTGCCATAGGCTGCTGCCAGCTGTCGGGCTTTAACTACAGGTACACCGATCGCTCTCTCCCGCATCATCCGCCAGGGCTCATTGATGGCGCCGCCACCGATGGAGAAGATCCGTTTCGGCATGGGAGCGCCTAACTCGTTGAGCAGACGATAACCCGCCGCCTCGATATCTGTGAGCCCTTCCAGGATCCCCTGAAAAAAAACAGTGTCATCGACAGGCCGGGGTGAAAGCCTTGGCGGGAAGTCAGGATTGTTGACCGGGAAACGCTCTCCTGGCGTCAGTAAGGGATAGTAGTCCAGACCACTTCCCTTGCCAGGATTGAGGCAGGCCGACATCTCGAGCATCTGCTCATCCGTAAAGTAATGCCGGCAGACAGCGCCACCACTGTTTGAAGCACCGCCCACCAGCCAGCGATCCCCGAAACGGTGGCTGTAGACACCGCGATCAGAGTCATACACAGGTTTGTCGGAGAGGATCTTCAATACCAGGGTACTACCGAGAGAGGTGACGGCGTCGCCAATCTCATTCGCACCGGTGGCGAGGAAGGCGGCATTGCTATCTGTGGTGCCAGAGATGACAGCGGTTGTGGCGGTTAGCCCTGTCTCTTCAGCGACAGGTTTATCGATAGTTCCGACTGGACTGGCACAGGGAAAGACCTTGGGTAGGCAGCCTCGTGGCAGTTCCAGTTTTTCCATCCATTCCGGCCAGCATCGCTCGACCGGGTCATAACCCAACTTGAGGCAGTTGTTCTCATCACTGATAGGGAATCGACCACAAAGCCTGCCCATGATCCAATCGGCCTGGTGCAAGGCGTAGACGGGACGGGTCGAGACCTCAGGTAACAGATGCAGCAATTTGGCCAGGCTGGAAGAGGCGCTGAGAACGGGACTGCCTGCCGGTGCCAGCTGACGCAGTCTCTCCACTGCCTGCAGACTGCGCTTGTCGTTGTACATCAGACCAGGGGTCAGTGGCTGGCCCAGTTCATCGCAGAGAAGAAGGGTGGATGAGGTACCGTCTACTGCAATGGCCTCGAGCCGGTAATCGGCACAGGCCTGACTCAATCGGCCCAGTACCTCGACCACTGCTTGCCACCAGAGCGATGGTTTTTGCTGCTGCTCTCCCGGTCTTGGGGACTCAGGCTGCGGGAGAGTCAGAGAGTATTCGGCGACGACCTTAGCCTGCTCATTGATGGCGATACCCCGGCAGCCCGAGGTCCCCAGGTCAATGCCGAGATAACATTTCAACTTAAGGCAGTTGTACGGGGGTGGGTGGTGTCCACTGCTCCGAGCGGTGCTCTGCCACCACGGTGGTATAGATGCCACCGCGTACGTTGAACTCCGCAGTCAGGCGCATGAATCTGGGCTCTGTTGCCGCCACCAGATCCGCCAGGATCTCATTGGTCACCGCTTCATGGAAGGCGCCCTGATCGCGAAAGGACCAGATATACATCTTCAGCGCCTTCAGCTCGACGCACGCTTTGTCGGGCACATATTCAAGGGTCATCTCGGCAAAATCGGGTTGTCCTGTCTTGGGACAGAGACAGGTGAATTCCGGGATGCTGATACGGATGGTATAGTCCCTTTCCGGTTGCGGATTATCGAAGGTTTCGAGATCCTTGCTGGGTTGACTGGGCATAATATTTGGTCACTCTTCACACAATTGATGCGCGATTATACGTGAGCAAATTCATGACCAGAAGGGCTAGATTGAATGTTATTAAAAAACAACAAGATAGAAGGAATAGTTAAAGTGGTCGAAATTCATTTCTCCCCTGTATCAATGTTGCAGTTTGGTGTATCTTAGCCGCCCATGCGTCTGGAGAAAATTAAGCTAGCGGGATTCAAGTCGTTCGTCGATCCCACCACCGTTCCCATTCCCAGTAATCTGGTGGGCATCGTGGGGCCGAACGGCTGTGGTAAGTCCAATGTCATCGATGCGGTACGCTGGGTCATGGGCGAAAGCTCGGCCAAGATGTTGCGCGGTGAGTCGATGGCGGATGTCATCTTTAACGGCTCCAGCGCGCGCAAGCCGGTGGGTGCTGCAGTCATCGAGCTGCTGTTCGATAACTCCGAGGGCCGGGCCGGGGGGCAGTATGCCCAATACAACCAGATCTCGGTCAAACGCCAGGTCTCCCGCGATGGCCAATCCCTCTATTTTCTGAACGGTGTACGCTGCCGTCGGCGCGATATCACCGATCTCTTTCTTGGTACCGGACTGGGTCCCCGCAGTTACTCGATCATCGAGCAGGGGATGATCTCCCGGCTGATCGAGGCGCGGCCGGAAGACTTGCGGGTCTTTCTCGAAGAGGCCGCCGGTATCTCCAAATACAAAGAGAGACGCCGCGAGACCGAGAATCGTATCCGCCACACCCGCGAGAACCTGGAACGTCTCACCGATCTGCGCGATGAGGTGGCCAAGCAGCTGCAACACCTGCAGCGTCAGGCCGCTACGGCAGAGAAGTACAAGGTCTATAAAGAGGAAGAGCGCCAGGTCAAAGCGGAACTGCTGGCCCTGCGCTGGAGAACCCTGGATGAGGATCTGCAGCAGCGGGAGCGCAAGATCGCCGAGTTGCAGAACCAGCTCGAAGCGGCCCTGGCGG
>JBNKMQ010000098.1:0-3101 GCA_050293225.1 Sedimenticolaceae bacterium
CTGCCGCTATCCCCTGATCACCTACGTGGCCGGCTTCACCGCCCGCAGTCACGTCAACGAGACCTTCCGCCAGGCGGGCCTGACCCCGCATGTGGTGTTGAGCGCCACCGATACCGATGTGATCAAGACCTATGTGCGCGAGGGCATGGGCATAGGCATCATCGCCGAACTGGCCTACGAGCGGGACAAGGACGCGGATCTGGCCAGGCGGGATCTGAAACACCTCTTTCCCCTGGAGGTGACCCATATCGGCTACCGCTGTGACAAATACCTGCGCAGCTACCAGCAGCATTTCATCGAAATGTTTCAGGAGATCTCCGCGCGCATGGGTCAGGTTTCAGAGGAAGCTGAGGAGTAGGGGTATATACCTCGACCCTCTTTCGGGATTCTCGCAAGAGCGTCATTCATCCTATTGGCTTAGCAGGCCCTACTGCAGTATAGGACACCACACTAGATGAGCTGTTCTTTCTGAGAGGCAGTCAGCGATCTGCTCTCAAAAGAGCGAAGAGCAAACATCAGGAGGGTGCCGATGGTTAATACGACCGCGGCCAGATAGAGACCTGTACCGTAGCTGCCACTGTATTCAGCGATAACGCCGGTAATGGCGGGTGCGATAATTTGGGCTATGCCGTATGTGATGGTCATCTTGCCCATCATTTTTGCAGGGCGGGTCGGGTAATAACGGCCCGCCATACTCAGAACCAGGCTGACGATGCCGAGAAAGGTTGCTCCAAACAGCGCCGCACTTATCATGATCAGGAAGGCATTGGCGCTCAGAGCAGGGATGAGCACGGCAATGATTTTCATCAGGAAAGCGGCTGTCAGCGCATTGATGCTGCCAATCCTGCGAGCGATCAGGTCCCACAGAATGCAGGCTGGGGCGGCGGCTAGTCCGATAACCAGGAATGCCCACATGCCTTTGCCCTGCATGCCGGGTAATTCATTCACGATAGCCACGATAAAGGTGGCGCTGATCACATACCCCACACCGGCACAGAAGTAGACAGCCATGAACAGGCGTAGAAAGGAGCGGTCCGGTGGATTGTCCTGCAGCCTGTCCCCTGACCTCGTGAGACCGCTGGTGTCGGGTTTGGGCAACCAGCCCCAGGCTGGTATGGCCAAGAATAGGCCAACGACGGTCATCAGTTGCCACTGCTCAGTCCAAGTCAGCGCTGAAAGGGTGAGTTCGATCAGTATGGAACAGAAGGCAATGCCCAGGCCTAGTCCGGCAAAGTGAATGCCTAACTCGCTGCGGAAGCCATGCCTGAGCAGCCAGTGCATGATGAGGCCCGAGCCGATGAGCAGTCCTGCGGCGCTGCTCAAGCCGGCGAGGAAACGGGAAGCGGACCAAAGCCAGAAGTTATCGGTTATGCCCATTATCCAGGTGGTGAGTACGGCGATGATGAGGCCCGAGCGATACAACCGGTCTTTGAGCCGTAAGTCACTGACGGAGGCGGCGATGATGGCGCCAAGCAGGTAGCCGAGATAGTTGATGGCCGCCAACCAGCCGCCTTCTGAAATACCCAGCCCAGCCTGTGTCTGCATCAGTGGGAGCATCGGCGTATAGGCAAAGCGGGCAACACCTAGCATCAGGATCAGGCTGAAAATGCCTGCCGCCAATACCTTTATTCGCCCGATCTGGTGGTCCATGGGAGCTCCTTTGCAGAATGAGGAGCAACAATATATGATTTTAACGTTCATTAATATTGAATATTAGAGATAAAGCAATTCGCTATTAGAGAACGTTTATGGAGCTGCAGGCATTACGAACATTCCAGGCTGTGGCAGAAGAGGGCGGCGTTTTGTCCGCTTCTCGCAAGCTCAATACGGTCCAATCGAATGTCACCTCAAGAATAAAGCGTTTGGAAGCAGAGGTTGGTCAGCCGCTCTTTTACAGAAAGGGGCGGGGGCTCGAGCTGTCGCCGTCTGGCAGGCTGCTGCTCGAATACGCCAGAAAGATCCTTCAGCTTGAATCCCAGGCGAATCTGGCTATTCAGCAGGTTGGCGAGCAGTCGGGAGAGTTACGTATCGGAGCCATGGAGACCTATGCCGCACTCAGTCTGCCGAATGTCCTGAGAGATCTGCGTAAAGCGCATCCGCATATAAAACTGCACGTAGAAACCGCTACTTCATCAACACTTGTGCGGCGTGTACTGGAGCATAAACTCGATTGTGCTGTTGTCGGTGGTGAGGTCGAGCATGCGGATTTGGTTGCTAGCGAAATCTCTACAGATGAGCTGGTCCTGGTGCACGCCAAAAAGACCCGGTGCGACGACTTGCCGCTGATTCTGTTTCGCGAAGGCTGCGCCTATCGCGCCAGGGCACTGCAATGGCAAAGAGAGCAGGGAAACCAGACAAGGGAGGTGATGGAATTCGGTACACTGGAGGGTATCCTTGGATGTGTCTCCGTCGGTTTGGGGTGCACACTCATGCCCCGTTGGGTGGTCAGAGGAAGTCATTACAATAGCGAACTGAGTATCCACAAGATCGATACTCGGCTGTCACGGATACCGACTGTTCTGATCCGGCACCGAGACGCCATGCCGCTTAAATCCATTGAGACCCTGCGTTCCATCGTGAGCTAGGCGACGTCGTTCGGCGGCGCTTCAATCCCGCTTCTTTTTCGCCCGCGGATGGGCCTTGTCGTAGACCTCGGCCAAGTGCTGGAAATCCAGGTGGGTGTAGATCTGGGTGGTGCTGATGTTGGCGTGGCCGAGCAGTTCCTGAACCGCGCGCAGATCGCCGGAGGATTCCAGCAGATGGCTGGCGAAGGAGTGGCGCAGCAGATGGGGATGGATGCGCCGCGGGGCGCCCTGTTCCAGCGCCCGCTGGTTGAGCTGCTTCTGCACCGTGGTACGGCTGATGCGCCGGCCGCGCACACCCACGAAGAGGGCGGTTTCGTCTGCTGCCGCCAGGCCGCCGCGTACGCTCAGCCATTGCTGCAGGGCCTCCCGGGCCAGGCGTCCCACCGGTACCCGGCGGGCCTTGGCCCCTTTGCCGATGACCTCCACCATGCCTTCGTTGAAATCCACATCCCCCAGGTTGAGTCCGACCAGCTCGGCCAGGCGCAGCCCCGAGGAGTAGAAGAGCTCCATCATGGC
>JBNKMQ010000099.1:0-5566 GCA_050293225.1 Sedimenticolaceae bacterium
GCTGGTTTACCGTCATGGCCACAGTCTACCTAGTCGTAGGCGCATTGGTTGGTGTTTACATCGCCGCTGAGCTGGCATGGCCATTTCTAAACTTCGATATTCAGTACATTACATTTGGGCGTCTGCGTCCGCTTCACACCAACGCGGTAATCTTCGCCTTTGGCGGGTGTGCGTTGATGGCAACCTCCTACTACAGCGTACAGCGTACCTGTGGCGTGCGGTTGTGGAGTGACAAACTGGGATGGTTTGTCTTCTTCGGCTGGAATCTGATCATCGTCCTGGCGGTTATTAGTTATCCGCTCGGTATCAATCAGTCCAAAGAGTATGCCGAGCTTGAGTGGCCGATCGACATCATGATTGCGGTGGTGTGGCTGGTCTACACTTTCAACTTCCTGATGACTATTGCAACCCGAAAGACCTCCCACATTTATGTGTCCAACTGGTTCTTCCTCGGCATGATGGTTATGATCACCTACCTCCACGTGGTCAACAGCCTGGCAATCCCGGTCAGCTTGACCAAGTCCTACTCCCTCTTCTCCGGCGTTCAGGATGCCATGGTGCAGTGGTGGTGGGGTCACAATGCGGTGGGCTTCTACCTGACTGCCGGCTTCCTTGGCATGATGTACTACTTTGTGCCTAAGCAAGCGGGGCGCCCTGTTTACTCCTATCGTTTGTCAGTTATCCACTTTTGGGCGCTGATGTTCGGTTATGTATGGCTAGGTGCTCACCATCTGCAATACACCGCTCTGCCTGACTGGACCGGCTCCCTTGGCGCCGCTGTCTCTCTGGCTATGATCATCCCCTCCTGGGGTGGCGCGGTTAACGGCATGATGACCCTCTCCGGTGCTTGGGACAAACTGCGTACCGACTACATCCTGCGTTTCATGATCATGTCTCTGGCCTTCTACGCCATGTCGACCTTCGAGGGTCCGGTCATGTCGTTGAAAACCGTTAACGCTCTTTCCCATTACACTGACTGGACTGTCGGTCACGTGCACTCCGGTGCCTTGGGTTGGGTGGCTATGGTCGCTATCGGTTCCATCTACCACTTGATGATGCGTACTTTCCACACCGAGATGTGGTCCATGAAGCTGATCAATGCTCACTTCTGGACTGCCACCATTGGTACAGTGATCTACGTTGTTGCCATGTGGGTGTCCGGTATCATGCAGGGTCTGATGTGGCGTGCTTATGACGAGTACGGCACCCTGGCCTACACCTTTGCTGAGTCTGTCGAGGCCATGCATCCCTACTACGCGATGCGTGCGATAGGTGGTGCTATCTTCTGGCTCGGTGCCTTTTTGATGCTCATCAACGTGTTGATGACCGCTAAGAAAGCAGCAAGTGAAGGTAGTCTTCAGCAGGCCCGCACCGCTGCGGCAAGTGCTTAATACAAAGGGGGTTTCGCAAAATGGCGAATGAAAATCAAGCAACTGGCCTACAGGACAGGATGGAGAGGAACATTTGGTTGCTCCTAGTAATCCTGGCATTGGCTCTGTCTGTGGGCGGTCTTGTTGAGATCGTGCCGCTATTCACTATCAAGAGCACCATGGAGCACAATGCGGCGCCTGAACTTGTCTGGCAGCGCCAGGCTGGACAGACCCTGCATGACCACAAGCCTGGTGATGGTATGCGTCCTTACACGGCACTTGAGCTGGCGGGGCGTGATATCTATCAGCGCGAGGGTTGCTATCTCTGTCACTCTCAGATGATCCGTCCATTCCGCGACGAAAAAGAGCGTTATGGCCACTACTCCTTGGCATCCGAGTCTATGTATGACCACCCCTTCCGGTGGGGCTCCAAGCGTACCGGTCCTGACTTCGCCCGTCTGGGTGGCAAGTACTCTGACGATTGGCACCGGAAGCATCTGAGAGCACCACGGGACGTTGTGCCTGAGTCGGTTATGCCCGGTTATCCGTTCCTGAAGGATCAGATGGTCGAGGGTAAGGATATGGTGACCCGCTTTAAGGTCATGCGTTTCATGGGTGTGCCTTACACCGATGAAGATATCGCCAGTGCTGATGGTGAACTGGCGGGCAAGACCGAAGAGGATGCTGTGGTAGCTTACCTGCAGGTGCTGGGTACCATGGCGAAGATCGACGAAAACAAGGTCTATCGTGAATAGTCTGAAAGAGTACTTTCAAACTGATTGGGAGGCGATGACCGGTAATGATTGGATCGGTCTGAGCATGACAGTCGTCGCCTTCATACTCATGATAGTCGTGTATTTCTACGCGTTGCGTCCAAAGAACAAGGAGAAGCTGGAAAAGAACCGCTTCATCCCGATGGACGATGATGCAATTGATAGCGGAGATAAAAATGGCGGATAACAATCCTTTTCCGGGTGAAAACAATACCGGACATATATGGGACGACAACCTCAGGGAGCTGGCGAATCCTCCTCCTCGCTGGTGGATGATCGCCTTCTGGGCATCAATCATCTGGTGGGTGGCCTACGGTTTCATCTATCCTATGTGGCCATCTTTCAGTAGCTACACCAAGGGAATGACTGGTTGGACTCAGATGGATGAGTACGATGCAGGTGTGGCGGAAGTTGAAGCTGTTCGTGCCCAGTTCGAGACCCAGATTCAGGGCATGACCGCTGCTGAAGTGCTGGCCAACCCAGGACTCTCCGAATACACCGTGGCTTCCGCTAAGGTGCTTTTCGGTGATAACTGCGCGGCCTGTCACGGTGGTGGTGGTCAGGGTAACATCGGTTTCCCTGTTCTGGCTGACGATGACTGGCTCTATGGCGGTAGCATTGAGACCATCCAGCAGACCGTTACCAACGGTCGTAAAGGTATCATGACAGCTCACGGCAAGATCCTTTCCGATGCGGAGATCAGCGGCCTGGCTGATGCCATACTGGCGGGTAATCCAACCTCCGATCCCAACTTCACGCAGAAGGGCTGTATCGCATGTCATGGCATGGACGGCAAAGGTATGGCGGTTCTCGGATCGGCCAACCTGACTGACGGTATCTACCGTTTCATGCCTGAGGCAGGCCAGAGCCAGCTCGACAGCATCAAGTACACCATCAAGTATGGTGTGAATGATGCGACAGAGCCAAAAACTCGTGAAGCTGAGATGCCCGCCTTTGGAAAGAGACTCTCTGAAGACGATATCAAGAAGCTTGCGGTCTACGTTTATAAGTTCGGTGGTGGTCAATAGCCATCCGAGGTTTTTACGAACGAACGCTTAAACCACTAAGCAGTATGGGGTCCTGATCAGGATCCCATACGTCAAGCATAAAAGGGGATTGCTATGAACGGAGATGCAGTATTCTGGGGTTCAATTATCTCAGTTGCCATTTGTGTCATCATTATCATCTATCTTGGCTTTAAGGTTAAAAACCTCATCAAGAGCGATGCGGAGAAACACGGCGGCTGATAGCCGGGTTTAGAAATCGCGGAGAAGGGGGGGTAAAACCCCCCTTTTTTTATGTTTGATAATTAGGAAGTAACTCTGGAATAAGTAAGGGAATTAATCGTATTAATCGCATGCAAACGCTTGCGTTTATTGATAATACGCATTGGTCAGATAGCGTTTGACTCTATATTATATTAGCCCGATTAAACGACCCCTGAATTAACAGGAGACAGAGCTTTGAGCGAGACAAAGAGCGCGGTATCACGGGAACAGGCCGTTGAAGACCTGTACGAAGAATCAGCACACTGGGATCTGAATACCGGTGGCGAGACCATTCACGCAAAGCGCATGGGTGGTTACTGGCGAAACATCAAGTGGCTCGCAGCCTCGGCTTGGCTCATCTTCTTCATTGGCCCCTATTTTCAGTGGGATGGCCGGCAGGCGTTCCTGTTCGATATTCCCAATCGCCAGTTTCATCTTCTTGGGGTCACTGTCCTGCCTCAGGATTTCTGGATGCTCTCTCTTGCGTTGCTCTTTCTGGCGCTCCTGCTGGCAGTGGCGACGGCCCTGGCGGGTCGTGTCTATTGTGGCTTTTTCTGCTTTCAGACCATCTGGACAGACGTATTCACCTGGTTGGAGGATAAGCTTGAAGGCACCCCTCAAAAACGGCGTAAGTTGGATAAGGCGCCCTTCAGCTTCGCCAAGATCAGGATTAAGCTTACCAAGCACCTGATCTGGCTGGTGATCTCGGTTTTAACCGGTATCAGCTTTGTGGCATGGTTCTATGGGGCAACGGATCTCTGGCGCGATCTCTTTACCCTCAAGGCCAGCCCGGTCGCTTATGGTTTTATTGCGCTGTTTACCGCTGGTACCTACGTACTTGCTGGCTATATGCGTGAGCAGGCCTGCTTTTGGCTCTGCCCCTATGCCCGAATCCAGGGCGTTATGATCGACAAGACCACCATTGTGCCCACCTACGACTACCATCGAGGTGAACCCCGTGGGCGGATCAAGAAAGGCGAGACCGAAGAGAATCGCACTACCGGTGACTGTGTCGATTGTAAACAGTGTATTGCTGTCTGTCCTACCGGTGTGGATATCCGCCATGGCCAGCAGGAGGGCTGCATTATGTGTGCCCTCTGCATTGACGCCTGTGATGAGGTCATGGAGAAGATCGGTCGCCCCAAGGGCTTGATCCGCTATGAGTCCTACGAGGCGATGGAAGCCAACAAGAAGCCTCAACCGCTCTACAAGCGCCCGAGAGTCTGGGTCTACTCGGTGATCATGTCCCTGGCATTGGTCGGTATCGGTTATGGTCTTACCTCATTGGCGCCGTTGGAGTTGAAGGTGATTCACTCTCGTCAGCCCCTGTTCGTGCTGCAGAGCGATGGCACCATACAGAACAAGTACACCCTGAAAATACTCAACAAGATGACTGAGGATATTCAGGTTAAGGTAACGGCTGAAGGGCCTAAGGGATTGATTCTAGTTGATGAAGACGTCGTGACGACTGCCAGGCACGGCATGGTGACCCCACGTACGGTATTCGTCAAAGTGCCGAAGGAAGATCTGGAACAGGAGACAACGCCTATCGTATTCACCATCTCAGGCGAATATAATGAGCAGATCCTGAAGGGTGACCGAGAGAGTGTGTTTATCGGTCCACGAATGTAGCTATCTGTTAAAGTAGCTGATTCCTCGGAGGGGTGGGCAGATATGCCCGCCCTTCTTTAGTTGTGGTTTATCAATACCGACGGTTATGACAAAGAAACAATCAGCTTGGCGCAGCCCCTGGGTAATAGCCTGGGTTCTTATGGTGGTGATCTTCTTCTCCATGAATATGATCATGATCTACTTGGCGCGGGACAATAATCCCGGTCTAGTGGTGGATGACTTCTATGATCGTGGGCAGGAATACGAGAAGAATATGCTCAAACGTCAGGCAAGGAATCCTGGCTGGCAGATGAAGATTGATCTGCCGAAGAAGATCGATATCGATCAAAAAGTCACCTGCCGTTACACCGTCAAAGACAAGGAAGGCAAGCCGGTGGAGCCGGACGCAGTCATCTTCTACGCCTATCGGCCATCCGATGCCAAGCAGGATTTTTCCCAACCGATGGAGATGGTTGAGCCCGGTGTCTACCAGACGGAGGTCAGTTTTCCGTTGCTCGGTGCCTGGGACGTTCTGGTCAGTGCC
>JBNKMQ010000100.1:0-4468 GCA_050293225.1 Sedimenticolaceae bacterium
TTTATCAATAGCAACAAACACTTACAGTTCATATTGTTTTTGCGATGCGTCAATGACCGGCGCACCAGATTCTCCCTATAGTGCGCCCTGGACGGTATCGACAACTTCGTCTCCGCGAGCTGTTGAAACCGGTCACGCCGACTGTGTGTTCATTGCCATAATTTCTGCCGCTTCTGTCTCGCTGCGGCAGATGCCCCGTCACTGGCGGCATGACACACAGTCGGCACCTCCTCGAAACTGATAATCGCTGTTTAAACGCTGTCAATTCGAGGAGACCGAAGACTGGCATGTTATCTGCCTTGTCTCTTGTACGCATATGATCCGCAGTAACGAAGGAGAAAGCTCACATGCTAGATCCCACAATGATCGAACTGTCCCGCTGGCAGTTCGCCATAACGGCCCTCTATCATTTTATATTTGTCCCCCTGACCCTCGGCATGACCTGGATACTGGTCATCATGGAGTCGGTTTATGTCATGACCGGTAAAGAGATCTACCGTGACATGACCAAATTCTGGGGTAAGTTGTTCGGTATCAATTTCGCCCTCGGCGTCACCACCGGACTGACCATGGAGTTCCAGTTCGGTACCAACTGGTCCTACTACTCCCACTACGTTGGTGATGTCTTCGGTGCACCACTTGCTATTGAAGGTTTGATGGCCTTCTTCCTCGAGTCGACCTTTATCGGCATGTTCTTCTTAGGCTGGGAAAGGCTGAGTAAACGCCAGCATCTGATGGTGACTTTTCTCACAGCATTGGGTACCAACCTCTCCGCCCTCTGGATTCTGGTAGCCAACGGCTGGATGCAGAATCCTGTGGGTTCAGAGTTCAGCTATGAGACCATGCGCATGGAGATGACCAGCTTCGTCGATCTGGTACTCAACCCGGTGGCGCAGGTGAAGTTTATCCATACTGCTGCAGCCGGTTATGTCACCGGTTCCATGTTTGTGCTGGGTATCGCCTCCTTCTATCTATTAAAAGGTAGAGATGTCGCCTTTGCCAAACGCTCCATCTCCGTCGCCGCCGGCTTCGGTCTCGCTTCCATCCTCTCGGTGATTGTGCTGGGTGACGAGGCGGGTTACGAGCTGGGTGACGTGCAGAAAACAAAACTGGCCGCCATCGAGGCGGAGTGGGAGACCGAGTCCCCCCCGGCCGACTTCAACCTGATCGGCTTCCCCGACCAGGAGGCGCAGGAGACCAAAGGCAAAATCAAGATCCCCTATGTGATGGGCCTGATCGCCACCCGCTCCACCACCGAAGAGGTGATGGGATTGAAGGAGATCATGCACGAGAACGAAGGCCGCATCAGATCCGGCATGGTCGCCTATGAGTATCTGCAACGCTTGCGTAAGGGTCAGGATACCGAAGCGAACAGAGCCATGTTCGAGGAACACAAAGAGGACCTGGGTTACGGCTTGTTGTTGAAGGCCTTCACTGAAGATGTAGCCAACGCAACAGATGAGCAGGTTGCCCAGGCGGTGAAACTCTCCATCCCCAATGTCGCTCCCCTGTTCTGGACCTTCCGCATCATGGTCGCCTGTGGCTTCACCATGCTCTTTATCCTTGGCGCTGCCTTCTACTACAACGCCCGCCGGGTGATCGAGCAGAAACGCTGGCTGTTGCGGCTGGCGCTCTACAGTATCCCGTTGCCCTGGATCGCCTGCGAAACCGGCTGGTTCGTAGCCGAGTTCGGTCGCCAGCCCTGGGCTATCGGTGAGGTGTTACCCACCTTCCTGGCCACCTCCACCCTCGAACCCGGTGACCTGCTCTTCAGCCTGACAGGCTTCGTCGGCTTCTACACCTTCCTGCTGGTGATCGAGGTCTGGCTGATGTTCCACTTCGCGCGTAAGGGACCCAGCAGCCTGGGCACCGGCCGCTACCACCTGGAACAGAACGCCCCCGCAAACGCCTGAAGGAGTCGTAGAGATGATTATCGATTATGAAATTTTGAAACTGATCTGGTGGCTCTTCGTCGGCGTCTTGCTGATCGGCTTCGCCATCACCGACGGTATGGACATGGGAGTCGGCAATCTGCTCCCCTTTGTCGGCAAGACCGATGATGAACGCCGCCTGATGATCAACACCGTGGGTCCTCACTGGGACGGTAACCAGGTCTGGCTGATCACCGCCGGCGGCGCCATCTTCGCCGCCTGGCCGGCGGTCTATGCAGCGGCCTTCTCTGGTTTCTATGTCGCCATGCTGCTGGTACTCTTCGCTCTCTTCTTCCGGCCAGTCGGCTTTGACTACCGGAGTAAGTTGGGCGATGCCCGTTGGCGTAACGCCTGGGACTGGGGCCTCTTTGTCGGTGGCGCGGTACCTTCACTGGTGTTCGGTGTCGCCTTCGGCAATCTGATTTTGGGCGTCCCCTTCCACTTGGATGAGTTGTTGCGACCCTACTACACCGGCTCCTTCTTTGAGCTATTGAATCCCTTCGCCCTATTGGCCGGCGTAGTCAGCTTCTCCCTGTTGACCATGCATGGCGGCATCTGGATTCAGATGCGTACCAGTGGGATTCTGACTGAAAGGGTAAAGAGCTGGATTGTCTGGACCGGCATCGCCGCCATGGCCGCATTTGCCGCCGCAGGTGTCTGGCTGGCGATGGGTATTGACGGCCTGATCATCGTCGATCAACCGGCGCTGGATGCCCTGCCCAACCCGTTGGCCAAGACCGTCGAGGTTGCCCCCGGCGCCTGGCTCGCCAACTACGCGACCTATCCCGTTGCGATAGCCTTCCCGGCACTGGGCTTCATCGGTGTAATTCTGACGATTATGCTCTCCCGCGCCGATCGTCCCGGCTGGGGATTTGTCACCAGCTCCCTGGCGATCACCGGCGTCATCATGACTGCAGGCATCTCCCTCTTCCCCTTCGTCATGCCCTCCAGTACCGATCTGGGTAGCAGCTTGACGGTTTGGGATGCCCCTTCCAGCCATCTGACTCTGACAGTGATGTTCTGGGCAGTGGTGATCTTCCTGCCCATCGTCATTGGTTACACCATCTGGAACTACCGCAAGATGTGGGGCCGTCTCTCCATTGAAGAGATGCAGGAGAGGACCTCCGCTTACTAGTTTGAATAGGACAAATCGACTGCCATCCCGGTAGAGACCGGGATGGGATCCACCCTGAACAAGCAAATAAAGAGGCAATTAATATGTGGTATTTCACCTGGATTCTCGGCGTTCTGTTGGCGCTCTCATTGGGAATTATCAATGTCATGTGGTACGAGGCTGAGTATCCTGACGAAGATTAGGATAAAAATGTCCTAAATCGACAGCCACTCCCCGGTCAATGGAGCCGACCGGGGGGTGGCGAAGTACAAGCTAGATAGAGACCGGACAACGCTGTTTATGTGTCGCGGTCATTAACCGTCATCACGGGAATGAAGATGCATAAACAAGCAAGACTGGACCTTAAGTCCAGTATCTCGGCCTGTCTCATGGCTTTGGTACTGGGAATATCAACCCAAACGCTCGCTGAGACGACAGACGCACCTGATCACGCCGCTGTCGACAGTGACATGAACTTCCGCATCGTCACGGACACCACGCCAAGTATCCGCGACGACGGCGAATCCACCGCTGACCACAGTAAATTCGAGATCCTCGAAGGCCCTTTCGAGAACGGACCCGACGTCACCAAGGCCTGTCTCTCCTGTCACACCGAGGCGGGGCGACACTTCCAGAAATCCATCCACTGGACCTGGGAGTACAAAAACGAGGAAACCGGGCAACTGCTGGGCAAAAAGCATCTGATCAACACCTTCTGCACCAACTCCCGGGGCAACGAGGGCATGTGCGCCCAGTGCCACGCCGGTTACGGCTGGAAGGACGAGACCTTCGACTTCAGCAACGAGGACAACATCGACTGCCTAGTCTGCCATGATCGCACCGGCACCTACTACAAGACACCCAACAGTGGGGGCAACAAGGCCTGCTCGATCATGTTCGAAGGCAAACAGCCGATCGAATGGGTCAAGGTAGCCCAGAGTGTCGGCAAGCCGGGACGTGAAAACTGCGGCGCCTGCCACTTCTACGGCGGCGGCGGTGACGGGGTCAAACACGGCGACCTGGACTCTTCCCTGAAGTTCCCCGACAAGCATCTCGATGTACACATGGACGCCGACGGCCTCAACTTCGCCTGCACCACCTGTCACGTCACCAAGCAGCATCAGTGGGCGGGCAGCCGCTACAACGTCATGGCCCACGACACCGAAGGCCTGGGACTACCCGGTGAACGCCGCGACGTAGCCACCTGCGAGTCGTGCCACAGCACCGCTCCCCATAGCAAAACCGAGCTGACCGGTATCAAATTGAATGGCCATGTGGACAAGATCGCCTGTCAGACCTGCCACATACCCACCATCGCCCGTGGCGGTGTTGCCACGAAGACAGACTGGGACTGGCGCACCGCTGGCAAAACCAAGAACGGCGAAGGCTATAAAGAGAAGAACTACACCCAGGGCAACGGTGA
>JBNKMQ010000101.1:0-3352 GCA_050293225.1 Sedimenticolaceae bacterium
AATCTGATCGGCAAGACCGTCCTGGTGGACCATCTGTTCCAACCCCTGGCGACCTTTCGCTATGTCCTGCATCAGCAGGGTATAGATGAATCCGCAGTCAAGATCGTCGATGCCGGTAGCGTCGAAGAGATGGATAGCGCATTCAGAAATGGTGAAGGGGACTATGTGCAGCAGCAAGGTCCCTTCCCACAACAATTGGCCCATGATGGCGTCGGCTATCCCGTCGCCGCCATGGGCGAAGCTGTCGGTCCTTTGGCCTTCAGCAGTCTCTGCACCACCAGAGAGTGGACGGAGACAGATATGGCGGCGGCATTTATGCGCGCCTATCGTCAAGGCAGCCAGTTTGCGCTGGAGAGTACGGCAGAAGAGATAGCGCAACTGGAGGCATCGTTCTTTCCTGAGATTGAAAAGGAGGTATTGATTCAAACCATTGCAACCTATCAAGGCATGGGCACCTGGTCGAAAGACCCGGTGATAGACAGGCAAGCCTACGAGCATCTGCTGGAGGTCTTCCTCTATGCAGGCCTGATATCCAAGGCCCACGCTTATGAAAGTTGTATAACGACACCGCCGCAGAGTGGTGCGTCATGAACCTTCCTTTGTATACCTTTGCCCGAATAGCGAGGCTTTTAAATGACCGAACGTACTCAAGTTGGCAAACTCAAAATTGCAAATGTCTTATATGAACTAGTTAAGGATAAGATCGCCCCCGGCACCGGCATTGATCCGGACAGTTTCTGGCACTCCCTGGATGGAATCGTCGAAAGACTCGGCCCTGTAAATCGCTCACTGCTGGAGAAGCGCGAGCATCTGCAGAAACAGATCGATGAGTGGCATCTGGCGCGCAAAGGCCAGCCCCATGATCACCAGTCCTACAAGGCCTTTCTGCAGGAGATCGGCTATCTGCTGCCGCAGGGTGATGACTTCACCATCTCCACCACAAATGTCGATCCTGAAATCGCTGTGGTTGCTGGACCCCAGCTTGTGGTGCCGGTGATGAATGCCCGTTACGCCCTCAACGCCACCAATGCCCGCTGGGGCAGTCTCTATGACGCCCTCTACGGTACCGATGTCATACCTCAGGAGGATGGCGCTGAGATCACCAAAGAATACAACCCCACCCGCGGCGCCAAGGTTGTCGCCTATGCGATGGCGTTGCTGGATGAGACCGCGCCCCTGGCTGAAGGGAGTCACGCCGATGCGGTTCGATATGCGGTCACCAATGGCGAGTTAAG
Organism: Sedimenticolaceae bacterium; assembly: GCA_050293225.1. Lineage (GTDB taxonomy): Bacteria > Pseudomonadota > Gammaproteobacteria > Chromatiales > Chromatiaceae > Thiodiazotropha. The sequence goes on from JBNKMQ010000101.1 coordinate 1,236, forward strand.
CGTAAAACTCAGCAACGGCAACGAAACCGGCTTGACCCAGTCGGATAAGTTCGTCGGTTATCAAGGCGAAGCCAATCATCCTGAGAGCATTTTGTTGATCAACAACAATCTGCATATCGATATTCAGATCGATCGTAATCACCCTGTGGGTAAAAACCATCCTGCCGGCGTGAAAGACCTGGTGTTGGAGTCGGCCATCTCTACGATTCAGGATTGCGAAGATTCCGTCGCAGCGGTGGATGCAGAAGACAAGGCACAGATCTATTCCAATCTGCTCGGACTCTTTAAAGGAGATCTCTCTGCCCAGCTTAATAAAGGCGGCAAGCAGATCACCCGTCGACTCAATCCTGACAGAAGCTACCTCTCCCCTGCCGGTGAAGCCTTCACCCTCCCCGGCCGCAGCCTGCTCTTCGTGCGTAACGTTGGCCACCTGATGACCAACGAGGCGGTACTCGACGGCAATGGCAAGGAGATCCCGGAGGGTATCCTCGACGGCATGATGACCGGCCTGATTGCGCTACATGATCTTAACGGCACAGGCAGTGTACGTAACTCCAAGACCGGCAGTGTCTACATCGTCAAACCCAAGATGCATGGCCCTGAAGAGGTCGCCTTTACGGTCAGGTTGTTTGCAGAGATCGAGCAGGCATTAGGTCTTCCCGCACTGACGATGAAGATGGGCATCATGGATGAGGAGCGACGCACCAGTGTCAATCTGAAGTCGTGCATCCGCGAAGCAAGGGAGCGTGTGGTCTTCATCAACACCGGCTTCCTCGATCGTACCGGTGACGAGATCCATACCAGCATGGAGGCCGGTCCCATCATCCCCAAGGGTGACATCAAGAACAGCGTCTGGATTCAGGCCTATGAGGACTCCAATGTGGACATTGGTCTCGCCTGCGGCTTTAAGGGCAAGGCACAGATCGGCAAGGGCATGTGGGCCATGCCGAACGAGATGGCGAAGATGATGGAGAGCAAGATCGCTCACCCCATGGCTGGAGCGAACACCTCCTGGGTCCCATCACCCACTGCTGCCACCCTGCATGTGATTCACTACCACAAGGTCGATGTGGCCGCTCGCCAGCAGGAGTTGGCCAAGCGTGAAGCCGCCAGTGTGGATGACATCCTCACCATCCCGCTGCTGGGTGATCGCAAGCTGACGGCGGAAGAGATTCAGCAGGAGTTGGACAACAACGCCCAGGGTATTCTGGGATATGTTGTGCGATGGATCGACCAGGGTGTCGGCTGCTCCACTGTACCTGATATCGACAATGTCGGATTGATGGAGGATCGCGCCACCCTGCGTATCTCCAGTCAGCTGATTGCCAACTGGCTGCACCACGGCATTGCCACTAAGGCACAAGTCATCGAAACTTTAAAAAGGATGGCTCGTATTGTGGACAACCAGAACAGCCAGGACGCTCATTATGTGAAGATGGCACCCAGCTACAGCGGCACTGCATTCCAAGCGGCAAAGGATCTGATCTTTTTGGGCTGCGAAGTCCCAAGCGGTTATACAGAACCTACCCTGCATAAACGTCGGCGAGAGTTGAAGACTCTGTGCAAACATCAGACCTCAACCGCGCAGGCTATGTAGTCAGTTATTGGTTTCATAAATCGGGAAGGCGGTATGGCTTCATCATGGATATGTTAGCGATGGTTTGAGAGCAGTTGAATAGCGTAAATTCACTGGCTCTCTATCAACCGCCATACGAATCTATTGGTGAAGTCCTGCCTTCCTGAATCACTTCGTATCTATCACGGCCCAAGAGGGTTGCCTGGTTGAGTGCATAGTCGGCACATGAGCACCTGTTCATAGCCTCAATCTGTCGGCAGAAAAAATAATCACATCGAGGATGAGAGACATGGTTTCCTCCCATCCGGCACTACAGTCATTAAAATGCATGCCCATAGAAACAAAAAAACCCCGCTTAAGCGGGGTTTTTCAACTGAAATGTTTATATTCTATCGAACTGAAAACTGTTGCTTTCCTACCAGAATCTCCTCGAGCGCACTCAATCGCTTGGTAAGCATTTCAATTTGATCTTTCTGAGCATTCTTCTCAGCCTTTAGTTTGTCATTTTCAGCTTTCAGCTTTTCAAACTGCTCGTCATTTT
>JBNKMQ010000102.1:0-3096 GCA_050293225.1 Sedimenticolaceae bacterium
GAAATTTCAGTGCAGATCGCCGATCGCTACTTCTGTAACTTCTCAGTCTTTCAGAGTCTTCCAGACGCTTGGGCGATCGAGCAGGTCTTTCCCGTCATGCCGATCCATCGTCTGCGAGAGCAGCCAACCCGGCAGGGGATACTGGTAGATATCACCTGCGACTCCGACGGAACCCTGAAGAATTTTCCCCTGGCAGAGGGACGCTCTGCCACACTGCCGCTGCATCCAGTAAAAGCCGCGGATCCCTATCTGATCGGTATCTTTCTTACCGGTGCCTATCAGGAGATCCTGGGAGACCTGCACAACCTCTTCGGTGATACCCATGCAATTCATATCCGCATGGATGGGGATCGCTATGAACTGGAACAAGTGGTGGAAGGGGAGTCGGTGGCGGAGGTGCTCGATTATGTCCAATTCCACGAGACAGTACTGGTGGATCGGATTCGCAGACAGCTGCAGGATGCCCGCATTGCCGGTCGATTGAGCGCAAGGGATGCGAATCAACTCTTGCGCTTCTACCAGGCGGGGCTCAAAGGCTATACCTATCTGGAAGAGGAGACGCCGGCGCTGCTTAAGTGACCTGAGGTGGGTTAGGCATTCAGGTAAGTATGATCCTGGGGAGAGTCACTTGGGCTGTGAGATCTTTGCTCTATCAATACCGGAAACGCCCTCGCTAGCAAGCCAGTCCCAGGCATCGTCGGGATCGTCAAAGCAGCGGATATCAACTTTTTGCTCTTGCAAGATATCCCCCATAATCCACTCCATATTGATCTTTCCTCTGGCCTTGAGCGGTGGTAGGACTGCCCAATACCGCCACCCGGCATCGTAGGCTTGGGGTTGCCAGACTATTTTAGCCCAGTCAGCATCTTCTGGTAGGAGCAAGGAGTTGTTACGATCATCAGAGAGCCATTTCTGAGCGCCATGTTCAATCAATAGCTCCAAGCCATTCATCAAGACAGAGCGGAACTCATCCCCTTCAATGGGCCTGAGAAATTGATGGTGGATGATACCGACCTCCGGATAGAACCAGAGTTTGGCATAGTCGGTATCGAGGTGATTGATTCTTATCTTCATTCCCATGTCGATACTACTTTGCTTTTGCTGTTGTAAAATTAGACTAAGTCTCTATCCAATCTCCGTGTGGCAGTGCTCCATGCTATACAAAAACTATACATCGAATTTCCGCATTCTGTTGAGTTTATGTCAACAATTGAGAAAGTTTTTTACCAGTCAGTTTTTGAATGACGCCGGGTGAAAGAAATTCACTGTCAAATACAAAATGACAGTAGTATTAAATAGTATTCAGTCTTATTTTTTAATGGCCTATGATTGAAACAACGACTCGTCTCTTCCCACTTTGGGCGCTTCTGTTTTCTCTCCTCGCATTTGTTAAGCCAGGACTGTTCGTTAATCTGAAGCCCGCTATCTTGCCTTTGTTAGGGATAGTCATGTTCGGTATGGGGATTACCCTGACATGGCAGAGTTTCAAACAGGTGTTGAAACGGCCAGGGATGATCGGCTTGGGCGTGTTGCTGCAATATCTACTGATGCCATTGTTGGCTTGGTTGATTGCGCAACGTCTGGGTCTACCTCCCTACCTTTTGGCAGGAATGGTATTGGTTGGCGCCTGTCCAGGTGGCACGGCCTCCAATGTTGTCTGCTACCTGGCGCGTGGAGATGTCGCCCTTTCGATCACACTGACGACGGTTTCAACCTTGTTGGCGATTGTTGCGACGCCGCTATTGACCTGGCTCTATGTGGGACAGAAGGTGCCGGTTCCGGTGGAGAGCATGCTTTTGTCTATCTTCAAGATTGTCCTGTTACCGGTGGCCTTGGGGGTCGTGGTTAATTCTCTATTCGGTAACAGACTGAAAGCGGTAAAACACTTATTTCCTTTGCTTTCTGTGCTGGCGATCGTTGTCATTATCGCCATCATTGTTGCCCTGAATCGATCCAATCTCTCAAGCATGGGGATGGGTGTTGCCCTGGCGGTGGTATTACACAATCTCTCTGGGCTCCTCTTCGGTTACTGGATTCCCAGATTAATGGGACAGGATCAGAGAACCTGTCGTACCCTGGCGATAGAAGTGGGGATGCAGAATTCCGGCTTGGGGGTGGCGCTGGCGGTGAAGTACTTCTCTGCAGCGGCTGCGCTGCCAGGGGCGCTGTTCTCTATTTGGCACAATCTGTCAGGCTCGATGCTGGCGGGATATTGGTCCCGCAGGCAGCGATAGACTAGGGCCTATCGGATTAGTGTTAACAGGCCCTAGGAGAGACGGCTCTCGTAGTCGTGATAATTGAACTCTCTGACAACTTCGATCCTGCCGTCTTCATGGGCGATGGCGATGGCGGGATGGCCAACACCGTTGAACATCGTGGTCTTCACCATGGTGTAGTGGATCATATCCTCGAAGATCAGCTTGTCGCCGATGGTCAGAGTCTCATCGAATGAGTAGTCTCCGATGATGTCTCCCGCCAGGCATGTCATGCCACCCAGTCGATAGGTAAAGGGTTTGCTGCCAGGGTGATCGGCGCCACGCACTTCGGCCCGGTAGGGCATCTCCAGCACATCGGGCATATGGGCCGTGGCGGAAGTGTCCAGGATGGCGATGTCGATCCCACCTCGCCGAATGATATCCAGCACTGTGCAGATCAGGGGGCCAACGTCCCAGGCGATGGCAGAGCCTGGTTCCAGTACCAGTTGAAGATGGGGGTGGCGTTGACGAAATCCTTTCAGCGCCCCTATCAGCCGTTCTACATCGTAGCCAGGGCGGGTCATCAGATGTCCGCCACCCAGATTGCACCACTTCATCTGCGGTAACAGGTGACCGAAGCGCTCTTCCACCGCCTGGATCAGTCGCTCGGTGGCGTCGGCATCGTTTTCACACAGGGCATGGACATGTATGCCCTCAATGCCTTCAGGCACGCCTTGTAGCAACTCTTCCCGGGGAATGCCGAGACGGGAGTGCTCCCCGCTGGGGTTGTAGAGATCGGTCTCCACTTCATCCACCCTGGGATTAACCCGAAGACCGCAGGAGATGCCGGCTGCCAGGGCCTGGGGGCCCAGGCGCTCCCACTGGCTCAGGGAGTTGAAGG
>JBNKMQ010000103.1:0-3823 GCA_050293225.1 Sedimenticolaceae bacterium
ATGAAAGGTATCTTGCCGGAAGTTCTCTACAAGCGGGAAAAGTTCGCCTTCATGGCGCCGCCTGCTCACACCGATCCGCAAAAGTGGAATGCCATGCGCTCGCTGGCAAATCAATACCTGACGGAGCAGTCTATCGCTGAGGCGGGCTTACTATCAGTAGAAGGGGTTAAGGCGCTGTTCGAGCTGCATGACGATGAATCCCTCACCGCAGCGACACAGAACAAACTTGATGCAGTGATCAATCATATGCTGGGTGTTCAGGTCCTGCACAGTCATTTCGTCGCTGCCGATATCCCCGCTCAGGCGAAGGCCAAGGCGAAGGAGTTGGGTTGGAGCGCTGACGGCCTGAGCTAGGGCCTGTTAACACTAATCCAATGCGCCCGGTTGCACCTGAAAAAGCGCCAATCAAGGCGCACCCCAAGGGCACTTCCTGCGGGGCGCACCCCAAGGGCACTTACTGCGGGGCGTAACCCGAAGGGCTGGGGCTGTTTTTGCGTCCAGCGGCGTTATACCCAAAACACTCGCTACGCTCGCGGGGCAGGCTCTCATTCGCTCATGTAGCCGGGCTACACGACGCTCATTCTGCCTTGCTGGACGCAAAAACAGTCCCAGCAGGGTGCATTGGATTAGTGTTAACAGGCCCTAAGTCAGGCTGCGGGTCTGACGACCTGTGTCAGCGCAAATATACCCGCCGCCGCGACGACCACGGACGGACCCGCCGGCGTATCCCATTGCCAGGAACCGGCCAGTCCCAGGAGTACGGCGAGTGAACCGATAGCGGCAGCAATCACCGCCATCTGTTCCGGTGTTCGACTGAAGCGTCTTGCAGCAGCAGCGGGGATGATCATCATGGATGTGATCAGCAGTACACCGACGATCTTCATCGAGACGGCGATCACCATGGCGATCAGCAACATGAAGATCAAGCGCATGCGTCCCACCGGAACACCTTCGACCTGTGCCAGTTCCGCATGCACCGTGAGAGAGAGAAGTGGACGCCAGATAAACGCCAGAACAGCCAGTACCCCGATCCCGCCAGCCCAGACCCAGATCAGATCGCTGTTGGAGACGGCCAGAATATCGCCGAACAGATAGCCCATCAGGTCGACCCTGATACTGGTTTGAAAAGCCATCACTACCAAGCCGAGGGAGAGGGCGCTATGGGCGAGGATACCGAGTTGGGTGTCCTGAGAGAGCTGCAGGTTGTTGCTCATGCTGAACAGAACCAGAGCCAGGATAATCCCCAGCAGGACGACAGAGAGATTGAGATTGATGCTGAGGAGAAATCCCAGAGCGACGCCCAGTAGTGCTGAGTGGGCCAGGGTATCACCAAAATAGGCCATGCGACGCCAGACGACGAAAACACCCAGAGGCCCGGTAACCAGAGCGACTCCCAATCCGGCAATCACCGCTCGTAGCAGGAAGTCATCCATCACTCTCTTCCTTGGCTGTCGCCTTAATCTGACCATGCATGTCGTGAGTATGGTCGTGGTGATGGGTATAGATCGCCAGCTTCGAACTTGCCGGAGAACCGAAGAGTTCGAGATAGGCGGGATGTTGACTGACGCTCTCCGGGTGTCCGGAGCAGCAGACATGCTGATTCAAACAGAGCACTTGATCGGTGGTGGACATCACCAGATGCAGGTCGTGGGAGATCATCAAAACCCCGCAGCCGAAACGATCTCTTATCTTGGTGATCAGAGCGTATAGTGCGGCCTGTCCGGTGACATCCACCCCCTGTACCGGCTCGTCCAGCACCAGTAGTTCAGGTTGACGCATTAACGCCCTGGCCAGCAGCACCCGTTGCCGTTCACCGCCGGAGAGACGTTGCATCGGGCGCTCTTGTAACTCGCCGATTTCAAGTTCTTTGACAATGCTCTTGAAGTCACTGGCAAGCCCATAGGTCCCCAGCGAGAGGAAGCGCTTTACCGTCAGCGGCATGTTTTCAGACAGAGAGAGTTGCTGCGGCATATAGCCGATGCGCAGTCCTGATTTCAGTTTGACCTCACCTTTATCAGCCTTCAGCAGGCCGAGAATTACCCGTACCAGGGTGGTCTTGCCAGCACCGTTGGGGCCAATGAGGGTTAGGATTTCGCCGGGTTTTACCGTCAGACTGACCTTATCCAGCAGTTGCCGTCCCTGCAGCTTGATACTGATATCTTCGGCATCTACCAGATAAGGTTCGGTATTAGCCATTGGGTCCGGCACTCTGGCAGTGTTCACAAGTCCCGCATATCTCTATGGATCGGTTTTCGATGGTGAATCCCATCTGCTTGGCATGCCGGTTGATGGCAGAGTCGACCTTGGTGTCGTCAATTTCCGCCGCCTGTCCGCAGACGTTACAGATAAAGAACTGTGCGCTGTGATCGGATCCTGGATGGTCACAGCCGACAAAGGCATTGAGAGAATTGATCCGATGGATCAGGCCATTCTCAAGCAGGAAATCGAGGGAGCGATAGACAGTGGGAGGTGCGGCCTTGCGTCCATCCAGAGATAGTTGCTCTAGTAGGTCATAAGCGCCTACGGGACGATGACTGGCCCAGATCAACTCAAGCACCTGATGGCGCAGTGGGGTTAGCCGGACTCCATGATCACGACAGTAGGTTTCAGCCAACTGTAAGGCGTCTTCCATGCAGTGATGATGGTCGTGGTCAGCCGTAGGAAATATCTGTTTGCTCTGTTTCACTCTTTACGCTCCTGGGAGAGACAGTCTAGCAGACTATCCGAGAGTGTCTGCATGAGTAGGAAATAGCTGTCAGCTCCAGCTTTGTATTGACTTCCCAAAGGATCGAGCTGGCCTGTGTTGGCAGGGGTATCTTCCACCAGGGCGCGGGCCAGCTTGGGTTCAAATTGGGGTTCGGTAAAGAGACATCGGGCGCCTGTGTGTCTAATGGTATCGCGCAGACGCAAGATATGTCGTGCGCCGGATAACTGATCCGGGTCGATACTCACACTTCCCACCGCATCAAGACCAAAGTGTTCCTCGAAATATTGGTAGGCATCGTGAAAGACGATGTAGGGCAGGTGTTTTACCTGCGCAAGATCTGTTTGAATTCGATTATCGAGATTTTCAATACGGCTTATCAAGCGCTGACTGTTATCTAGATAGATCTCTGAGTTGGCCGGATCCAGTTGCTGCAGGTTTTGTTTGACATACTGAACAATCTTGATCGCGTTCTCGGGAGAGAGCCATATGTGGTGATCCACCATTTTGGCAGGGGATGCGGGCGTGCCATGGGAGTGTTCCCCGTGTGAATCCTCGCCGTGGGAGTGCCAGGCCTGGCGATCCCGAATCGGCAGCAGGTGTAAATCCGGCATCTCAATCAATTCGATAACTTTGCGGCGATCCTGCTGCTGTTCCATCAGGTGAGAGAGTGCCGGCTCCAGTCTGCCGCCTATCCAGATAATCAGGTCCGCATCGTTCAACATCCTGATTTGGGAAGGTCTCAGGCTCAATTGATGGGGTGACTGGTTGTCATCGAGAAGCAGTTGAGGCGTCCCTATCCCTTGCATCAAACCGGAAACCAGAGAGTGGATGGGTTTCAGGCTGACAACTACCTTGGGTTCGGCGTGGATATTTACGCTGAGAAAAAACAAAGCGATAAAAATCAGAGAGTTTGTCAATCGCGTTCTATTCATCATTTGCATAAGGGTTTATATCAGTATTTCGTTTGGTAACGTTATGTTATATTGTAACATATTATTATTCATCTGATCTCAATCAGAATACCTGTGGTTTTCTTCAACCCATTCATTGGTGGCTGTAAGGCGCTATGTTTCGACTCGTGGCAAAAAGAGATCTGACTTCATTGCTGGCAGCTAT
>JBNKMQ010000104.1:0-5449 GCA_050293225.1 Sedimenticolaceae bacterium
GGAGGAGGGAGCCGAACTCGACAGCCTGATGCAGGAGGCCTTCGCCGTGGTGCGGGAGGCGGGCCGGCGGGTGATGGAGATGCGCCACTTCGACGTGCAGCTGATCGGCGGCATGGTGCTGCATCAGGGCAAGATCGCCGAGATGAGAACCGGCGAGGGCAAGACCCTGGTCGCCACCCTCGCCGCCTATCTCAATGCCCTGCCTGGCAAGGGCGTCCATGTGGTGACGGTGAATGACTATCTGGCCCGGCGTGATGCCGCCTGGATGGGACGCCTCTACCACTTTCTTGGTCTCACGACCGGTGTCATCAACTCCTCCGGTGGTGGCGGACCAGATACCTCATCCTTCCTCTTCGATCCAGAATATGATGGAAAGTCAGGCGGTTATCTCCACCTGCGGCCGGTGAGCAGAAAAGAGGCCTATGCCGCCGACATCACCTACGGCACCAATAACGAATATGGTTTCGACTACCTGCGCGACAACATGGCCTTCAGTGCGGAGCAGCGGGTACAGAGACCTCCCTATTTCGGTATTGTGGACGAGGTCGACTCGATCCTGATTGACGAGGCGCGGACACCGCTGATTATCTCCGGACCGACAGATGACTCCTCCGAGCTCTATATCGCAGTCAACAAGATCATCCCCCAACTGACCCAGCAGGATCCCATTACCAATGAGGAGGGGAAACCCGACTTCGGTCCTGGCGACTTCTCGGTGGATGAGAAGGCGCGCCAGACCTATCTGAGTGAAGAGGGACATCAGCATGTAGAAGAGATGCTGACTGAGATGGGATTGTTGGAGGAGGGTACCAGTCTCTACGATTCCGGCAACATTATCCTGATGCACCACGTCAATGCTGCACTGCGAGCCCATGCCCTGTTCCAGCGGAATGTGGAGTATATCGTCAAGGATGGCGAAGTGGTGATCGTCGACGAGTTCACGGGACGCACCATGCCGGGCCGACGCTGGTCCGACGGTCTGCACCAGGCGGTGGAGGCGAAAGAGGGCGTCAAGATCCAGAACGAGAACCAGACCCTCGCCTCAATCACCTTCCAGAACTACTTCCGTCTGTATGAGAAGCTCTCCGGCATGACTGGTACCGCCGATACCGAGGCCTTTGAGTTCCAGCAGATCTACGGTCTGGAGGTAGTGGTCATCCCCACCAACATGCCGATGGTTCGCGATGACATGGGCGATCTGGTCTACCTGACGCCGGACGAGAAATACGAAGCGATCCTGGAGGATGTGCAGGATTGTGTAAAGCGGGGACAGCCGGTATTGGTGGGTACCGCCTCTATTGAGACCTCGGAACTGGTCTCTCAACTACTGACAAACGCCAAGGTGGATCACAAGGTACTCAACGCCAAACACCATCAACAAGAGGCGGGTATCGTCGCTCAGGCGGGTCGTCCGGGTGCGGTTACCATCGCCACCAACATGGCCGGTCGTGGTACCGATATCGTCTTGGGTGGCAATCTCGACGTGGAGTTGGAAGAGCTGGGGGAGAGTCCTGATCCTGCTCAAGTGGAACAGGTCAAAGCGGCTTGGAAGCAGACCCATCAACAGGTGCTGGATGCCGGCGGCCTGCATGTCATCGGCACCGAGCGGCATGAGTCCAGGCGTATTGATAACCAGTTGCGTGGTCGTTCCGGACGCCAGGGCGATCCGGGCTCCAGTCGTTTCTATCTCTCCTTAGAAGACAACCTGATGCGAATTTTCGCCTCGGAGAAAGTTGGCTCTTTGATGCAGAAATTGGGCATGGAGCGGGGCGAGGCGATCGAGCATCCCTGGGTCTCCCGCGCCATCGAGAATGCCCAACGTAAGGTAGAGGGGCGCAACTTCGATATCCGTAAGCAGTTGCTGGAGTATGACGACGTGGCCAATGACCAGCGTAAGGTGGTCTATGAACAGCGCAATGAGCTGATGGAAGTGGAGGATATCTCCGAGTCGATTACCTCCTTACGGGTCGATGTGCTGAATGAACTTTTCCATGGCTATATTCCTCCTCAGAGTCTTGAAGAGCAGTGGGATGTGGCAGGCTTGAGTGACGCGCTAAGCGAGAACTTCGGCGGTGACTGGCCCATCCAGCAGTGGCTGGATGCGGACGACGATCTGCACGAAGAGACACTGAAACAACGTATTCTGGATGATCTGGTCTCCACCTACGAGGATAAGGAGCGGCAGGTTGGTGCCGATAACCTGCGCCACTTCGAGAAGGCGATCATGCTGCAGACCCTGGATAGTCACTGGAAAGAGCACCTGGCGGCAATGGACTATCTGCGTCAGGGTATCCATCTGCGTGGCTATGCGCAGAAGAATCCCAAGCAGGAGTACAAGCGCGAGGCCTTTGCCATGTTCTCCAGCATGCTGGACAGCATCAAAGCTGAAGTTGTCGGTTTGTTATCCAAGGTCCAGGTGCAGCAGCCTGAGGAGATGGCGATGCAGGAGCCGCAACCTCAGGCTACAGATTTTGAGTTTAAGCATGAGGCCTTCGAGGGCTTGCCGGAAGAGGCGCAAGCAGCAGAGGCTCCGATGGCGTCAGCGGAAGATCAAGAGCAGCATTCGCCCTTCGTACGTGATGGACGCAAGATTGGCCGAAATGAACCCTGTCCCTGTGGTTCCGGCAAAAAATACAAGCAGTGCCACGGGCGTCTGAGCTGAGATGACAACGCAGACGAGGATAGACGGCGTTCGCTTAGGGGTTGCCGCCGCCGGTATCAAGTATGCCGATCGCAATGATCTGGTAGTCATTGAGCTGGCTGAAGGATCTGGCTGCGCTGCAGTATTCACCCGTAATGCCTTCTGCGCAGCCCCGGTACATATCGCCAAATCCCACTTGCGGCAGAAGTCACCCCGTTACCTCCTGATCAATTCCGGTAATGCCAATGCCGGAACCGGTGAGCAGGGCATGCGTGACGCTGAATCGAGTTGCCGCCAACTGGCGCAGGCAGCGGGTTGTGCTGCGGAGGAGGTTCTGCCTTTCTCCACCGGCGTGATCGGTGCCAACCTTCCAGTAGATAAGATGACGCAAGCCATGCCGGCAGCCCTGGCGGATCTTAAAGACGCTGGCTGGGAGGCGGCGGCAGCGGCCATCATGACCACCGATACCCGACCCAAGTTGGCCTCAAGCCAGTTTGAGATCGATGGCGTCACCCTTACTGTTACCGGCATGGCCAAGGGCTCGGGCATGATCCGTCCCGATATGGCCACTATGCTGGCTTATCTGGCCACCGATGCCAGTGTTGCCCCAGCGTGTTTGCAGGCGGCATTGGATGCGGCGGTAGCACCCTCATTCAACAGCATTACCGTGGATGGGGATACCTCCACTAACGATGCCTGTGTCCTGATGGCCAGCGGCAGATCATCGGCTGCTCCGATTGAGAGTGGGGATTCAGAGGCCTACCAAAAGTTCGCTGCGGCGGTTTCCGAAGTCTGCATGGTCCTGGCCAGAGAGATCGTACGGGATGGAGAGGGAGCTACCAAACTGGTGGAGATCCTGGTGCAGGGCGCAGAGAGCGTAACTGAGGCGCGGGATGTTGCCTATACCATCGCCCACTCCCCGCTGGTGAAGACAGCCCTGTTCGCCTCAGATCCCAACTGGGGCAGAATTCTCGCCGCAGTCGGTCGCGCCGGTATCGATCAGCTCGATATCCAGCAGGTAGAGGTCTGGCTCGATAGTGTCTGTATCGTCCGGGACGGTGGCCGTGCTGCCGACTATACGGAAGCGGCCGGACAGTCGGTAGTGGATAAGCCGGAGTTCACCATCCAGATCAAGCTTGGGCGTGGCAATCAAGAGACCCGGGTGCTTACCTGCGATCTCTCCTACGACTACGTTAAGATCAACGCAGAATATCGCACCTGATTGCTGATTTCATGACGATCCATGTTGCGGCCGCAGCTATCCAGGACCCCAAGGGTCGGGTGCTGATCAGCAAGCGGGCGGACCATCTCCATCAAGGAGGCTTGTGGGAGTTTCCCGGTGGCAAGGTGGAACCTGGGGAGTCACCCCTTCAAGCCTTAAGTCGCGAACTTCAGGAAGAGCTCGATATCACCCCAGTAGAAATCGAGCCATTGATCAAGGTCCGCCACCGGTACGCTGATCGACAGGTGCTACTGGATGTCTATCGAGTCTTCCGATATCAGGGCCAAGCCAAAGGCATGGAGGGACAGCCGCTGCGCTGGATCAAACCCGAACAGATGCAGGCAAGTGCTTTCCCCGCTGCGGATCGTCCAGTGATCACCGCTTTGCAATTACCCGATCGCTATCTGATTACAGGGCAAGACCCCGCCGATGCTGAAGGCTTTCTGCTGCGCTTGGAGCGTGCCCTGAAAAGGCAGATTAAGCTGGTACAACTACGCGCTCATGGGCTGGATGACAATGCCTACGGACGGCTGTTGGATCGAGTGAAGCCTCTGTGCCAGGAATACGATGTGAAGTTGCTGCTGAATCGGCCCGAAAATGGAGAGATATGGATGCAAGCTGCCGATGGTATCCACCTGTCGTCACATCTGCTGATGGCACTCTCTGACAGACCCCAGGGTGAGGGGCTGGTGGGGGCATCCTGCCACAACAGGGAAGAGTTGCAGCGGGCGTCTGATCTGAAGCTGGACTATGTGTTGCTCTCGCCGGTAAAACCGACCGCCAGCCATCCCGGTGCTGCTGTTATAGGCTGGGAGGGTTTCGCTGCCTTGGTAGAAACAGTCAATCTCCCGGTCTACGCCCTGGGAGGCATGCAGTCGGCGTTTTTGCCACAGGTAAAGGCGTTTGGCGGACAGGGGATTGCAGCGATTGGGGAGTTTTGGAATTAGGCGCCGAAAGCCTTAATCGTTGAATCCATACTCTTCCACCAGCTTGCTGATGGTCTCGATATCATCCGGGGTGCTGTCCAGGAACTCAAAACCCGAGTCATAGAAGGAGGGGTTGATGTCGTTATCGCTCCAGCGGCAGGTGGCGGAGAATTGCATGGGTTGCATTGCCCCTTCAGTGTCAGGTGTGCGGATTTCGAGCTTGAACTCCTCACCGACAGCGATGGGCTCTTCACTCACCAGCATCATCCCTCCAGGGGTGATATCCACCAGATGCCCCAACAGGCGGTTGCTGTCTGCTTGCCAGACCCTAAGATAGAAAATCAGGTGACGGCGCTTAACGGTGCGGCGATCATCAGGTTTTGCGCTGTTGCGGAGGTTGTGTTCACTGGGACGTTTGATGTACATAAGGTGCTGCTATTGTTGAAATCGTTGCGACAAGCAGAGACTATCCATGTTGCTGCCAAAGTTAAATTCAATAATAGTGCTTGTGGTGGTTTTAGCAAATCGGGTCTGTTCAGGGAAACTTTATCTAGTTCAGGATAAGGAAATGTTCTCAAAAATCTTAAGAAGTGATCTTATACGTAATCCGGAATTCCAGTCTGCACTGGTGCGGATTGCGATCTGGGCCTTCAGTATCGT
>JBNKMQ010000105.1:0-6230 GCA_050293225.1 Sedimenticolaceae bacterium
AGAACATCGAAAGCTTCCCGCCGGGAAGTTAAGAAACCAGCTGTTGCTTTACTGCCTGTCCTGATCCATGCATTCCCTCTCCCCTCGCGGGAGAGGGCCAGGGAGAGGGGGGCTAACAACATTCGCGCAGCGAATACCACAATTCAAAACTCAAAACTCATAACTCAAAACTCCCCTTCCTTTCTTTGCGGGCGAAGCGCCAGGGGCTAAGTCATGTGCGGCGGCGTCTACTACATGATCGACGGTCAGGAGGTACGTACCTACTTCCCCAATCCCAAGGCGACCCTGCCGGTAAAAACCAAACAGGGCGGCATAGAGCTGCTACCCTGGGGCCGACGCCAAAGCCAGGCGGGTAAGCTCCCCCTGGGCGGTTGGGCCAGGCTCGACGCCATCTATGGCGGACGCTGGGACCGCTGGCAGCCGGTGCCGGTAAAGCTCGCCATCCTGCAGTTCATGGAGAAGGATATGGAGGGCGTCAGCCACTGGTTCGATATCACCCCAGGCAAATGGATACAGGGCCTGGTTGCCCGCCGGGAACATGAGCGCCGAGTCTATGTGGTGACCATTACACCAGAGCTTGAAGATGCTGTGCACGACCGCTGGCCGAGAATCGTCACTGCAACATCAACAAACCTCTAATTCCTATCTATCACGAACGTTAATAGAACAGTTAAGGAATTAAAGGCTGCAAGCTTCCATTTCATCTATAAAGTTCCATCACATACGCCCGATACATAGGGCAGGAATAATAAAAGCGTGGAAGGGATTTCGCAGCATCATCTCTCTATTCACCCATAACTGATTGATAGCACTGCCGTAGCGTAGAAGCGGTATTTGCACCTGCCTGTTTATCTTGAAAACAAGAGCAGATCAGGAGCTTATGAATTTTAATTAGTACCAGATAGAGGGAAAAGATCATGCTGCGCATTCTGAAAAAGCTAACCATCCGCACAAAACTTTGGATCGGTTTTCTTCTGATCCTTTCAATTCTATCCATCAGTTCAGCTTCGACACTATTCAGTCTTGGCGGTTTGAGAGGTCATGTAAAAGAGGTGGTCGAGGATAGACAGCCCACCTTGATCAACGCAAAAGATCTGGCCACACACATGAAACAGGCCGCTGCATCACTGGGGTTCTATCTGCTAAGCAAAGATAAATCTCATCTCGATGATTACAATCAACAGACAGTACTGGCTGAGCAGAACATCGAGACCCTGAAAGAGATCCAAGCAGTTATCAGCGATCCCTCCTCTATCGAACTCGTCGGACAGCTGGAAGAGAAGTTACACATATTTAAAAAAACCAGCCAAGAACTGATTGATCACTCCAGCTCCTTCGAATCCAATTACCCTGGCATCACCTACGCAAACAAGCACATCAATCCACTCAGCCGAATCCACCTGCAACTCGTTGCACAAATGTTGATGTCGGAGATGGAGGAAGCGTCAGACGAAGAACGCAAACAGCTATTGGCTAGCTTCGCTGATCTGAGATATGCCTGGAGCAATGTCATGAACGGCATCCGAGGCTATCTCGCCTTCCGCAGCGATTCCAGTGTAAATGACATGAATCTCTATATCGAGAGGACTGAAAGTCTGTTGAAGCAACTGCATAAACAGGACGACCTGCTGACACTGGATCAAGCCGACTCCCTGGCGCAGTTCAGCGAAAGCATGACCAAATTCAAACAGCACCATGCAAAGCTGCTTGAAATCCATGGTGGAGAGCAGTGGCGCTTTGACTCCTGGTCAGTGAGCCATGAATTGGGCCCCCTGTTCAAACAACTCGACACCAGTTTGGCTGAGCTGGTAGAACGCCAGGACTCCGCCATCAAAAAGACCAGCGGCCAGATGATCGACAGTGCTGACAATACCCATGGCCTGGTAGTTGGTCTACTGGCATTCGGCGTAACCGTCGGCCTACTCATCAGCTGGCTGATGGCAAGGGCGATCAGTCAGCCGATCATCACAGCAGTAGACTGTATGCAGGATATCGCCAGTGGTGACGGCGACCTGACCCGAAGCCTGGAGAAAAAAAGTGATGATGAACTGGGACAACTGGCCTTCTCTTTCAACCAGTTTGTGGCCAAGATCCGCAGCCTGATTCAGCAAACCGCCCAATCCACCGAATCTGTCATCAGCGCTGTGGCACATACCTCAGAGAACACCAACCAGATCATCAATCGGGTCCTGGCCCAGGAGAAAGAGACGGAGCAGGTCGCTACCGCGATGAACCAGATGACCATGAGCATCACCGAGGTGGCGAAAAACGCCAGCTTCGCAGAACAGGCCGCCAGCTCGGCCAATCAGGAAGCGCAGAGCGGCCGTCAAATGGTACATGCAACCTCTCAGTCGATTAACGTCCTGGCCGAAGAGGTTCAACGCGCAGAACAGACCATAAAAGAGGTGGAGGCCGAGAGCGAGCGTATCGGCTCTGTCATCGACGTGATCAAGAGTATTGCCGAACAGACCAACCTACTGGCATTGAACGCCGCCATCGAGGCTGCCCGTGCCGGTGAACAGGGACGTGGATTTGCCGTCGTCGCCGATGAGGTCCGTAGCCTAGCCAACCGCACCCATGAGTCTACTGGGGAGATCGAATCGATGATCCAATCCCTGCAGAGCGGCACCCAGCAGGCGGTCTGCGTAATGGCCTCAGGCCGAGAGAAGGTCGATCTCAATGTGGCGCAGGCTGAGAAGACCCTGCAATCTCTGTCTGAGATCAGCAGTGCTGTAGAGACCATCAACCAGATGAACTCTCAGATCGCCACCGCTGCCGAGGAGCAGCGCGCTGTTGCCGAAGAGATCAACCAGAGCATCTTCAACATCAGCGACGGCAGCAAGCAGACGGCACAGAGGGCGAAGGAGACCAAAACCACCTTCAACGAGTTGGGGGAATACGCCGCTGACCTGCAATCGGTGATCCAGCAGTTCAAATTCTCCGGTAACAGCGAACTCGATTTCAGCGCAGCAAAATCGGCCCATCTGGCCTGGAAGGCGAGACTGCGTTCATTCCTCGACGGATCGGCTTCATTGACCCAGGATGAGGTGGTCTCCCACCACGACTGCGTTCTGGGCAAGTGGTACTACTCGGAAGGCTTGAGTCAGTACGGCAATATCCCTGAGATGCAGCAAATCGAAGGTCCACACAAAAGGCTACATCAGCTGATCGGTGAAATTGTTAAATTGAAAGAGAGTGGTAGAACCGAAGAGTCAGAGCAGTTGTTTGAACAGATCGACCCTCTTTCCCAGGAAATTATCCAACAATTATCAAGAGTTGAAAGCATAATTGACGAAGGTAACTAGCCCCGGATGCGGACATTCCGTCGGCTTTCGCCGTTGCTTTTCAGGCAAGATTTAATATCCCTTTTACAAAATAATAAAAACGTTTACTATTATTCGCCTGTAGTGATCAGGGATAATTCTCTTTAAGGAATTTAAGTCGTCAGATGGATCTGCTGGTTTGCGCCATCCCCCCCGCGCTCCCGAATTTTGTGGCCGTCTCCAATGCCACCGAGATTTATTTATCAACTCTGAGAGTCAAACTCTTAATTCAAGGCCCTGCCCCCGCCTGGATGTGTATCGATCTGATTGATCGAATGTGATGGCTGAAAACTTTAGGTTGTAGTTTCAGCTTGCAATGGATAAATCCTGGATGATTATGAGAATGCAACAAAACCATGGAATCTCGAGAAAAAGTTAAAGGGATACCATCAAGACTGCTGAAGCGCCTCGGCGATGCTCTACTACCGTCCAACATCGATGATGGACAAGGGAGTTCTCTGTCCGACAGGGTTATCTCTGAAATTGGTGATGCCATCATCGTGACGGATCACAATCTTAAAATTGTAGAGATCAACCCGGCATTCTTAAAAGTCACCGGCTACACCAGGGATGAAGTGATCGGCCAGACACCCAGCCTGCTCTCCTCTGGTCAACATGACAGTGATTTCTATCAGGAGATGTGGCGCGCCATCAATGAGAAAGGCCAGTGGAAAGGCACCATCTGGAATCGCAAAAAAAGCGGCGAGATCTTTCCTGAGTGGCTAGTAATCAACAGCATACGTAACAGCCGCGGACATACGACAAACTACCTCGGCACCTTTTCCGACCTGAGCCATAGATCATCATCCGACAATCCCTCTCACTTGCTGGCCTACTATGACAATCTTACCGGCCTGCCCAATCGAGCCCTCTTCTCTGACCGCCTAAAGCTATTGATTGGCCAAGCCAAGCGGGAGATGAAAACCATCGCCCTCTTTTTCCTCGATCTATATAAATTCAAATCGGTTAATGACTCCATGGGGCATGCGATTGGAGATCAGGTTCTAATCAACATCGCCACACGACTGAATGACAGTCTGTGTGATTCCGATACCGTAGCGAGACTGAGTGGAGATGAGTTCTGCGTGATTACATCCGGCATCAAAAGCCGATCCCACGCCAATGCTATTGCAGAGAAGATCTTAGACTGCTTCAAAAAACCTATCATCATTGGTCAACGCGAACTCTACGTAGGCACCAGCATCGGCATCAGTCTCTATCCCGATCACGGCAGCGATGCTGAAACACTCCTCAGACATGCTGACTCAGCCATGTATAGCGCCAAAGAGAGAGGCAACAATCACTATTTCATGTATGACATCTCTCTGATCTCCAAACATGAACAGAGAATAAAGTTTGAAAATGACCTCGCCACCGCCCTGCAGGAAGATCAGCTCGAACTAACATACCAACCACAAATCGATATCACCACAGGCAAGGTAGCTGCCATCGAAACCTTTGCCCGCTGGAAACATCACCAAATCGGTGTTGTCTCCCCAATCGAATTCATATCCATCGCGAATGAGACAGGTCTCATCTATCAGCTAGGCAACTGGATTCTGGAAAACTCCTGTAAGCAGATGAACCACTGGAGAAGGACCACCGGACTCGATATCCGGCTCAGCGTCAATGTTTCCGCCAAACAGCTTGGCTCCAACAGTTTTCCTGATCGCGTCGCCAGCGCACTACAAAAAAGCGGTCTTCCCTCTGAGGCACTGGAGCTGGAAATCAGTGAGAACACCATATCTGACAGCAGCAAATATATCTTTGAAAACCTCAGGAAGATCAACGAGTTTGGTGTACAGACAACAATAGATGACTTTGGTATCGGCCATGCATCTCTGTGCGACATTCTGGATCTGTCGATCAATAAACTAAAGATTGATCAATCGCTGATTGCGAAACTGAGCGCAAAAAGCAGCGATCAGGTGTTGGTCAATACCATTATCAATCTGTCCCACAACCTCTATCTTACCGCCTGCGCCTGCGGCGTTGAAACGAGAGAGCAGTTTCACATTTTAAGATCGCTGGGATGCGACTTGGCTCAAGGCTTTTTAATCCACCAACCCATGCAAGAGGATGAGATGACATCCGTTTTATTAAGTGAAATAAAATTCGGCGAAAAGAACAGTAATGTCACACACATCAATCCTGGCAATCTAACGGATTAGATCTTTAACTCAGACTAAAGATGTCAACGCAATTAGACTCATTCCATGACAAACATGTCCTCCCTATCTAATTCGTCTATAGCGGTTCATACATATGCGTAAGGATACCAACCTTTTACTCGTCGATTCGAAGCGGGAAACCCGCGAAAGTGTCGTGCAGATCTTATCTGATATCGGCTTCTCAGTTACTGCGACAGGCTCTGCCGATGACGCCCTTCGCCTGAAGAGTCAACAGGAGTTCCATCTGGTAATTCTGGAGATTAATCATCCGGATCTATCCAATGTCGATCTCATCAGCGAGTTGCTGGATAGCGGTACAGCTTTCATGTTTTTGTGTCACTCAAACGAGCCGATACCAATTGATATCAATAATGACGGCTCTAAAAGCCAAATGCCCAGTCACATCGTCTCTTCAGACGAGATCATAAGGGCTGTCGACGCCTCTCTATCCTGGGCAGACGAATTCAAGCGCCTGAGAGAAACTGAAGCGAGATATACCCAAGCGATTGAGACAGGCAGAGTTGTCGATGTCGTGGTTGGCATCTTGATGGAGCGTCATCAGCTTGAGCGTGAACAGGCCTTTGAGATGTTAAGAAGCAAGGCACGTTCAGAGCGCAGGAAAATCCGTGACCTGGCCCAAGAGATACTGAACGTACTCAATAAAATCAACAAGATAAAATAGCCAGTCCATCATGCATGGCTTTGTTGGTTGGAAGTATCACTGATATATCGTTAG
>JBNKMQ010000106.1:0-6473 GCA_050293225.1 Sedimenticolaceae bacterium
CGGTGTCCACGGCCAGGCCGGGGGACGTAATGCCCCAACAGTCTGGAATGCCGCTTTCCACTCGGTTCAATTCTGGGACGGTCGCGCAGCCAGTCTTGAGGATCAGGCCAAGGGACCTCCCGCAAATCCTATCGAGATGGGGATGAATGACCTGGATGCGGTCTCAGGACGAATCGCAAAGATCCCCGGTTACAAGACCTATTTCGACCAGGCATTCGGCAAAGGTGAGAATATCAATATCGACAATATCGCCAAGGCGATTGCCGCCTATGAACGTACCCTGATCACACCCAACAGCCCTTACGATCGATATGTACGTGGCGAGAAGAGTGCACTGACGACGCAACAGGTGCGTGGTATGCAGACCTTTGCCGATGCCGGATGTACTGCCTGTCATAGCGGCGCAAACTTCAACGGCCCCACCCTCAAGACCGGACAGGGTTTCTACCAGAAATTCCCAACCTTTACTGATAATGAATACGTCAGCAAGTATGGCTTGATGAACGACACCGGACGTATGGCCGCCACCGGAAAAGAGCAGGACAAAAACCTATGGCGGGTGCCGACGCTACGAAATCTGGCCTACACCGCCCCCTATATGCACACCGGCAGCGTGAAGTCGCTACCCGAGGCGGTCCGCGTGATGTCAAAGACTCAGCTTGGCAAGGAACTCAAAACACAACAGGTGGAAGATATCGTGGCTTTCCTCGACGCACTAAATGGAGAATTCCCTGATCAGACCATGCCGCGTCTGCCTGCCACACCGGGAGATCTGCTCGATTAGTTGACCTGATCATTCCCGGAAGTCGGTCACAATCCATCTTTCAACACACTCTGCGGATTGCCCGCAGAGTGTGTTGAAGACTAGCGAGTGCGTTCGCAGACACCCTCTGGGAAGAAGAATTCAATCTCAGCTTTAGCGGTATCCGGCCCGTCGGAGCCATGCACCGCATTCTCATCAACGGTCTCGGCAAAATCGGCGCGGATAGTGCCGGGAGCAGCCTCCTGAGGGTTGGTCGCCCCCATGATCTCACGGTTTTTCGCGATGGCGTCTTCCCCTTCCAGGACCTGTACCATCACAGGACCGGAGGTCATGAAGTCGACCAGGTCATTATAGAAAGGACGTTCCTTATGCACTGCGTAGAAGCCACCGGCCTGCTCACGGCTCAGATGGAGCATCTTTGAAGCGACGATCTTCAAGCCTGCCGCTTCGAAACGGCTGTAGATCTGGCCGATGACATTTTTTGCCACGGCGTCGGGTTTGACGATGGAGAAGGTACGTTCGATGGCCATTGAGAGACTCCGGCAGTGTGATAAACGGGAAAAGAGGTAAACAGCATTAACTGACACATGCTGCATTGCAGCAGCGATGCGAAACTTACTGCGACAAGTGATCCGTGTCAAGCAACCCGGGATTGCAGGTCCCTTTCTATCCAGCGCCAGGCAATGACGACTGCCAGCAAGGCATAACCTGCAGCAATGCCAAAGGTAGCCTCAGGACCGATACCGTCCCAGGAATAGCCACTCAAAAGGCTGCCGAACGCCCCCCCGGCACCGAAGCTGATACTGCTGTAGAGGGCCTGTCCCCTACCCTGGTGTCGACCGACAAAATAGTGGTGTACCAGGTGGATCGCCGCCGCATGGAAGGTACCGAAAGTAGCCGCGTGCATCAGCTGAGAGAGCAGTACAAGGGGAATATTCTCCGGCGCCACGCCGACCAGAATCCAGCGCACCACGGCAATGGCCAGGCTGGCGATGAGGACCTCTCTGGCGCTCCAGCGTCGCAACAGGCGATGCATCACCAGGAATATCGCCACCTCGGCGACCACACCCAGGGCCCAGAGCTCGCCGATGGTAGTGCTGGTGTAGCCGAACCCCTCCATATAGATGGAGTAGAAGGCGTAGTAGACGCTGTGGCTCGCCTGCATCAGAAAACAGACCAGGAGAAAGGCGATGATCTCACTCCGCTTGAGCACCTGCATGATCGAGCCCTGGGACTGGTCCGGTAGCGCCGCTCGCTTCTCCGGCACCGTCAGACTGCTGATGAAGATCCCTACATAGAGCAGCAGCACCACTTGGGGCACCAGCCCGACGCCCCTCTCATCAATCAGGTAGCCAAGTAACGTAACGACCAGGATAAAACCGACAGAGCCCCAGAGCCTAATCCGGCTATAGCGATGAATCTGCTCCTTGAGATGAGTCATGGTGACCGCTTCAAACTGCGGCAGAGAGGCGTTCCAGAAAAAGCTGAACAGCATCATCACCAGGGCCAGGAACCAGAAGCCCTGGGCATAGAAGACCCCAAGGAAACAGATGATAGAGAGCAGTGAAGCAAGGCGGACAACCGGCATCCGTTTCCCGCTGTGGTCGGCGATCCATCCCCAGATATTGGGAGCGATCAATTTGGTGATCATGATCACCGCCATCAACTCGCCGATCTCGGCGG
The DNA here is from genome assembly GCA_050293225.1 of Sedimenticolaceae bacterium. Classification (GTDB taxonomy): domain Bacteria; phylum Pseudomonadota; class Gammaproteobacteria; order Chromatiales; family Chromatiaceae; genus Thiodiazotropha. The sequence continues at coordinate 2,447 of JBNKMQ010000106.1, forward strand.
GAGAGAAACCGCGATCCTTCAGATAGGGCCCCCAGAATGGCAGCAAAGCACCAAGCGAGGCAAAGTAGAAGAGATAGAATCCTGAGAGGCGCCAGTAGGGCATCAATTATAGCGCTGAGATTTCAGCGGAAGGCAGGACTGTATGGCTCGCCAAAGAAAGATACTGTCGGAATGTCCTTAACCTAATACACATAGCGAGCTTTGCATTTCATTGCGTACTTTGTGTTAGGGCCTGTTGACACTAATCCGATAGACCCTAGAAAAGCTCAGGCGCCTAAATCCTTCAGCCCCGAACTGACATCCATATTCTGCCCCCGATGACGCAGCACATGGTCCATCACCACGATGGCCATCATCGCCTCGGCAATAGGCGTGGCACGAATGCCGACGCAGGGATCGTGACGTCCCTCGGTCACCACCTCCACTGGAGAACCCTCGAGATTCACCGTCTGTCCCGGCAGGCGCAGGCTTGAGGTCGGTTTCATGGCGATACTGGCGACCAGATCCTGGCCGCTGGAGATGCCGCCCAGGACGCCACCGGCATGGTTGCTGAGAAATCCCTCAGGGGTCATCTCATCCCGATGCTCTGTCCCCTTCTGCTCGACAGCGAGGAAACCATCGCCGATCTCCACACCTTTCACGGCATTGATGCTCATCAGGGCATGGGCCAGGTCGGCGTCGAGTCGATCGAAGATGGGTTCACCCAGTCCGGCCATCATGCCTGTGGCCACCACATTGATACGGGCGCCGATGGAGTTACCCTCTTTGCGCAGGCTGTCCATGTAAGCCTCCATCTCCGCAACCTTATCGGCATCGGGAGAGAAGAAGGGGTTCTGCTCTACCTGATTCCAGTCGAGCTTTTCCACTTTGATCGGGCCGAGCTGGGAGAGATAACCCCTTATCTGGATACCATATCTCTGCTGTAGATACTTTTTCGCAATAGCGCCGGCAGCCACCCGCATGGCGGTCTCGCGGGCGGAGGATCGACCGCCGCCCCGGTAGTCGCGAATGCCGTACTTCTGGTTATAGGTGTAGTCGGCATGCCCCGGACGGAAACGATCCATGATCTTGGAGTAGTCCTTGGAGCGCTGATCGGTGTTCCGGATCAACAAACCGATTGGCGTCCCCGTGGTCTTGCCTTCGAACACCCCGGAGAGAATCTCCACCTCATCATCTTCCCTTCGCTGGGTGGTATGGCGGGAGGTCCCCGGCTTGCGCCGGTCGAGATCGATCTGCATATCCGCAGCCGTCAGCTCAAGCCCTGGCGGGCAGCCATCCACGATACAACCGATACCTGGCCCGTGGGACTCTCCGAACGAGGTGACGGTGAAGAGCTTGCCGATGGTGTTACCCGACATAGACGATCAGTGCTCCAGCCAGGCGTTGACCCGCTGCAGGTCCTCTTCACTCAGAGTGCCCGCTGCCGATTTCAGCGAAAGGCCGTTCAGGATATAGCCGTAACGGGAGTTGAGATAGTCACGCTGGGAGGAGAAGAGATTTCTCTGCACATTCAGCACGTCAACGATGGTACGGGTACCCACATCATAACCGGCCTGGGTCGACTCCAGTGCGCTCTGGGCGGAGATGGTGGCCGCCTTGAGGGCCTCCACCTGACTGATGGTGGAGAGCACACCCCGGTAGGCATCCCTCACCTGACGGTTCACTGCCCGGCGGGTCTGATCCACACTCTGCTGAGCCGCCCGATAGTTGGCCCGGGCCTGGCGTGTCTTGGCACTCACGGCACCGCCGGTATAGATGGGCACTTCCAGTGACAATCCAATGGAGCCCAGATCCGCTTCAGTCGCAGTCTCTGAGTCGCTGCGACTGATGTTGTAGCCACCCACCAGATCCAAGGTTGGGTAGTGACCCGCCTTGCTGACATCGACCTCTTTTCTCAGACTCTCCAGACTGGCGTTGGCGGCAATGATGCCGAAATTCTGCTGCTGAGCCGTATCCGACCAGGCCTGAAGATCGTTCGGTACCGGTGGCTTCAAGAGGAGTTCCTCACCCAGCTTCGCCAGATTTCTCTTCGGTTGGGGACCGATTATCTCGTACAGGGCCTCCCAGGCATTATCGAGACTGTTCTCGGCGGCGATCTCTGAGGCGCGAGCGGCATCGAATGCCGCCTGGGCCTCATGTACATCGGTGATAGCGATCAGGCCAACATCAAAACGCTGCTGCGCTTGCTCCAGCTGACGACCGGTGGCCTCCCGCTCCGCCTTGGCCACCCGCAGGTCGTCCTCAGCCGAGAGGATATCGAAATAGGCTGTTGTACTGCGCACCATCAGATCGATCTGAGAAGAGGCGTATTCTGCCTCGGCCTGAGCAATGGTGCTGTCAGCCTGTTCCAGCTGCAGAAATCTATCACGACGGAAGAGTGGCTGGGTCAGACTCAGGCCCAAACCTGTCTCTTTATAGGAATTGGATGTATCCACCGGTGTTCCATTCAGGGTTTTCAGATCCCGCCTGACGGAGTCGTAGGTGGCACCGACACCGATGGTCGGCAGCAATTGTGATCGCGCAAGACTTTTGCTTTCCCGCGCCGCTTCCAACTGCTCCTTTGCGGCTTGTAGCTGAGGATCGTTCTGCACTGCCAGCTGGTAGACCGTCATCAGATCTTCCGCGTGGGTGGTCGATACCAACAGAAACAGGGGTAAAAATACGAGACGCTTGATCAGTTTCATTTCCATACCATCGAGTGAAACGGGGTTAGTCGGGAATCCAGTGGGGAACTTTACCACAGATGGGCGAAACCACTGGAATGCGAATTGACAAAGCCCCTATTTTTCAGATTTCACCGCCAGCATCGGCGGTACCAGTAGCTGGGGATCGATACGGGCCTTGCGCAGATTCATACGCCAGTCCAGATGCGGACCGGTCACTCTGCCAGTAGCACCGATCTCCGCGATCAGATCCCCCTGCTTCACCCGATCTCCGACCTTCACCAGGATACGGCTTAGGTGTAAGAAGGATGACGATAGTTGAAGACCATGATCAAGAATCAAGGTTCCGCCGGAGAAGAACATATCGGGATGCGCCAGGGTCACCACCCCGGCCGCGGGCGCATAGACCGGCGTACCTTTAGGGGCAGCCACATCGATCCCGAAATGGGGCCTGCGGGGTTCACCGTTGAGAATGCGCTGACTGCCGTAAACACCGCTGATTCTCCCTTTCGCGGGCCAGATAAAGCCATCAAGAAAATCAGTACGGGAGTCATCCAGCTTACGCGCCTGCTTGATCTGTGCCGTCTCTTCCTTAATCCGTTTCCAATCCCGCTTGGGTGGCGTCACCTTCGTTTTCGGCAGATTGTCGATGCGTTGGATTTGGTAACTGCGCTTGCCGATGGTTATCTTGCGCTGTTCTACCACCTTGCCATCCCGCTCTATAGATAGGGTGTGATTCAATTTGTCATCACGGCCGAAACCCAATAGAAACACACCTTCGTCTGAAACTCGTATGCGAGATCCATCGAAGACCACCTGGCTACCAGGCTCGGTCTGGCCGATCACCATGCCGCCTTGGATCATATCCCCTTCCAGAGAGAGGGCCTGCCCCAGTCCTGGCAGCAGAGAGAATATCCCGATCAGCAGGGAGACTAGAGGGCGTACGGAAACTCGTCTGAATATGGTCGTCATTTTGGCGGTCACATATGGGTGAAGATAAAGCATTCGATGCCCTGGCAAACTACCATAGGCCGCCGGACTATCCAACACACAACCGAATGCTGTAGAACAATTGACAGATAACCCATCTGACGGTAGAGTTCGCGGTCTCCAAGCCGGCCCTGCCGGTGACCGCATCCGCCGAGGTGGTGAAATTGGTAGACACGCTAGCTTCAGGTGCTAGTGGGGGCAACCCCGTGGAGGTTCAAGTCCTCTCCTCGGCACCAGCACTAAAAACCCCTAAGTCTCAATGGCTTAGGGGTTTTTTTATTGCCTCTCTACAGGCTTTTTATTGCTGCTGTCTGTTTTGCCGCAGATGCCATGATTTACCAAAGATGGCATAATTCCGCCTGATTAATCCTCTA
>JBNKMQ010000107.1:0-12400 GCA_050293225.1 Sedimenticolaceae bacterium
TCGAAGATACGGAAGACATCAACACCGTTGGTGGCGGCACGCTCGACGAATTTCATTACCACGTCGTCTGCATAGTGGCGATAGCCCAGGATGTTCTGACCCCGGAACAACATCTGCATCGGAGTGTTGGGCATCGCCGCCTTCAGGGTTCTGATGCGCTCCCATGGATCCTCTCCCAGAAAGCGGATACAGGCATCGAAGGTAGCACCGCCCCAGGTCTCCAGAGACCAGAAGCCGACCTTATCGAGTTTCTCCGCGATTGGCAGCATATCCTCGATCCGCATTCTGGTTGCGAAGAGAGATTGATGCGCGTCGCGCAGAACTACATCAGTGATACCGAGTGGTTTGGTTTCGCTCATAAACTAGCCGCCGTTGTCTGTGAACAGCCTGGTAACAGGTGTTAGTTAAAGAAAAAGGAGCTCCAGCTGATTTAGCTGCGTGTCATACGATATTGGGCGACTGCCGCCGAAATGACCGCAATCAAATCCCCCCTGGCGCCAGCCTGCCCCTGATCAGCTGACGTCGGATGTTGAGGTTGAGTCTCTTCACCCCCATGCCGCTCGGCGATATTTATCGCTAACGTCGACATGCCTTTCATTGTAAACACCAACAAGAAGAGGAAGGTAAAGACTATTCCCATTCCAACCACCATCAGGCTGACACCTGACATAAGCATATCTGTTATTGGCATCTGTCTATTTTCATCTCATTGTCGACAACCGGCCCCTTTCTACGTTGTCCTATGATTTGTTGTCAAGCTGTAATGTTTTTAAATATCAGCAGTAACAATATGATTTTTATCCAATATACCTAGATTATTTAGAATATCCATGATAAGCATTAACCTACTTAATGCTGATAATGTCATGCAATAAAAAAACTCTGCAAGCCTTTTAACCCGATAGCCGTCTGATACCATGCAAAGCCTTGGTCGATATAATTCACTCGACTCCACTGCACCAGTACTTAAATATAGAGTTGGATAGAACAATGTCAAAGTCACACCCCGAGCTGATACTTGCTTCCAGTTCCCCCTTTCGCAGGGAGCTTCTGAGCCGCCTGGGGATGGAATTTCTCAGCGTTTCTCCAGATGTGGATGAAGCACGCCTGCCGGACGAGTCCGCCGAGGCATTGGTCCAGAGACTGGCATTGGATAAAGCGCAGGCCGTCGCTGAGAGTCATGCCGATGCGTTGATCATCGGTTCCGATCAGGTCGCCACCATCGATGGAGAGATACTTGGCAAACCCGGTAGCCATGAGCGCGCTGCAGAGCAGTTGGCGCAGGCATCGGGCAAGCGGGTCAGCTTCCTGACAGGACTCTGTCTACTGAACAGTGCAACGGGTAGATCACAGGTTACCTGTGAACCTTTCTATGTGGATTTTCGTGAGCTTTCCCGCAGCCAAATCGATAGCTACCTGAGAAGGGAGCAGCCCTATAATTGCGCCGGCTCCTTCAAATCTGAAGGCCTGGGCATCACCCTGTTCCAGCGGCTGCATGGAGAAGATCCAGCGAGCCTCATCGGACTGCCCCTGATCCGTCTGGTGGATATGCTGCAAAATGAAGGGATCGACCTACTCGCTGAGTAGTCTCAGAAGATTACATCCTCAACGTGCTTGGTATCCTCTTCCAGGGAGATGTCCGACGCTTCCTCCGTCGCATTCAACCTGGAGAACGCTTTGATTGATGAGCGATCCACATCCGCCAGACGGTGGTCGGTACCTTCGTAGGCGATGATGTTCGCGGCCTGCACGATGTCTACATAGTCGACCGGCTTATCTCCCGGATCCCGTCCCAGATCCTCATGCTCAGCAGCCACAGCAATCACATGTGGATCAAACTTCCAGAGTTTGAGGATACTGCCACCCAGCTGGGTGTGCAGCTTCTGTAAGACATGGTCCAGCAGCGCCGGTTTCTGGATCAGCTGCTCGAACTTGGTCGCCTTGATCAGCAGGGGAATATGCCCGATGTCATGCACCAGGCCAGCCACCAGGGCCACATCCGCATCCATACCGGGTTGTTTTTTCGCCAACAACGCGGCTTGTGCCCCGACTTTCACCGAATGGGCCCAGAGCTTCTCCATACGTCGCTCAATCTCTTTCACCGAAGTCCTGAAGACCTCTTTCATGGAGACCGCATAGACCGCATTCTTGACCCGCTGAAAACCGATTCGCGTAATCGCGGGTTTGATCGTGGTTATGGTGTTCAGACCCCGGTAGAGAGGACTATTGGCATATCGAATCAGGCGCGCGGTCAAGGCTGCATCCCGCGCAATGACCTTCTCCAGATCGGCAGATGAGCTGTCTGCATCATTAATCACCACCAAGGCCTCTAAAGCCAGTGAGGGCAAGGTGGGCAGATAGACCTTATTCGCCTTGAGGTCTTCTTTTACTGATTGGACGAACTCTTTGACGAAGGCATCATCCTTCGCCTTCTCCTGCGATTCTTTCTGCTGATCCAGGTTGACGGTTTCCCCGTCGGAGAGGTGAAATACCGATTTACTCATCTATTTTAATCAACCAATATATTAATAGCCCTGCTTACCATAGAGAATCTCTATTATGCGGCGGGTAAATTGTGAACTAAGTTTAGCCCATGAAAGGGCCTTGCCACTAGGGTCTGAGCAGATCTCAGAGATTTCTATGAAATAATAAACGGCGCACATACCGCCACCGGGTTTCTCATTGATTTAATACTCTTCTCGGCACCTCTCTCATTTCCCTCAGGAAGATTCAGACGACTGTCCGGCGAATAGTGATTAATCTCTCATTTTGCACAGATTTACAATCTAAAATAATCGGACCAATCCTCAAATATTACAGCTACTTAATGAAATATTGACGGAGATGAGTTTACATTCTCTCACTTAAGAATGTGTTTAATCTGTCGATGATAAATGCAGAATCTCTATGTTCACAGGCGAATCAAAGATAAATCAATGGCAGAGCACGCAATCAACAGGCTTTTTATGGACACAGAGGATAAGCCGGTCATCCTGATCGCTGATGATTCACGGGTGGTACGGGTCTCCCTTAAGAACATTCTTAAGGACGACTGCCACCTGATCGAAGCGGAAGACGGCCAGCAGGCCTGGGAACTTCTGCTGGAGCATCCTCATGTCCAGTTAATCTTCTCTGATCTATCCATGCCCCGGCTGGATGGGCATGCCCTGTTGGAAAAGATCCGTCAGTCTGAGATCACCCGAATAAAAAATCTTCCCTTCATCGTCGTGACTGGAAACGAAGACGACGCCAAAACCCGAAACAGGCTTTTAGAGAGCGGCGCCACTGAAATCGTCACCAAACCTTTTGATACACCCAGTATTTTGAACCTCGCCAGCACACTCATCGCGCCACAGGAGAGCGAAAGCATCTACATCCTGCCAGACGAGTCTCTCTCTTCTGAATTTATTCCCGAGACTGCCGGGCAACAAGAGTTCATGAAGGCGGCCAGCAAAGAACTCTCGTTTGCTATCCGCAACAAGAATGAGTTGGCCATCGCCCTAGTCAGAATCGACCAGTTCGATGAACTTGGCGACCACTATAGTGAACATGCTGTCGAACACATCCTGATGAATCTGGCTGAGATCATCCGCCTACATATTCACCCTGATGACACCGTGGGATATCTTGAGAACGGCCTCTATGCCATTCTGCGCCCCGCCTCCAATGCCATCGGCACCCGTTATATCGGACGCAGAATCCTGGAAGACCTGGCGTCAAAACAGTTCTGCCTGGGTGAATCCGAAGAGGTTATAAGTGCCAGTGTCGGCATCTCCGCACCTGAGATCAAACCCGGCACCCGGCTGAAAGAGCTCCTCTTGCTGGCGGAAAGCCGACTGAAATCGGCCATCGACCTTGGTGGCAACCGAGTCATTGATAAGGGCAACGAAAGACTGCAAACCTTCGATATTCCTGTTGAGCCGGAGCAGGATTCCACCTCCTTGCACAGCAGTTTTTTTGACCAGAGCTTCTTGTCCCCGACCAGTAGTTCTCAGAGCCAGCAGCATTCCGCCCCATCTTCCAAACCGCCTCTAAGCCGATCCGGTGACAGCGAAACCTCACCACAGGTTGCAGATCTTCAACGGCAGATCTCACTGCTGATACAGGAGAACCAGGATCTCCAGGCCCAGGTACTGCGCTGGCATGGCCAATCCGGGGAGTCGGAGCAGCTCCGCCAACGGGTTTTTGAACTCGAAAGCGAACAACAGCAGATGCAGCTCAGGATATCAGAACTACATACCACCAATCGCGATCTGGAGCAGCGCCTGACTGAGAGTACCAAGGAGAAGCAAGAGCTGATGGAACAGGGGCAGGAGCATAGCGTCACCCTGGAACAAGCCAACCAGTTCTATGCCGAAGAGAACCAGCAGCTTCAGAGTCAGATCAACGCCCTGAATGAACGCAGCCAGAAAGCCGAATTCGCCTTTAAGGAAGCACAACAGCAAAATACCGGCCTGCGGAATTCCATTACCCAATTAAAAGAGCAGCTAGAGCAGGTTCAGCAGCAACTGATCGATACCCAGCGACAGGCTCAGGAATCACAACCTGCAGCGCAGGTTAAAAAAGAGAGCATAGCCAATGAGGAGTTCTCAAGTGGCGACAGCTCCATCCTGGATCAGCCGACAGAGAGCGAACTTCTCTTCAATGGTTTCCCATCCTCGAAAGACTCATCAAAATTAACCGAGCCTGACACCGAGCTTGTGGTAGACAAGGAAGAGAAAGCTCCGATTGAAAAGAGCGAAGCAAAAATCCCGATCGTCAATCCGGAATCGATCTCTATTCCAGTCTATCAGCACGAGCCCGAGGCGCTTCCAAAAGAGCGACGCCCCCTCTCCTCTTTCGCGATTGCCAGTATCATACTGGCCCTGTTTCTGGGAGCTGGTGGTTTTTTTCTCTATCAATACCTCCAACAACCCCAGGAGAGTGCGGTATCGGAATCCATTGAGCCTGAAAAAACCGTTATCGCAAAACCGACAGAACGAGTAGATCGTCAAAAAGAGGAAGTGGCTGCTGGCAATCAAAGTCTCGAAAAGACCAGTGTAGTATCGACTGAGACCAAGGCATCCCCTGAGACGGAGTTGCGCATCAGCAAGCCGGCTCCGCAACCCAGTCCAGCACCCGCAACCACATCTGTAGCTCCCGCACCGACTCCTGCAGCACCTGCGCCGACTCCTGCAGCAGCTCCTGCGCCGACTTCTGTAGCGCCTGCGCCGACTCCTGCAGCGCCTGCGCCTACTCCTGCAGCGCCCGCACCTACATCTGCAGCACCCTCACCGACTCCTGCAGTCACTGCACCGACTCCTGCAGTACCTGCGACCACTAGCATTCCGGAAGCGATGGCAGAGCCGGTCAAAGCAGCAGCAGAACCGTCTGAAGAAGCCAGACTCGAGGCCGAATTGATGCTCAGGCAGATGGCTGAAGAGGAGTTCAATCAACAGTTGAGAAAGCTCGGCACTATCAGCGGCCCGTCAAAGGCAACAACTTCGCCGACATCGGCAACAGAGGCCGAGAGCAGCAACGCACAACCGGAAGTAACAGAGTAGTCTCTTACTCCTGCTCCGGCGCACCCTGCTGCAGGATACTGGCATGGATTGGCCAGCCGGATTCATCGATCACCATGACTGTCCATTTCCCTTCCAGGCTTGAATCCAGCGTCCGTTTGGAATAGACCCGCCAACGGGGGCCACCGACATTGAAGGTAATCTGGCCGATAAACTCACCTTCAAACTCCCAGCGATGGGTTACCTTTCTACCCTCCAAATGCCGAAGATCGGTAAAAAAGTAGATATCCCCCTCAAAGAACTCGAGGCTGACGACCTGATCCACAGGCTCACGATTCTCAATGCCAGTAGTAAACTGTGCGCGGGCCACATAAGCGTCGGGAACCGGATTCTCCTGAGGAGGGTCTGCCCATAGCGATGAAGAGAAAACCACTAAAGTGAGCAGAAAAAACCGCTGTAAAGGACTATTCCGAGAACTCAATTTGCCCATAATTCTCTCCTGAAACCTCTGTTTTATTCTCTTTGTATCTCTCATCGAACTATCTTTCCAGCTCTATTCCCCTATCTCTTGACGACTCTCAACCACTGCCAAAAGTTGAGCAACCCAGCGAGGGAGGCGGAGAGATACGTTAATGACGCCGCCCTCAGAATCCGCTGCGCCGCACGATATTGCTCCGCTTCCAGATAACCTGATTTAAGCAGGGGCAAGGCCTTCTTGAAACTGGCATCCAGCTCCACCGGTAGGGTTATCAACTGCACGACCACATTTGTGCCCATAATCAAAAACGCCGCCAACCCCATGATCAGGCCTGACGCGGGAGCCCGCGTGAGAACGGCCAGCAGCGGCGCCACAAATAACAGGAACGAACCAATCTTCTGGGCATGCTGGGCAAATCTCGCCAGGCGCGTCCGCATACGAAACATCGGCTCATCCGCCGCATCCTGAAGAGCATGCCCGACCTCATGCGCCGCAGTAGTGATCGCCGTCAAAGTTCTTTGCTCCAACTTCTCCTTTGTCAGTCGAACCGCCTTGGCATCTGGATCGTAGTGATCCCCGATATCGGTGGTCTCCACACTCACCGCCTTCAATGAAAAACGGTCCAAAAGATGGCGTGCGAGCTCTCCACCGTTTCCGGGAAAGTTCTCTTCCGGATGGCGACTGTAGCGATTCATCACCCACTGCACCCATAATTGTGGTGCCAGCAGAAGTAACAGCAGTAGCGTCAGCAGGATTAGGTAGGCCATTGCGCCAAGTGAGCCGGTTAGATTCCGCAACTGCCTCCAGGACAGCAACCGCCAGCGGCACAAGGAGGTTCAGGATTCGTCAGAGAGGCGCTGCTGACCACCGCAGCACTGGTAATCAGTTTCTTTACTGGCGCATCCGGTGGCGTATCACCGGGATCGATGCCGGCTCGTCCGGCAAGCTCTTGCCAGGTGGTAATGAGCTCTGCCATCTTATGGCTCACTTCTATCTTGCGGCCATTGGTCTCACAAAAATAGTCGTAGGTCGGCATTCTGTTTCTCCCGCTTCAATCGATACTGCAATTTTAACCGATCGACCGATAGTCCAAAACCGGTAATCAATAGCGGAATGGGAAACACAGTCACCAGAGAGGCCGATAGACATCAATGTCATCGGCCTCCTGAACAAACTGAGACAATCAGTAGGTTACGACTCTGGGCAGTTCCTTGGCAGATGCCACCCAAGACTCAACCGCTGAGAGTGCAGGCAGTGCTCTTACCAGATTCTTCGCCTCGTTGACTTCAACCATTTTGGCGTGAAGATTCTCAGCATTACGTTGTGCGAGCTCAGGTACGGTATCGACACCAGCAGCTTCAAGCAGATCGGAATATTGTTCGCCTATTCCCTTGATGCGGAAAAGATCAGCCATATTGATCCAGCGCAAGATCAGCTTTCCCGAGATACCGCTGGTATCCTCCAGCTCCTTGCGACCCTTTTTTGTAGCACCCTTCTTTAACAGATTCTCAAGACTGGTCACCCCGGCGTCCTGAAGTTTAGCAGCGTAGGTTTCACCAATACCCTCAATTTCTACTAATTTCGTCATTGTCCTCTACTCTTTGTTGGTTATCGTCCGCATTGGACAAGCTCGAGTCTAAAAGGATGTGCTCTCCTCGGCAAACCTAAGATCCTAAAAGTTTTGTAAATTTTTTACCCGGCATACGGTGCCATGACCTTCTCTTCACCCGCTCGATTTATAGAACGACAGCGGGTAAGACGGCTTTCACCTACAATACAAAATCATATATCACTGATAACATTGATATTTATACTCATTGCAGAGAAGCCCGGTTATCTTAGATACGAAAAATTAACTTGGAATAAACCCGACCGGTTCCTACTGACATGGGCAACATAAGCATTGAACATTCACTGGCCGGCGCACTCATATATATCTGTAAGCGACCAGGTAGTCACAATGCAAAACCCCTTTCTTCCCAGTTTCGATCGACTCCCCACGACACTACCGATATTTCCTTTGCAAAATGCACTGGTATTACCAGGCGCGCAGATGCCGTTGAACATCTTTGAACCCCGCTACCTGGAGATGGTGCAGGACAGCCTTGCCAGCCATCACCTGATCGGCATGGTACAACCACTGGATGAACAACCTTTCCAAGAGAGTCCGCAGGTACACCAGACAGGTGCCGCAGGTAGGATCTCATCCTATCGGGAGACGAACGATGGCCGTATCGAGATCATCCTCACCGGGGTCTGCCGATTCGACATCAAACAAGAGATACCCAGCAGCCATGGCTACCGCGTGGTGAATCCGGAGTGGCGCCGCTTCGCCTCCGACTATGAGTTTTCAACCCTGGACGAGGAGCGGGAAAAACCGCTCTTTTTTGCTACTCTCGACAGCTATCTGGAGGCCAACAATCTGAAGATGAATCGAGACGCCCTGGAAGAACTCCCTTTTGCCCAGGTCCTGAATGTCCTCACAACCCTTTTGCCCATACCCCACACAGACAAGCAGACGATCCTGGAAACCGTCACCTTTTCCGAGCGCTATCTGTTACTCTCCAGCAGCATAGAGAGAATGAGCAGCGGTGGTGATTCGCATCTGCGGCACTAGGGGCTGTCAAAACTAATCGACAGGTCGTACTAGATGTCGTCAATCCACGAGAGTCAATTCACACCTCCCTGGTGGCTCAAGTCATCCCATCTGCAGACCATCTGGCCAACCCTGATGCGTAAGCGTCGCCCCTTCCAGGGTGACTGGGAGCAGATCGAACTGATGGACGGGGATTTCATCGAACTGGCCTGGATGCATAACGCTGGCCCTCTGGTGATGTTGCTTCACGGTCTCGAGGGTTCACTACAGTCTCACTACGCCGTTCCTATCATGGATGCCCTGCATCAAAAGGGTTTTAGTGTTGTATTCATGCATCTGCGTGGCTGCAGTAGAACGCCAAATCGGCTGGATCGCAGTTACCACTCTGGGGCGACAGAGGACCTCTCTGAGGTTCTGCAACGGCTCAGACAGAGAAACCAGCCGGTGAGTGCGGTCATTGGTATCTCTCTGGGTGGCAACCTGCTGCTGAAATATCTCGGCGAGAACAGCTCGACCTCTGGTCTGAGAGCTGCAGTAGCGGTCTCTGTCCCCTTCTATCTGGACAGGACCGCAAGACATCTACAACAGGGACTGGCAAAGATCTACCAGCAATATCTGCTGCGCAAACTGCTGAGCAGCTATCGGCGCAAATTCTGCAACCGATCAAACCCGCTACAGGTCGATCTCAGCGCCATCAACACCCTGTTTGATTTTGACGATCGAATCACAGCCCCACTCAACGGTTTCGAAGGCGCTGACGACTACTATCAGCGCTGTAGCGCGATTCGCTATCTCAAAGGGATAGAGACCCCGACTCTGATCATTCACGCCCAGGACGACCCCTTTATGCCGCAGGGGACCACACCAACCAAGGAGCATTTGGGATCCGGCATCACCCTTGAGCTCAGCAGACAGGGAGGCCATGTCGGATTTATCCAGGGTCAACTACCCTGGAAGGCGGAATACTGGCTGGAATCACGCATCAGCAACTATCTGCTCACACAACTTGGAGATCCGATAGAAGAATGACATTTTGCCTCCCGATGCATGTCTGATAGTCTCTTTCCATACGTGATAGATCAGTGACGATGAGTGAATGAACAGCCCTCCCGGCAAAGAGTTAGACCGACTGCTTGTAGATATTGCCTGTCTCGACTACAAGCAGTTGAGAGCCTCCCTCATCTCCACCACCGGCAGCCATTGTGAGGTCTGGCGCAGTAGCCGTCGTACCACCTCTGAGGATGAAGAAGGAACCACGAGCTACATCGAGTTTGTCATCAAATGGCCCCTCTCCCAACACTCACTCTCTGAATGCCGACTACTGGCCAAGCACTATCGCTTACTCAAGGAGACCCTGGATGAGATCGTTCCCGATGCCCTTTTCGTGGTCACAAAGATCAACCGTAAGCCGAGCATCATTGTCCTCGCCAAGGCGGTAAACGTCTGGTTCAACATCGCAAATCAGCAGAACCAGGAGGAGGCGATCCGCCTCCTCTGCGACAATCCCAAGGCACACATTCAACTGGCCAGATTCGTTCGTGCCGCCCAGGCCTGGAGGCGTTCAAACAATCCCAGGATGATCGATCTTTTTGGCCTGGATAACCTGGTTATGGATACCAATCGGGAGATCTATTTTCTCGACAGCTTCTTCGTCTTCTTCTTTGAGGATATGTTCCACCTCATCGATTCAAGCGAAGGCGATAAAGAGTTAAAAGATAAGCTGGATGTGTCGCTCAAACGACTGACCTATCTGGAGAGGCTGCTGGATCTGGTAAAAAGCCGCTGTGAGGCGTGTGAAAAACGAAGCTGCGAATCTAGCCCTTGAAGGCCTGGGGCGACTCCAGATAGGTGATCTCTTCCGTACTGCTCTTGCGCCCGAGAACTGCATTTCTATGGGGAAATCTTCCAAAGCGCCTGACGATTTCCCGATGGTGGCGGGCAAACTTCTCGTTCGCCTTCAGTCCCGCCTTCTCATATAACCTCACAGATAGATCCTGATCCTTCATGTTCTCACTGTGCATCAGGGGCATGTAGAGAAAGGCCAGCTGGCTGCCGCTGAGTGCGCTATCAAGTCCATCGTCTATTGCCTGTAATGTTATCGTCACCGCCTGCTGCTCAGTCTCAAAGGCTGTCGCCTGGTTTCTGAACATATTCAGCGGAAACTGATCCAGAACAATCACCAGCGCCAGTGCACCTAGCGCCGAATTGCGCCAATCATCAAGCTCGCCGGCTGCCGCGGAGATCCATAGCTGTTCAAAGCGTTCGAGAATCTCTCTATCCAACGCCGGTGTCGAATTGAACCAGTGCTTTTCAACCTCAGGAGAGAACCAGAAGTCGATGACCATCTGTGGTGTAATAGCCTTGCTCATAGGAATTCAGCATAGCAGCGGAGTCAGATGAAGATGCTGCTTTGGGTGTATGGGTTTTCGATCTTACTGATGAGTTGATTCGCGACGCTATGTTATCTCAGATACAAACATTCGCTAAATGGCTAGCCCTGATCTCTGCCGTCGTCATGCTCTACACAGCATTCGTAAAAGACGATCTTCCGGCACGCGATAGCTATAACTTTAAACATTTGGCTGCGCCAAAGCAGGAAAGCACCACACAAGCACCCTTTACCGTCGAAGCCGGCGGTGAAACCTATAGAATCATTCCCAGGCATAGATATCAGCTGCAAGGCGTCGTTGTCAGCTACCACGATGCCGATGCCCTGGATGATATCTGGCACCATGAAAAGTGGAAGGACTTCCTTAATGTGAGAGATCTCTGCGTGATCTGGGGAGAGAACATTGAAACGGAGGTCTATCGCAGAATGTCCTTCGAAAACGACAGTTGGACCTGCTGGGCCTACTGGCCGGATGCAGAGACAGGCTCTCGCTTCTCCATGCATCAGATCTCCAACAACCACATCCTCACCGACGATGCCGAACTCAAACATCGACTCCTCACTGCAGAACCGGGAGATCACATACGTCTGGCCGGAGCCTTAGCAAAATATGAGAACCACGCCAATGGCTTTTACCGCGATACCAGCACAACACGTACTGATACGGGAAATGGCGCCTGTGAAACCGTCTATATGACAGATTTCGAAATAATTCAAAAGGCCAATATTCGAAAACGGACAATCTATCAGATAGCAAAATGGAGCCTTATCATCTCATTCACGCTCTTCCTTTTACTCTTATTTATAACACCGGTAAAAAGACCCAATCTGTGAAAAATCCCATGCATTTAGCGTTCCAGAAACAAGGGATAAAACCCTGCAAATCAACGCTATCCCTTTGCCATCAGTCACAAAATAGAGTTGAAAAAGCATTGGAATCCCATCAGGGGCAGAGTATGATGACACCAGCTAAGAAACAGACCCATACCCGCTTCCCCATTTGAGCTTCCCTCTAGTCGTGAATCGGAATCCTTTGGTTTCCAAGCTAACCTGCATCGCCAATGGTCATGCAGTTTATATGTTCGAGGTCTGTCTGGCAGGTTTTCTATGGGACCGTCAGATTTTGAACAACTCTGTTTATTGTTAGGAATGTATATCGATGACGAAATTGTATGTTGGCAATCTGCCTTGGTCTGCTACTGAAGATGATATCCGTGAACTCTTCTCCACTATTGGTGAAGTTCAGTCAGCAAACTTGATTCTCGACCGTGAAACCAAACGCTCTCGCGGCTTTGCCTTTGTCGAGATGAGCCAGGAAGACGCAGAACGCGCCATCTCTCAACTCAACGGTAAGGACTTTCAAGGCCGTGATCTGAGAATCAATGAAGCTCAGGAAAAACCCCGTCGCAGTGGTGGCGGTGGTGGTGGCCGCTGGT
>JBNKMQ010000108.1:0-7291 GCA_050293225.1 Sedimenticolaceae bacterium
CCCTGTTCAAGACCAACCACCAGCGCAGCGCCGGTCAGGGTACCACAAACACCTCCCATGCGGCCGACACCGCCACCGAGCCCGGTGGCGATTCGCATGGCCAGCGAATCGTCAAGCCCATAGCGCTCGGCGAACACGTTCAACACCGCCTGAGAGCAATTACAACCATTACTGAAGAGCTCGACAGCCTGCAGAGGAGAGACGTTCCGAGAGGCTAAGGGAAGTTTTTCAGACATTGTTCATTACGTGAAATCAAGAGAGTGGAAAGCTGAACCATTCACTGGGAGCAGTCAAGTGCTTAAGGATCTTGCAGAGAAATCACCCCATGTGGATGGCTTCAACCTGGCATTGTCCATGGATGCTGACCACAGCCTCAATAGGTAGGTCATTTAACTATGCAATTTGTAAGTGATTAATAATGCCACAGAAAACATGCGTGATATCACACGCAAAATAGGGTTATTTAACCTATTGTTTTTAAATGCATTATTGACTTAGCATGGCACGCACTTCACCCCAACTCTGAGGCGAAACCTTTACAAATTTCGCTGACGCCACTGGCCCCGAAGACACCACAACGACTGACACAACCGTTTGGAGCAACAGAGAAATGAGCAGTAACTCTCTAGACCTGATTTCGCGCAGCGCACTCCTCCCCCTTGGCCTGTTGTTCTCTCCGCTTTTTGCTGCTGAGGCAGACTCAGGTACTCCTGACACTATCGTAGTAACCGCCACCCGCACCGCTAAAGTCGACTCGGAGGCGCCAGCCAGCGTTACCGTTGTAACCGATCGCGAGATCCAGAACAAAAATGCACACCGTATCGACGAGGCCCTGCAGGGAACACCAGGTGTATTCATTCGAGGACTCGATGGCGAGCAGCCCAGTAACTGGCAGAATCAGATCACCCTGCGTGGGGTGCCGGGCTACTACCGAACCGGCGTACTGCTCGACGGCATTCCGCTGAACAACGCCTTCAGCGCCGGCGTCAACATGTCTATCGTGCCGATCGACGAAATCCAGCAGATCGAGGTGGTGCCCGGTTCCTTCTCCTCCCTGTATGGCGGCGCTGGCATGTCGGGGGTAGTCAACATCATCACCAAATCACCTGAGAAACGGGAATTCAGTGCGCGGGCGGAGGGCGGTAGCCACAATCTGCAGAGTCTCTCACTGGGTTACCGCGACCGCTTCAAGAACGGAGTTGGCCTCAGTCTCTCCTACGGACACAAAGAGGCCGATGGTTACGTCAAGGAGCTTGTAACCAAAACTCCGAGCAGTAGCGGTGGCACAATTGTCACCGGTTGGGAGGCCGTCGGCACCCCTACTGGAGGCACCACCTACATCGTTGGTGACAAAGGGGAGCAGGCCTGGGAGGTCGACAACTTCTCAGCCAAACTCTTTCTCACCCCCTCCGAAGTCAGCCGCCTGACTCTATCGGCCTCCTATCTCGACACCATCTCCTACGGTGCCGTCGGCGAGAGTTATCTACGTGCCGGCGGGGGCACTTTTTCTTCCGGCTCAGCAGAGATCGATGGCGCCTCGACCACCATCCGCGCCACCGATTTCCTGCGCACCAGCAACGGCGAAGAGGTGACCCGTTACGCCGCGAGCTATGAGCACGACCTCACCAACGGCGGTGAACTCAACGCCAGCCTGAGCTATCAGGACAACGCCTATTGGTACACCTCGATCACCTCCAGCCTTACCGAAACCGAAGGCGCGGGCAAAGTCAGTGACATTCCCGCCAATTCGATCAACGGAGACGTACACATGGGGCTACCCATGGGCGAGAGCCACTACCTGTTGCTAGGCATCTCCGGTAACCGGGATCAACTCAACAAAAAGGTCTACGCCCTGGACAACTGGTGGAACGAGGACGACAAAGGCGCAGCAGGCGATCATGCCGACGGCAATTCCCAGTTGTTTGCCATCTATGCCCAGGACGAGTTCAGCCTCAGCCCGCGCCTGACGGCCTATGTGGGCGCCCGCTACGATCGATGGACCACTGATGGCGACATCTACATCAATAGCACTCTCACCCACTACAACAGCCGCTCCCGCTCCGCTTTCAGCCCCAAGATCTCGCTGGTCTACGACCTCTCGGCCAGTACCGTCCTCAAGGGTGCTATCGGTAAGGCGTTCCGAGCCCCCAACCTCTCGGACATGTACTCCACCTTTGGCACCAGCACCATTTACTGGTCTAACCCGGACCTGGAGCCTGAGAAGGTGACCAGCGCCGAACTCTCCATCGAACACAGTCTCTCCCGCGCAACCAAGCTGCGAGCCACTGCCTATGCCAGTCGCTACAGCGATCTCATCTATACCACCACCAGTGGCTCTGATCGCACCAAACTGAATGCAGGCGAGGCGGACACAGAGGGCCTCGACCTGGAACTGCGTCATGCATTGAGCAACAGTCTCAACACCTTCATCAACGCAACCTGGGTCAACACCGAGATTACCGACAACAAGGTACGGCCGGACTCAGAGGGCAAACAGATCCCACTACAGGCACGACGTCTGGCGAATGTAGGCATTGAAGGGGCCGTCGGCGCCTGGTCCGGCTCCGTTATCGGCACCTACACCGGCAAAATGTACAGCCGCGACGACAACAGCGACACCAAGAGCGGCGTGCGTGGCTCATACGACGCCTATTTCAAAGTCAACGGCAAACTCGGCTACCGTTTCAACGACAACTGGTCAGCCGATCTCTCAATCAAGAACCTGCTCGACCGGGAGTACTACCAGGGCAACTACCTTGCCGACGAACGCAGCTACTACCTGGGACTCACGGCCCGCTTCTGATGGATTGGATCTCTTTACAGGGTGAGTCATGACTAAGAGCAACCGCTTCAACCATGCTGTCAGAGGAGGTCTGTTGGGGTTCCTGGCGTTATGTAGCCCGGGACTCTATGCCGATCTCTGGATCAGTCCCACCCCCGCCACCGGCAAACCCATAGAAACCGCATCATCAGCGGACAAGCTCCTCTATATTCAACACGGCGCCTATCCTGACAGTGTCACAAGGCAGTATCCGCCGGGTACGATCTCAGAGAGCGAGGCGTTTCTCGTCGATCCCAATGACGAGCGGCAGCCAGCCCAGATCGAGGGCAATCTGATACGCTTTCGCGCCCCTCTCAAGGGGCAGCACTGGGTCTATCTGCAGGAGCGTCGGCTCAACGGAGACACCCTGGAGATCGAAACGAGCAAATACCGTTTCTACAATCGCAAGGGCGATGTAAAAGAGTCCGTGCTGAAAGAGATCAGGGGCCGCACCAACGGCTCGAAATACGACCGTCCACCGGTGGCCGGCATGCCGCTCGAAATCGTGCTTCTCAAACCGGAACAGGACCACCATATCTCCTGCTGTCTCTACTCGGGTGACCGGGTACGTCTTAAGCTCTACCTGGACCAGCAGGCACTCACCAGGACTGCGGCAAGCATCCGCAGCGAAAGCGGCTGGCAGGCCCGCTTCGATACCGACAACAACGGCGTGATGAAATTCGAAATTCCCCGCTACCGCTACAGCGCCAGCAGCGAACGGCGTAAAAAAAAGCAGTATCTGCTGATCACCGCCGAACATCGGGTTGAGTCGGCGGGCAGCTTCCAGGGGCAGCCCTACCGGCAAATTCACTATCGCGCGAATCAACCCATCGACTTCCGTCCCTCGCCACTGGAGTGGGCCGCCAAACTACCCGCCTTTCTGTTACTGGGAGGGATCTTACTGATCACTGGCTTCGGTGTCTTTCTTTACCGACTGAAGATCAGGCGCCGTCGGCTTGTCTGCGACTGACCCCACCAAGAAGTCACCATGCATAACAACAAGCTTCGGTTACGCGACCGGGTCAACCGGATCGACCTCAAAGCCTTTCGCAACGGTTTCCAACTGGTGGCCTTCGGGCTGCTGGTCTATGGTGGCTACATCGGCTTCGATCTGGGCAACAAGCTGCCCAGCTTCTCCTGCGTCTTCAACTCCGAAGGTCGCGGCGGGGTCTGCTACCTGGGCATACTGCAGCACGATCTGAAACACCCGCTGGAGTACTTCCTCGATTTTGCCGGGGTGATGTTTCTCATCTCACTCGGCGTCTTCGTGCTCTGGTTCCTATTGCTCAACAAAGCATGGTGTGGCTACATCTGTCCATTGGGTACCTTTCAGGACTGGATCACAGCTCTGCGCCAGCGTCTTGGCATCCGCTACTCCGAGTACCGCTGGAACACACGCCGGCGCATCCAGAGCATCAAGTACATCCTGCTGGCGCTGCTGATCCTGATTCCCATCGGTATCAGCAACTCCCTGTTCGGTCTCGGTAAGCTGCCCGAGGGTCTCTCCATGCCATTTTGCAGGATCTGTCCTGGGCGCATGCTGATCCCGCTATTCACCGGCGATTACAGCCAGTTCTATCTCGATTTCTCCTCTACCAGCGGACTGATCATCACCAGCCTGGGCATTATCGTACTCGGCTTGTTTCTGGTCGGTGCCTTCGTCAAGAAACGCTTCTTCTGCTACTTCTGCCCCTTCAGTGCACTGCACTATCTCTTCTCCAAGGCAGCGGCTCTGAAGCTGATCAAAGAGGGCAGCAAATGTACCCGTTGCGGTGACTGCTACCGAGCCTGCGACATGGACATCCCAGAGATCGCCGACGAAGTGGAACTGAAAAACCTGGTCACCGAAGACTGCACGCTTTGCCTCAAGTGCGTCGCCGCCTGTCCAGAGGACGGAGCGCTTAAGGTCACCTTCGTTAGTAAAACGATCTTTGAATCAACCGAGGCAGGCTTCAACAAACGAGTGCAAAAGGCCAACGCTGATGAATGATCCGAACGACAGCGATCTGCCGCACTCGCCAACGCCCTTCAGCTGCAGCCGCCAGGCTGGCGAGTCCCAGGCAATGCTCGACCATATCCGGCACAACTTTTCCGACAACCCCAAATCGATGAGCTACTTCTACGATCTCTTCGACCGGGTCTACTGCCGAGGTGAACCCCTGAACCACACTGGCCCGCTGGTGGGCACCACCTGCATCCAGATCCCGGAGGAACTCATATACGCTCTGGGCGCCACTCCGGTGCGCCTCTGCAACGGTTCCTACTTCCATGACAACCAGGGGGCCGACTTCATGCCAGCCAAGTCCTGCTCACTGGTAAAAGCGACCCTTGGCATGCTGCAAAGCGAGAGCCCGATACCCAGAACTGGATCTCTTGATCTGGTGGTCAACCCCACTACCTGCGATCAGAAAACCAAGGCGGGCGCCATGATCGCCGCCATGGGCCATACGGTCTATGACATGGAGCTGCCCCGATCGAAAGAGAGCGACAGCGCTCGCCTCTATTGGCGCGAATCGGTGCAAAACCTGGCCAACCGGTTATCGAAAACCACCGGACACAAATTGACCCGCAGAAAACTGAAACAGGCCATGGCCCGCACTGCTCGGGCACGTAACGCCTTCCGTACCTTGCACCGGCTACGCAAGAGCCAGCCTGCCTGCTTTCTCGGCAAAGACGCCTTCCTGGTCACCAATGCCTACTTCTTCGACGACCTCGACCACTGGTGCGAGGCGGTGGAAGCCCTCAACCGTGAGCTGGAGAGCCGACATGCCGATGGTTTCCAAGCGGTGCAGAAGAAGGCCCCGCGCATCCTCTTCACCGGCTCCCCCCCCATCTTCCCCAACCTCAAACTGCCGCTGCTGATTGAGGAGTCAGGGGGTGTGGTGGTAGCTGATGAGACCTGCTCCTCCAACCGCATGCTCTACGATCTAACAGCAGTGGACGAGTGGCGACCCTACGACATGGTGGACGCCATTGCCGACCGTTATCTCAAACCCTGCACCTGCCCCATCTTCAACCACAATACCGATCGGCAGCGACGCTTGCTGGAGCTGGCCGATAGCTGTGCAGTGGACGGCGTGGTCTACCAGTCCTTCTCAGGTTGCCAAGTCTACGAAATGGAGCAACGCAGTATTGCAGCAGCAATGGCTGAACAGGGCCTACCCATGCTCTATGTAGAGACAGACTACAGCCCTGATGATATGGGACAGCTGTCAACCCGGGTCGAGGCCTTCATCGAATCAATCAAGAGCCGAAAGAAAAGAAGACGTCCATGAGCTGTTACGGCGGACTCGACATCGGATCCATCCCCCAACACTCCACCTGGCCAAAGGGGTGAGGTTGGAGGCACTGATCTACGTTGACGATGATCCAGTACACAACCAGGGTCTGATAATACCCATGCCTGTGCAAATCACTACGGCCCTTGGCGCCGCCATTGCATGGGATAAGGTCCTGGCAGAGGCCTCATGAACGCCCTGTCGCCGGAGTTGCAGCAACAGCTCGAATTCCTGCAGGGCTTCGATAGCATCTGGCTCGGTGTGCTCGGTATGGGCTTCATCTATGGACTGACGCTCTGCAGCCTGACCTGCATTCCCCTCATCACCCCGATCATCTTCGCCAGCCAGGCAGGATTCCGGCGTGGTTTCGACGCCACTGCGATTTTCATCCTCGCCCGTATCTCAGCCTATACCCTGTGGGGTGCGATAGCTGGCCTGCTCGGAGAGATGTTACTGAAGAGACTCGACTCCAGCTGGCCAGGCCTGTTGGCTGGAGGAGTGATCCTTCTGATTGCGCTGCGGATTATCTGGCAAGGCCGAACAGCCTGCTCTGGCCATGCTGCTGACGGCCATCAGGTCAAACCACCCAGCCGCCATCCCTGGCTACAAATGGCCACCCTGGGTTTATCGACCAGCCTGATACCCTGCCCACCGCTGAGTGGAGTGTTGATCTACGCTGCCACAACCCAGTCGATGTTCACCGGCGCCCTGCTTGCACTGCTCTTCGGCATCGGCGCCTCTGCCTCGCCTCTCTACTACATCGGCGGCACCACCGGTTGGTTATCCGAGCGCTTGTTCAAGCAGATCCCTCAACACAGCCGATGGCTGCGTCTACTCAGCGGAGCCATCCTTGCGCTCTTTGCAATCCGCTTATTGAGTATCAACCTGGGATAACCAGGTTGACCCGCAACTCGATTATCCGCAGGTTCCAGCGGCCCAATCGGCACAAAATTCACCGTGCATTTCGGCAGCGATCGACGGGGCAAGCCCAACCGATTGTTCCCACCCCCACCGGAGCTGACTTGGCTGGCTATCAGTCGCTCTGTCGACACTCACCAGTCGTAGGCCAGCCCGGCGTAGAGCGTCCTCGGCCCGCCCACTTCGAAGGTGCGTCCGCCGCTTGCGCTGTAGGAGACCCGCTCCGCATACTTCCGGTCAGCCAGATTCAGGATCGTACCCCAGTATGACCAGG
>JBNKMQ010000109.1:0-2046 GCA_050293225.1 Sedimenticolaceae bacterium
CCAGTGAATCTCTGTTGCAGGTCAGCAAGCCCATGGGCAATATCGGTATTGCCATGCAGTCCACAAGCGGACGCAAGGAGGTTATCTACCGGGCCAACGGACACTCTGCAGGCAGTAACCTCACCCTCACATTCTGCGATCCGGAGAACGACATCGCGCCCAAGGCCGTGATCGTCTCGAACACTGGCCGCGCACGGGTATCAACAACACGCTGGGACGGCACGCCACTCAACTGCCCGCCTTGAATCCGATCGGGAAACTATTGACGCAGGGGGCCAGTCTCATTATTATGCGCCCCTCGCAACTCATTCCCCGGTAGCTCAGTCGGTAGAGCGGGTGACTGTTAATCACTAGGTCGGCAGTTCGAGCCTGTCCCGGGGAGCCATCTAACCCTACTGGGAACCTTTTGAGGTTCCTGGTTGGAGATAAGACACTCAGGGCGGTATTCAATCCGCACTGAAGTGTCGCCAACAACAACCCTATCGACAAATGACTGGAAGAAGTGCCGCAGCTTCTTCCGGTCGGTTGTTGTCTGGATAATATAGCGCAAACTCTCTGCCAGTTCAGCAATATCTGCTTGAGATATAACAACTTCTGGCTTTTGTTCAGCTTCAATTCCCCTGAGTTCAGCCTCCCTTTTCTCGATCTCCTTATTATTTGCCCTCAGTCGCTTTGTCAGATCCCCAAGATTGGGGGTATCGCGTCCAAATTGTTCAAAGAGCTCAAATATCTTGCTGTTTTTTCTGGATGCCACTTCGAGAGCTGCTTGTGCAGATTTCCGGCGCTGCCGATGATCAATTGACCAACGCCCGCAAACCTCATTGATCTCAGCGAGTATGTCCGCCAGAAATTCCTCGGTGAGGATCCGATCAAGTATCACGCCAGTCAGCCATTCATCGAATAGATCAGCACGGATGCGCCTGCCCTTGCCTATCCCATATTTTCAGGCATCGCGGCAATTGTAATAGTGATATTTTCCGCTCTTTGCTGTTTCGATCTGCATGGTGCAGTCGGTTTCCTCACAGCGCAGGATCCCCGTGAAAGCGTGGGTTGATTTAGGGGACCCCTCTGATGGGTTGGTGGCCTTATCCATTAACTGCTGGACCTTCTCAAAATCCGCAGTATCTATGATGGCCTCATGGCTTTGGACGATGATCCATTTTTCCCTCGGCTGTTTAACTCTGCCAGCCCCTCGAGCGCGCCGACCGAAAACAACACAGCCACAGACGGAATGATTCCGAAGCAACGCCCCCACTGAATACTTACTCTACTCAGTATCCCTGTTTTTTATGCGCTCATCTTTTAATTTCAGAGCAATAGCACGGGCGCCCAAGCCTCGCAGCCTCAGCTTAAATATCCGCCGCACAATAAGGGCCTGATGATCAAGCGGGCGCAGGCGTTTTCTTTTTGGATTATCCGGTGCGGGATATGCTTGGTATCCATAAGGCACGCGGCCGCCGTTGAAATAACCATCCCGGGCATTCTTAACCATGGATCTGGTGGTATCTGCAGACACCTGCCGACTGTAAAACTCATCGAACAGCTCAAGGATACCCTCAGTCATCCAGCCGCTATCAGTCCCCCGGTCTATGTTCATGCTGACATAGATGATATATGTGCCAGCCTTAGCCAAGCGCAGCTTATACATACCGGCATCGACTTTGTTTCGAGCAAAGCGACTGGTCGACCAGGTGATGAGGTAATCCGCTCCCATCGTCTCACAATATGTGATCGCATCCTGGAAGGCCGGGCGCTGGTCATGGGTTCCTGATATGCCGTGATCGACAAAGACACGATCCACACGGGCCTCGAGCGCGGCAGCCTTATCCTTGCACTGTTGGATCTGGCTCTCTAGCGGCAGTTCATCATCAGCTTGGCGTGCTGTAGACACACGCGCATAAATCGCGGCGATTTTTTCGCGGGTCATCCGGCCACCCCCCAACCAGAAATATGAAAATAGTGCAGATATCCAGGTACCCCCCCCCTCTGCGATGGAGCGGTGCCTGGTTCCGACCCCCCACCCCCTTTGGCCTGTGTGAAAAATGG
>JBNKMQ010000110.1:0-7248 GCA_050293225.1 Sedimenticolaceae bacterium
TTACGTACTGAGACCGAGGTCCAGACCGGCGGCGGCAACACCTCAACGCCCTTCTTCAACCGCTTCGGCTCCTGATAGGCCGGCAGATGGATCCAGTCGATCGCCCCCCATTCACAGCTCTCGACACAGGCCCGGCAGGACATGCAGGAGAGCTGATCCACAACGGCAACCCGGTCCACCATACGAATGGCACCGCAGATACAGGCCTCAGCACACTCCCGGCAGCCGGTGCAGCGACTCCTTTCGATCCTTATCCGGCGCACGAAAGGCAGCTTGGCACCAATACGATTGACCAGGCCATCGATGGCGCCGATGGGACAGAGGAACTGGCAATAGCCTCTGCCCAACTTGGCGAAGAACCCAAGCAGAATCAAAAGGCCGAGATTTACCGCACCGATGGTGGAGATGAGATAGGCGATACCGCGCAGATCGCCGCTGAAGGCCTCGAACAGCCTTGGCAGAGTAATGAAGTTACACAGGGTACAGGCGCTGAAACCCAGGGCGGGCAACAACAGAATATAGGTAATGAAATAGCCGTAACGAATCGGAATCTGCGGCAGTGAGCGATAGTCAATCTTCCAGCGATCGTGCAGCAGCCGGCTGACCAGCTCCGGAAATCCCCCCATGGGACAGAGATAGCCGCACCAGAGCCTGCCAAAAAGAAAGGTGACCGTCAGGATGGTGAGCAGAATACCAACGCCGATGGCGGCGGTCTCCATCTGACGGGAGAGATCCTCCCAGCCCATGCCGGGAAAGAGCAGAAAGAAACGCCGCATACACATACCGCCACAGAGATCGCTCTGTTCGAAAAACTGCGGGATGAGCAGCAAGGGCGCAAACAACAACAGGGTCATCGCCGAAATGGTCGTGTAGCGAAACCAGCGGCTACGGATAAACCATTTGAGCCTCCGTTTAATATCCTCTTGAGACACGACTTAATCCTCGAATTCGTGACATGAGAGACAGAGCTTTCCATCCTTGGCGCTCTGCCTGAGTAAAATCTCTTTTTCCACCCGCTGATACGCCAGCTCAACAGCAGCCCCTTTCTTCTGCTTTGAATGCAGTTCCAACAGACGCATCGACTTGTCCCTGGCGAAGACCTGGCTCCAGGCGGTTCTCTGGTAGGCGATTCCATCTTCGATGGGTCCATCCTCGACTACCTTGCCGGCGGGTCTGTCGGGATCGATGAGTCCCGCCTGGTGGGGCGAGTGGCAGGTGATACAAGTGACCTTTCCCGCTTCATCCAGAGGCAGGTGGATCTGATGCTCCTGCTCAGCACGATCCATCACCTCGCGGATCTTCTCATCCGGTTCGACTTGATGACTGAGGGTATTCAGGTGGGGCGTCTTCAGGTGACAGCCGTAACAGAGCTTCGCCTTTGGTAGACGAAACTCAAGCTCATCAGCCTGATCCTCTTTACTGGGATCGGGGGTCTCCACATGGCAGTAGACACAACCCCGCTCATCCACCTCCCCCTTTTCATCCAGCATCTGGTGGAGGTTGTAGCGCTCGTGTCCCTGCTCTTCGTGACAGCGGTAACAAAAGTCGGTGAGGTTTGGATAGGGTCCCAGGTTGAGAAATTCCGGGTCGTCGATATCCACCTCATCCAGGGGGATCTCTTGCAGATCCTCGATACCGTGGCAGGTATCGCAGACCATTTCGCCATTTGCATCCAGTGGCAGACCTTCGGCGATCCGCATGCTATCGGGTATTGCGATCTCTACCGGATGGTGCAAGGGTGGCAGAGTAGTCTCCTCTTCAGCAGCCATCAAAGCAGCATGCCAACAGGGCAACAAGAGAATCAAATAGCATCTCAGCCCTTTCATAGACCTACCTGAGACGCTTCGCCATGGGTATGACAGGGACGACAATCCTGCCCCACCATATGGACACCCTTGAGGCCGTTGCCGGTATCCACATCCCCCTCATCCGCCACCAACTCCATCTCATGACAGACGGCACACAACTGGGAGTAGTCGCCCTGGTCAGTAATTTCGATGGGATAGACGGTTGTCGTAAACGGCGCTCCATCGAGCTGGCGCGCACCCTTGGCAGTGCTATCGATAATCAGTTTATCGTTGATGGTGCCGTGCAGGGCGTGGCAGTCGCTACAGTCGGTCAGTTGCGGATAGCGATAGGCCGACCTGAGACCGTGGTAGGTCCCTTCACCTGAGCCGTCGCGCCAACCATGGTAGTCCACATAGCGATAGTCATCCTCCAGCGCGATCAGGGGATCGGTATAGTCACTGCCCTCGATCTCATAACCCGGTTGTTGATGATCCCGATTGTGACAGCGCAGACAGAAGTCGGCCTCGGCAAGATAGTCGCTGGAGTTACCTGAGGCATCGGCAAACAGGGTCAGGTCGAGATTCAACTCAAACTTGCCATCCATGTCGGAGTAGTGGTGACAGACCAGACAGTCCTCGTCCGTCATGCCTGTCTGCTGCTGATCAAACTTGTGCGAGTGTTGACCATCGAGATAGGGAGCGCCAGGCAGATCCGTCTCGTTATGACAGATCAGGCACTCTCTGGGGGCGGAAGTCCCGTTGCTACCGTGACAGCCGGTACAGCTGTCGTACCCCTTATCTCTCACCATCTCTCTGACAGTGGCGGTCGTCTCCTGATGAATCACCGTCAATGCATGGCAGCCATCACAGGCCTCCACACCCCAGGCATTACCGTTATCGCCGTGGCGTTCATCCACCAGCAATCCACCGGGCCTGGCAGTTGTCACCACAGACTCATCCCCACCACCACAAGCGGTCAATAACAAGAGAGAGAGCAGTAAAAAGTAAGTACGCATCATTGCCGCCTCCCCGCGTGACAATCGCTGCAGTAGTTGGCCTGATGGCAGCTGGCACAGGCGGATGGCTTCATCCTCGCCTCCAGGCCATGACGATCCCGATAGCCGAGAGGGTGCATATTCCGTTCTGCGGGATTGCGCCGGAAATGGCAGTCGGTACAGAAGTTGAGATCGATATGACAGACACGGCAAGCGGCTTCATCGCTTCTTGCCGCTTCGGTATGGAACCAGGTGTAGTCCCCTTGATGGTCCGGCGGTCTTATCGTGCTGCTATCGGGATGGCAAACCTCGCACGCCATGGGCGCGCTGCGTGTCTGCATATGGCAGGAGTGGCAGATCGCCTCCAGGGGTTCGTTATTGATAACCTCGACGGATTCAAGCTGCTCCAGGTCGGTCATCTTCGTACCTGCGAAGGAGTGACAGGACATACAAGTGTCAGCGCTTAGTGACATCACATCCATGTGAGCATTATGGGGAAAATAGATATCGGCTCGTTCATGGCGCGCTTCCCACCAAGACTTCTCTTTATCTTGTTGCGGGTTTTCTGCCGCAAGCAGATAGCGTGAAAAGATGGCCAACATCAATAGCAGAAGAAGTCTCATGGCAACTCTCCTGTATTGACCTGATAGAACGAATAACGCAATGAAACAGCGGCTCGATACTCATCTTCCCGATCGGAGTGGTCGAGCCACTCACCACTCACCGCAAGCGTGAACTGTTTGAGAAAGCGTTGTGAATAGGAGACCGAAAAACCTTGCAGATGATTATTGCCGGAGAGCAATGTCTCCTTCTTCTGCAGGACCCCTTCCAGTTCAAGCTTTGAGAATGCAGTGATGGGATGGCGGTAACGCAGATAGGTGGAGATCACCTGATCATCCGCCATCTCCAGATAGTCGACTCTGGCGTCGACAATGGGGCCATAGCCGGTGGTGTAGACGGCATCAGCCGCCACCCCCTGACCGCCATGACCATGATCCTGACTGTTGCCGCTAACCTCAAGTCTGCTCTCAAGGTTCGCCATCTTTGGCAGATACCAAACCCCACTTAATACCGAATGACGTGTGTCGTTATAGACACCGTGATAACGGTCGCGAAAGGTATCCCGCTCAGGATCGGGCACATAGTGATGATAGCCCAGACGCAGACCGCCATAGGATTCAAGATCGAAACGGGTATCCATCACCACACGACTGAGGGAGAGATCATTAAGATCGATATCCGCAGCGAATTGAAAATCCCCGAGTTGGGGACCCTGCTCAAAATCAACCTGCTCGCCGGTCAGGCCGGCGTGGAGCAGAGAGGGATTCGAATCCCCTACTCGTCGTTCCATGCCAATATTGAATATCAGCTTTTTAAAACGCTCTGATTCAATTTCTGGCAGGAGATCGAAATGCCCATCCAGACCAAAAAGAAAATCGGCATCTTCCTGCATGTACGCCTCAAGATGTCTCGGCCTGCCGGCATAGAAACGCCAATGGGATGTGGCGAATGTCTTCGCCAGGGAGAAACCATCCAGGGTATAGAAACCATTCAGATCGATCGACTCGAAACGACCAATGGTGTATTGCACCTGCTCGACGGCGTCCCCGCCCTGAATATAGGACTGATAGACTTGACCGGCACTCTCATCCTCATCCGCCTCCACGGCGAACTGCAGACCCATGCTTAGATCACCACCGATCTCCTGATAGACGAGAGAGGTCCACTGCTCAATGGATGTCAGCACCTCTCCAAAGCGACTCTTGTCCACCAGGATACGTGTCTCTGTGTCTCCGGAAACACCTGCTAGCACTGAACGTGTCATGGACAAGAGCAAGAGTTCGCAGACAATCGCAGTGATCGTCGTCGCTTTCATCAATCGCTGGGATCACTTCCCCGGGAGCGCTCACCCTTGCAAGCCCCCCAACCGACCAGCGACACCAGTGCAATTGCGCAGCCTGCGCAACCGGTACAGACACCAACCGCCGCCAATGTACATTGTGACGTCAGCATCATGTGACCGGTTGCGAAACCAGCTCCAGCCGTCCATGGCAGTATCTTAGCGATAGCGCCTTTCCCAGTACTCATACCGTCTGCGACGCCTATTTGACAAACTTGCGTCGTGCAGACCAGAAACCCAGCAACACCAACGGCAGGATCAGAAGTCCACCGCCGCCACCGCCGCTGCTGCCAGTGGAGGTATCCGGGGTAGTGGCGGACTTCTCACCGACGGCGTAGTAGCTCAGGTGATCAGTTCTCACCACCACGTAACCATCGCGGTCAGAGGTCGCAGGTTGCGAAACGACGATCTGATCGGCAGCCAGTTCGGTCCAGCTCTGAGCATCGCTGGAGAAGACGACAGTGAGGTTATCCTGATCACTTCCTGTCCAGGGCAGTTTGATA
Organism: Sedimenticolaceae bacterium; assembly: GCA_050293225.1. GTDB lineage: Bacteria > Pseudomonadota > Gammaproteobacteria > Chromatiales > Chromatiaceae > Thiodiazotropha. The sequence continues at coordinate 5,186 of JBNKMQ010000110.1, forward strand.
TAGAGCGGCGTGCCGGGGAACTGATCCACCGACTGCCCGTCACCGTTGGTCGCCTTTATCTGATAGACCTGTGACATCCTCAGACGACCCGCCTGGGTTGCAGAGGTCAATGCCTGACCGGTCTCTGCGCGAATCAGAAAGCGGTAGTTGGGTAACACGGTATCGGCCTGATTGTTCTTCTCAGACATGACCGCGGTATCCATCACCATCTGGTCACCATAGCGCGGCTTGAAGAGATAGATGGAAGGCGATGCAGGCATTTCCGCTTGCAGTTGGGCAACCTCATCGCTGGTCAGGCCCAGGCCGACAAGCCCCTCACTTCCAGGCGTAACACCCATGACACCGGTAAACACCGGTGCAACGGCAGAGCCGAGAATCGATAGCGAAGGATTGATCGCGCTGTAGTAGAGCACATCCGCTGTATTCTCAGTAATCACGCCCTGATCGTTGGCTTTCATGGAAGGAAAGGCCATCTCCACGACGCCTTCGTCGATCAGACGTCTGTCCGAATAACTGACCACCGTCTTGCTGTTCGACTCACCCATGACACCGTTGGTCGATATGAGAGAACTGAAGGCGCCACGGGCAGTCTTTTCATGACACTCCTCACACTGCACCGACTCTGTCGCCGGACGCGTGTTGTGTGACAGGACATAGAAGTTCGAAGCACCCCACCTCAGAACCATATTGGGGTTTGTATATCCCTTGGAAGTCAGCAGGGCCTCATAGGCGGCTTTTTGTGCAACGATGCCGTCGTAATCCTCCGGATCGGTAAAGCGCCAGCTACCGTGGGACATCCCCACACTCACTGTACCCAGGACCTCCTCGGTCACCGGATTGATCAGATAGCCGATTCGATCACCATTGGCGTCCACTTCCATCTTGAATACCGCGTTGCGCTCGGTCTTGTTCAAGATATATCCGCTGGTCTTGTCGATCCACTGGGCGCGGTATTTCGCGTTGTAGGGACGGACCCGCAGACCGCCATCCTCCGTAGTAGAGTAGCGATACATGATCTGAATCTCAGTCCCACGGGATGCCTTATCGGTGATATGGCAGGTCTCACAGGCAAGCACATCCAGGTGGGTCTGGGTGATGCGACTCAAAGAGTCCTCGGTGTATCCGGCCATGTCGCCGGCGAGTTTCCAGCGCTCACGATGAGCACTCAACATATCCGCCTGACCTGAAGGGATGGCCGGGGTCTCCGCATCCTCGTGACAATAGACGCAGGACTTGGCGGGTGGGGCATAGTCCCTGTCATTCGCCAGATCCATATCGGAATTGCCTTTGAGGAAGTTGTGATCCGCATCCAGATCGGCCTGATAACCAAAGGTCTCGTTGTAGTAGTTGCGGCTATGGCAGGCGTTACAGTTTTCGATATTGCGCGCCTCACCGTTGGCTTCGGTCCACAGCAGACCTTTGTGTACATCATCCTGATAGTCTCGAACCAACAAGCCATCCTCATCAAACACAGCCTCTGCACCTTCACCAAAGCCGTAAAAACCACGACGTGAGTTGGAGGTCATATGACAATACATGCAGTTGTCGTTACCGGGATAACGGATCATCGGTATGGTGGTCAGGCCTTGTGCGTTGAAAGCATTGGCATTCCACTGCAAGATCGGCGCACCATTGGCGTCCACCTCATACTCATCCGCCGCTACCACACCGTCGTTGTCATCGTCGTTGCGGGTGAAGCTGATCAGCCGCATATCCTGCGTGCTGTCATCTGTCATGTTCAGATTGAGAAATTCAAGCAACCCCATGGCGCCATAACGAAACTGACCCTCATGAAAGATCTCTGTTCGGACGGACATTGCATGGTTAAACGATGTTGTTGATGCTGGTAGACGCGTATCGAAAGTGACCAGGTCTTCCAACTTCAGATGGCATAAGAGACAGTCGTTCTCCGCCACACCACTGGCCTGCCAATCCCACTGGGTGACTGTAGGTTCGCCAGTATCGCTGACACCCCGACTGAAGTAGTCGCCATCCAGATTGGGGATGGAGTCTGGGTGAACCTCGTCGTAGCGTCGACCATCTCGATCCTTCTCCATCCAGCC
>JBNKMQ010000111.1:0-5143 GCA_050293225.1 Sedimenticolaceae bacterium
ACCGCGAAGTTGTCGCCGATGGAGTCGATGGCCCAGGAGAGAAGGCCGGCGGATTCGCGGGTCAGGTCGAGGATGCTATCCTGCTCTTCGTAACCCGCTTCACCTTCGGCAATATCGCCAATCTTCTCATTGGTCGACTCCGACAGGTCGAGCAGCAGCACGATGGAGAGGTCGCGGATGTGGCGGGTAATACGAATATTGATGCGTGGGTCCGGCATAACGCCGCGACGGATATCGATCATCGCCCGTATCGCCGCATTCAGATCCAGCTCCTCGCCCTCCTCATAACCGCGCCGGCGTACGATTCCCTGGGGTTGCATCGCATCGATCAGATGGCGGATGCGTGAGGCGATGGGTTTATGTTTGGTGAGAATCTCATCCATGATCTCGGGGTCGCCCTGGCCCTGTTTGCGCTCGATCACTGTGGTCCAGTCGGGGCGCGCAAGCTGTACATGATAGTCCCACTCGTTGTAGTGGTAGGGATCGGAGACCGGCTCCACCCCCTCCATCTCGTTGTAGCTGATCCCCATATCTTCGTAAGGGAACAACTCAGTATCCAGCACCAGGATCTCATCCGGGTTGTCGTGGGTCATCTCCGAGTCGAGGTCGTTGACGAACTCCATCAGGCTTACATAGCGGCGCACTGTCTGTTGCGAGCTGGGTAAGTAGTCGATGCCCTGGGATTCGAACATGTTCTCGGAGAAGTCCCAGAAATAGCGATTGTCATCGCGATAGGGTATCGGCCACTCAGTGAGGATACGTACACTGGGGATCTTGGCGATCTCCGTGATTTTGTTATAGAAGTCGATACCGGCCATCCAGGAGAGGCGGGGATTGAAAGGGTCCTGCTCCAGCTGGGAGACGAAGTCGTCAGCCACCTGATTGATGACATCAAGCTCATCGCGATAGTCGCGATCCATGATGGCACGGGTGGTACGCATCATAAGGTCCATGGTCTCATGGGGTTTGTCAGCATCATCGTTCTCACCCGGCTCGGCGGTGAAGAATGCCAACCAGAGTTTGCGCAGACCGGGGAATTCAGTGTAGGCGAGGTACTCGACGCGGGCGTCCTCGAACAGCTCGATCATGCGCATCTGTGCCTGGGACAACTGTTCAGCCGATATCGGTTCGCGGGTATAGACCATGTGCGCGGCGGCGTGAGCCACCGTCGCCCGGTAGACCTCCATGCCGTCGATACCACGGAAAGGGTCGAAGGCGTCGGGCACGTGGATCTGGAAATCCTCGATGAAGGGACGTATGCCCTGACGGGATTCGAAATCACCGGCGGTGGGGCGCATGAAAAAGGCTCGCGCCCACAACGCACGCAGGTAGAAGTTGAGCTTGCGCTGATTGTCGATGAAGAGGGTACCGCGACGTTCCGACTGCAGGATGGAGCGGGAAGACTCGGTCTGCAGACCGAAGTAGGCGAGTTGGCCGTCAAGGTCGCGTTGATGCGCTTGCGCGCCCCACATGACCCAGCGACGCAGTCCGCCCAGGGTCAGTTTCGAGAGCAGTTCGTCCAGGTTCTCCATCATCGGCCGCAGACCGCGGGGGGCCTTGCCGGTCATCTGGTGCAAAAGCTTGAGAAAGCCTCGCATCACTTCCGCATCGCCGAGACGGGCAGCCGCCAGCGGCAGGTTGGCCAGGATCAGGGTGATGACACTGCCGGAGGTGTGGGATGCGAGTTTCATCATCGCCTCGACGATATCGGGGATGATGTCTTCACCCACCTCCTTGGCCACGCCGGGCATCTCCTGGACATAGGTCAGTACCAGGTCCTGGCCACGACCGAGGGTGCAGAAAGCACGCATGCCCTCCAGGTAGTTCTGCAGGCCGCGTGGCGACATGACCCGCTGGGCCTCGTGGTAGGAGGAGTCGAGGGCTTCGGTGTGCTCGTGGTCACCTGCGTCGAGACAGGTGACGTATTCAGAAAAATCGATAGTCATTGGCTGCCTTTAAACTGTCCGTAGATCAGCGTCAGTGAATGCTGATCATTGTGGGTTGAAGCTGCTCCCAATTGATACCAACCGGTTAGCCATCCGTAGGGTGGGGCCCAGCCTCTCCCTACGCCTTGATCTGTTAGAGAGGTCAGAAATATGTATTGACCGCTGCACCCAGGGTGTCGCGCATGTCGGGATCGTCGGTCAGCGGAGTGACCAGTGCCATCTGACAGGCTGACTGGGCATCGATACCCTTGGCCACCAGCTGCGCCGCATAGACCAGCAGACGGGTGGACATACCCTCGTCCAGACCGTGTCCCTTGAGGTTGCGAGAGCGTTGGGCGATCTGCACCAGTTTCTCAGCGGTATCTTTATCGATGCCAGCCTCATGCATGACAATCTCGGTCTCAATCCCGGTCTCCGGATAGTCGAAGTCCATGCCGCCAAAGCGCTGCTTGGTGGACTGCTTGAGATCCTTCATCAGCGATTGATAACCCGGGTTGTAGGAGATGACGATCTGGAAGTCATCGTGGGCTTTGACCAGCTCGCCTTTCTTCTCCAGCGGCAGTTCGCGACGGTGGTCGGTCAGGGGATGGATCACCACAGTGGTGTCCTGGCGTGCCTCGACCACCTCGTCGAGATAGCAGATGGCGCCGATGCGGGCGGCGACGGTGAGGGGGCCGTCCTGCCACTTGGTGCCGTTGATATCGAGCAGGAAGCGTCCGACCAGATCCGACGCAGTCATGTCTTCGTTACAGGCCACGGTGATGAGCGGCTTCTGCAGCTTCCAGGCCATGTATTCGACAAAACGGGACTTACCGCAACCGGTGGGTCCCTTCAGCATCACCGGCATGCGGGCGTCGTATGCCGCCTGGTACATTTCCACCTCGTTGTTCACTGGGCGGTAGTAAGGTTCGTTGCTAATCAGGTACTGCTCGCGGTCGCTATCACTCATTGTCTTATTCCTTGCCGGGCGTCTGCATTGCCCGTACTGCAGATTCAGAAATGGATTGAGAATGGTGCTTGGCTATAGGCAAAAATCTTGTCTGCATATAGCCAAACATCATTGGCTGGCGGTTGAGATCCCCCACCCGATAGATCGGGCAGGGGATGGTTGCTTAAGTCACAAGAGAGTCAGGACTTAAGCGGGGGTACCGCGGTAGATAACCATCGATGCACCGGCACACTGGGCGTAGTTGTCCAGTCCCAGCAGGCGTACATGGTTGTCCGGGTGCGCCTGGTGGCAGGCTTCGCACTCGGCCAGGATGGCGTCGACGTCGGTCTCACCGAACATCGGCAGTTTCCACATATACCAGTAGCTGCCGGACGCATTCTGCGGCTCGGTGTGCTCGATAGATGGATTCCAACCCTTGGATACGATGAACTCGATCTGGGTACGGATCTGCTCAGGGCTCATGGATGGCAAGTAGGAGAAGGTCTCGAACTTGCGGCTGTTGGTATCTTCCAGACTGGAAGCATAATCCTGCATTTCACTCATTTGTCTATACCTCTAAAATTAATTTCGAAGTGCCGTCGAGGGTGGAGCGCCGGGGGTCGCATCCCATCTCCGATGGGCCCCTGCTGCTCCCCTCGGTCCACTATTTATGTGAAACGTCAAGCTTGTCGACGGTATCGAATTCGAACTTGATCTCTTTCCAGGTCTCCATAGCGGCTTTCAGCTCAGGGCTGTGGCTGGCTGCGTTGGTAAGAATCTCCTTACCCTCTTTCTCCAGTTCACGGCCCTGGTTACGTGCTTCCACACAGGCCTCAACCGCAACACGGTTGGCAGCCGCGCCGGCAGCGTTGCCCCAGGGATGACCCAGGGTGCCGCCACCGAACTGCAGCACGGAGTCGTCACCGAAGATGCTGACCAGGGCCGGCATGTGCCAGACATGGATACCACCGGAAGCAACCGGCAGAACGCCGGGCATGGCGCCCCAATCCTGGTCGAAGAAGATACCGCGTGAGCGGTCTTCCTTGATGTAGGAGTCACGCATGATGTCGATCCAGCCCAGGGTGGCGTCACGGTCACCTTCCAGCTTGCCGACAACGGTACCGGAGTGGAGGTGATCGCCGCCGGAGAGACGCAGGATCTTGGTCAGTACACGGAAGTGGATACCGTGGTGCGGGTTACGGTCGAGTACGGCGTGCATGGCGCGATGGATATGCAGCAGCATGCCGTTGTCCTGACACCACTGTGCCAGCTGGGTATTGGCCGCCCAACCGCCGGTGATGTAGTCGTGCATGATAATCGGCGCGCCGATCTCTTTCGCATACTCGGCACGGCGCATCATCTCGTCAGCAGTAGGAGCGGTTACGTTGAGGTAGTGGCCCTTACGCTCGCCGGTCTCAGCTTCGGCCTTGTGGATCGCTTCCATAACGAAGTCGAAGCGATGACGCCAGCGCATGAAAGGCTGCGAGTTGACGTTCTCGTCATCCTTGGTGAAGTCGAGACCGCCACGCAGACCTTCATAACAGGCACGGCCGTAGTTCTTGGCCGAGAGGCCCAGCTTCGGCTTGATGGTGCAACCTAGCAGAGGACGGCCATATTTGTTCAGCAGATCACGCTCGACCTGGATACCCTGTGGCGGACCATTACAGGTCATGACGTAAGCAATCGGGAAGCGAATATCTTCCAGTCGCAGTGCGCGCAGGGCCTTGAAGCCGAATACGTTACCAACCAGTGAGGTCATAACATTAACTACAGAGCCTTCTTCAAACAGGTCGATCGGGTAGGCAACGAAAGCATAGAAACAGCTGTCATCACCTGGAACATCCTCAATCGCGTAGGCGCGACCTTTGTAGTAGTCCAGATCAGTTAGCAAGTCTGTCCATACAGTGGTCCAGGTACCGGTGGAGGATTCGGCTGCAACAGCGGCTGCAACCTCTTCACGTGGTACTCCTGGCTGCGGGGTTACTTTAAAACACGCCAGGAGATCAGTCTCCTTAGGTGTGTAATCAGGCATCCAGTATGTTTCGCGGTACTCTTTTACGCCCGCATCATATTTCTTGGCCATTGTTTGCGATTCCTCCAGGTTTAGGATTGCGTTGCCTTGAAAATCATCGTTTGTTACTAATCAGTCTGTTTGTGCATAACACTACTCAAGGTGGACAAAGTATTGATGGCGGAACCCGTTTAGGGAAGTCAGATCTTTTGATCTAGATCATAAATAAATGCTTATACCATATCGGAAATATGGTAG
>JBNKMQ010000112.1:0-3922 GCA_050293225.1 Sedimenticolaceae bacterium
ATGCCGGCGGCGACCGCTCCTACAGCCGATTGGAATCGACCTCTACTCAACCATTTCATAACATCCTCCACTGGTGTACAGGAGTACGGCGGTTCTCTTCGAAGCGATGACAGGCCAAGACCCCGTCGGCGTAAAGAGTGACCCCCCAAGTTGTGGCAAACCTAGGAAAAGGAAGGAATGGTACGACAATCTCCCCCAACCCCTTTGTTATTGCTTTAGGGGACTGCATGGCTTCGTGACGACAGAACACGAAAACCTTTTCTTAGTATGGATGGCGTATAGCCAGGGTCTATCACAAATAAAACGGGGAGGATGATCCTTGATTTAAATCAAGATCCGTCAAACATCAGAGTTTACTGATATTTTGAATAGGATGATGGAGGGCAGGTCAGCAAGATTCTTGACCAGGTAATCGCTGAATAAGTCGTCATGCCGGCGTGCACCAAGGGCAGTTCCTCCGGGCGCACCCCAAGCAACTGCCCTTGGGGTACGCCGAAACGACAAAAAAGGGCGATTCAGGCCTTTCCTAGTGTTTCCCGGTCAGCGTTGTGTGTTCATCCGACCCGGTTGATGATGTGTCCTGTGGAGAATCCGCGCTCCACCTTATGTTGTCCGCTAATTCGGATAGGGGGAAGGGTTTGCAGATGTGGAAGCCCTGGGCGTAATCGACTTCCAAGCGGTTCAGTTCATCCAGAATCGGCTGATTTTCAACATACTCGGCGATGGTCTTCAACTGCATGGTATGGGCTATCTGATTGATGGCGTTGACCATCACTCGAGCTACCGGGTCGCTGACGATATCCCGGATGAAGGCACCGTCAATCTTCAGATTGTCCACGGGCAGAGTCTTCAGATAGGAGAAGGAAGACATTCCTTTACCAAAGTCGTCCAGCGAAAAGCAGCAACCAAGTTCTTTGAGTGTTTTCATAAAGTGGAGCGCCGTCGCCAGGGATAGGACGGCGGCGGACTCGGTGATCTCGAAACAGATCTCATGCCTGCCCGTGTCACCATTTCTTATTCGATATTCAAGGTGTTGAAGAAATGCCCTATCGCTCAATGATTTGCCTGAAAGATTGATCGACAATCGGAGTTTTTCTGTCTGTTGCCATTGTTGCAGGTAGTCGAAGACATGGTCGACCACCCAGTGGTCGAGCAGACCGATCATGTTGTAGCGCTCAGCCGCGGGAATAAAGGCGCCTGGCGGAATCAGATGGCTGTCCTGATCCCTCAGTCGAACTAGAATCTCATATTTGTGCTGTTCCGCGACCGAAGGGGATATGGATACGATGGGGTGGCAGAAGAGTTCAAATTTGTCATTTTTCAGTGCATAGGTAATACGGGTTACCCAGAGCATCTCACCATGTTGACGGGCCAGTTCCTCATCGGATTTCCTGTAGAGCTGGACCTGGTTGCGGCCCCTCTCCTTAGCCATGTAGCAGGCGGAATCGGCAGCGCTTAGCAGGCTGTTGATGTCTCCGCTATGCTTGTCGATACCGACAGCGCCGATGCTGACACCCACGGTAAAGCTCTTCTCATCCCAGATAAAATTGAAATCCTGAATGGACTGACGCAGGTTTTCCGCCACTGACAATGCATCCTGCAGGTTACAGTGCATAAGTAGAACACCGAACTCGTCACCCCCGAGCCGGGCCAGGGAGTCGTTTTGGCGGATACGATCCTTGAGTGCGTGATGGATTTGCTGGAGCAGAGCATCACCGGCGACATGGCCGCAGGTATCGTTGACGATCTTGAATTGATCGAGATCCATGTAGAGCAGCACATGGTGGTTGTTGTCCGTTTCGCAACGGAGCAGGGCTTCGGCAAGGCGACGTTCAAACTCACGGCGATTGATCAGTCCGGTAAGAGGATCGTGAGAGGCTTGGTAGGTGGCCCGCTCTTTCTCCTTCTCAAGGGCCTCTGCTGTGCGCCGGTGGCTGTCGATTTCGCCTTGTAACTCACCATGGTAGGCAGCGAGTGTGAGCCGCATGCTTTGGAATGATCGGGTCAACTCTCCGATCTCGTCGCCGCAGAGTTGAGGAAGGGCCGCTTCGTAGTCCCCGGCGCTCAACCGCTTCGCGGCTTGCGAGAGTTGTTTCAGGCGCCGACGCACTTGCCAGTCCAGCATGCCGCCGTTAAACACGATGAAGATGATGAGTAGCGACAGTAGTACAAAACTAAGACGCTCCTCCAATCCGTCTATCTCGCTCAACAGCGGGGTGATATTCCTGGTGACTTCAAGTTGGGCCAGGGCCGGCTCGACAAAACCCACTGGGAGGCGCCTGGTCTGAACCTGCTGTGGAAAGCTGTCAGGATCTGGTGGCGAACCAAGGGGGTAGATACGATTCCCGGCGCCATCGGTCAGCCTGATGGACAACCAGGTTTCGTTCTGATCCAAAAGGGCATCCAAGTTGTCATAGACATTGGCCAGTTGATTTTCCAGTAGCAGGGGTATCAGTCCCTCGGCCACACTGGTCAGGTGCGCATCCCAGTTACGTTCAGACTGTCGAAGCATGGAATTCGCGGTGTTGGGCAGCCAGAAGAAACGGAAATAGAGGACAAAAACGAGGCTGAACAGTAACAAGGGTGTAAAAAGTTTGGCTCTCAGTTTCATCGGTGCTGTGCCGTCGGTTCATGCATGATTGTGTCTATGTTCTGCTCAGCTCTTTGAGAAATAGCCCCTGATGGGTCTACAGGTCGGAGACGTAATACTTATCCAAGCCCCAGGCGTACATGGGGGTATAGTCCTCCAGACTGGCGGGTACGGCCTCGAGCATGGGAATCTTGGCCAGCAATGCAGCCCCACTGTCCGTTTTAGCCATCTCCAGCAGCGCATCCCGAACCTTATTCCGGTGTGCTTCGGGCACCCGAGGGTGAGCGCTTACCGGGTGAGGATTCATCGCTCTTGTTGTATAGAGAACTCGCAGTTTTTTCTGGATCTCAGCCTTTTGGGAGCGCAGGGTGGAGGCGACGCCGCCGCCCGCCGAGTCCAGCCCCAAAGCCACATGCAGATAGACCGAACTATGGGTCTGCACATAATGAGGGATAACCCTCACACCCTGGAGGCTGGCCAGCTCGGCACGCATCAGCAGCGAGGCTCCCAAGGCATTGGGGGCGGGAAATGCGACACGCTTTCCGGCCAGCTCCTGTACCTTCTGAACCGGACTGTCCTTGGCAACGACCAGAATACCTTTGAGCATGCGCCCGCCGTCCCTGACCAGCGGCAGATAACCCTGAGCCTCATGGGCCTTGAGCAGGTGATAAGGGTTCATATAGGCGAAGTCATAGGTCCCATCCAGATATTTCTGTTCGAATACCGGGATCTTGGGGCTGCCGACCAGTTTGAATCTCAGACCGGTGCGATGCTCCAGCTCGTCCAGAATCGGACGCCATATACGGAAGAGTTTACGCTGCTCAAACTGAGGGACGACGCCAAAGCTGTAGACGTCCTCGTCTGCCGCCATGCTCTGGGAGGAGGCGAGGCAGAGTGCGGCAACAAACAGCGTGTAGAGCGAGACCGGGAGTCCGTTCACAGGTGAGATCCTTCTCTGGTGGTTTCACTGTTCTAAATAGTAGTAGTTAGGGCCTGTTTACACTAATCCAATACGCCCTGCTGGGTCTGTTTTTCTTTAAAAGCTAATACAATGAATACTCACGGGCGGATTATTCAGACTGGCCACCGGATTCATCCACTTCCAGTCCCATCCTGCTGGCGCGTTTGCGCCACAATCGACGTGCCAGTTTTCGCATGTCGTCGATACGGTCGCCCTCGTCGATGATCTCAATGCCGAGAATGGTCTCGAGAATGTCCTCCAGGGTGATGATCCCCGACATGCTGCCGTACTCATCCACCACCAACATGATGTGGCTGCCCTTCTCGATGAAGGATTCGAAGGCCACCTGCAGCGAGCTGGTCTCCGGCAGT
>JBNKMQ010000113.1:0-5760 GCA_050293225.1 Sedimenticolaceae bacterium
ACCGGCTGCTGGCAGTGTCACGGTTCCAACCTGAAAGTGTTAAAGGATGACAAGGGCAACAACCTTAAAAACGAGGCCGGGGCGGTCATGATTGATCCGATGACCTACCCGAACTCCGGAATGGGCCGATTGAATTCGGACGGCTACGCCGGAACCTGTAATTCCTGTCATTCCAAACACAGTTTCCGTGCCTCCATGGCCCGCCAGCCTGAGAACTGCGGCAAGTGCCATCTCGGTCCAGATCATCCACAAAAGGAGATCTATGAGGAGTCCAAACACGGCATCCAATATGCTTCGCACAAGGACGAGATGAATCTCGACAGCCCGAAGTGGATTCCGGGTATCGACTACTTCACCGGTCCCACCTGCGCCAGCTGCCACATGAGCGCGACCCGCAAGCAGGATGTGACCCACGACGTCGGCATGCGCATCTCCTGGAACAACCGGCCGCCGGTTTCGATACGTCCAGAGGTGTCAGACGCCAAAATGGGCCTGCCAGGCGCCAAGGTGGGTTGGGAGGAGCGACGCGACAACATGAAGGATGTATGCGCCGCCTGCCACAACGAGGCCTGGGTCGATAACTTCTATGCCCAGTATGACGGACTGATAACCCTCTATAACGAGAAGTTCGGCAAGCCGGGCGGCGCACTCTATGCGGCGGCCAAGCCCCTGCTGAAACCCGCCAAATTCAGCAACAAGCTGGATTGGATCTGGTTCGAGCTGTGGCATCACGAAGGCAGACGCGCTCGCATGGGTGCATCCATGATGGGTCCTGACTACACCCATTGGCACGGCACCTATGAGATAGCCCAGCACTTCTATATCAAAATGGTGCCTGAACTGGAAAAGCTAATCGCCAAAGGAAGGACATCCGGCGACGCCAAGAAGATGAAAGCTGCGGATAGCCTGCAAGCAAAACTGGATGAGGTGCTGAACAGCAACAACCACAAGTGGTTCCTCGATAAGATGGATCCAGCAGAGAAAGCGGCTCGCAAGAAGGCGGCGAGCGATTTCAAAGCCCGCTACAACAAGTAGGCTGTTGCCATCTTCTCCCTCCACTCCGGTCGCTTGTTTTCAGGCGGCCGGGGGAGGGAGTCTGACAGCCTATCTTGGCCTAAAGGCGTCCTTTAACTGTCCAATGAGAATCCCGATGACACGAACAATACTGCTCTCACTATGGCTCTGCTGTCTTCCTTTGGCTCCGGTCCTGGCCGCTCCCGATCTTCAATCCCTGATCGCAACCGGAAATCTGCAGTGGCAGAAGGGAGAGCTTGCAGAAGCGGAAGCAAGTTTCAGACGGGCGATGGATCTCGCGCCAGCGTCAGCCTCGGCCTACGCCCGTCTCGGCTCCCTCTACCTGACCCAGAACCGAACAGGCGAAGCGATCACCATCTACCAGGAAGCGATCATGCGAGATGCAGAGAACCCGCGGTTGTTCCTCGCCTTGAGCATCGCCTACCTGCATCAGTCGCATTATGCAATGGCGCAGGCCATGGTAGAACAGGCGTTGTCGCTCGATCCCCAGCTGAAAGATGCGCTCAAGATGCAGCAGTATATTCAGACCAAGCAGCAGGTGTTGAGTGTGGCGGAGTCCAAGTAAAAACAGCAATGAGATAGCCATTACAGCGAAAGGTTTTCGCGATTATGTGTGACTTTCGTGGCTTCTAGCCCTCTATCCTTACTGCCCGCAAAATCCTTTGGGATGGTTGATGGGTTGTTCTTGTTTTGTCTTTGCGGAAACAACCGATCCCAAACAACTTCTCAGCCGGTGCTCCAGGCCCGTGGGCGCTTCATGCGGTGATCTTGCCGGCTGGTTTCACATGGCCGTATGGAAACAGCTTGAAGATGTGTTGCTTCGCGGTCTTTTTGTCAAAACCATGTTCCTTGAGCAGATAATTCATCACATGTTGACGAAGAGGATCTCGCCATGTTTGTTTATGACGGCGATATGCTCGGTCAATGTATCGTCTATGGAAGTGAGAAATTCGAATGAGATATTCATGTTTTTTGGTGATCAGTGACAGGTTGTTTTGGGCTGATTATCCTATGAACATGAATTATTCATTTGTTAGTCTCTGAATACTTTCAATTCTTGACCTGACAGTGTGGCCTGGCAAGTCATCAGATTTCCAGCTTTGCTAAGCTGGTATCAAGATATTGCATTTGAATACAAATGGTTAGAAGTATGTAGCTAAATGTATTGTTGTTGCTATGTGACGCCGACAAATAGACATCTAATTTAGTTAATTGGTGTGGCTAGATGTACAAAAAGGTAATTTCTGGTGAATGTTGCAGAGAGTGTCATTCGGTCTAGCGGGCTATCAGCAATAGATAATCCTGAGGATTGTTTACAGTTGGCATGGTTTATTGTGTTTTTTTGACATTAAATCATATAATTACGGCCAGAGTCAGCATTGGCTATTTTCCATGGCGTTTATTCGGTTTATCTACTAGCGGAGGGGAAAGTGCGGCTGACCTGGGTATTGGATGATGTATCAGTCTGAATTCAGTCAGGACGATGTGAGGTTTATGCGGCGGGCTCTCGAGCTTGCGCAGCGCGCCAGTGGGGAGGGAGAGGTACCCGTTGGTGCTTTGGTCGTCCTCAACGGTGAAATTGTTGGAGAGGGATGGAACCGGCCAATAGTTAGCCGAGACCCCACTGCTCATGCAGAGGTGGTTGCCTTAAGAGATGCAGCTTCCAGACTGGAGAATTACAGGCTTTGCGGTACCACGCTCTATGTAACGCTCGAGCCATGCCCAATGTGTGCTGGTGCAATAGTTCATGCAAGGGTCGAGAGGGTGGTTTATGCAGCATTAGACCCGAAAGGTGGAGCTGCTGGCAGCGTCTTCGATTTACTTCCCACGGATGAGAGGTTTAACCACAGCGTACTGGTGGAGCAGGGGCCACTGGCTGAGGAGTGTGGTGCAGTTTTGCGTAACTTCTTCCGTCAAAGACGGCAACAACAAAAGGGAAAACAGCGGCAGTGAAAAAGATGTACGGCTGGATTGGTTCGTTTATTGGTGTGTTATCTCTCTTTCTCATTTCGAGCGTTAACGCTCTTCTGGCAGATGAGCTGACGCCAATGGAAGCCTGTTTACTGGAACAGATCAAACATGTGGATGACAGTATTAGCTTGGCTGAGCTGAAGACCCAATGTGAGATAGTGATCAGTGTCAGGGAGCCGGAGATAGAAGATCTGGAGGAGACAGAAGCTGCTCCTGAGTTAGCGACCAAGGCCCCAGAGCCTGTAGTTGATAAAGTGGCTGAAGAGACTTTGCCTGCCAGCGAGTCACTTATCAGTCGGCGCATAGAGGCGGAGAGGTCAACCCGTTACAACCCTTTCGTACTGTCACCGCATAAACGGAACTATGTTCTGCTGGCCTCCTATAACGATACACCCAATTACGAGATCTATAACATCCCCGAGACTGAGTTTGATCGGGTTGAGATGAAGTTTCAGCTCAGTTTTAAGATGCCTGTTTGGGAGGGCGTGCTTGGTACGAACGCCGATCTGTATGTCGCCTATAGCAACCTATCCTTCTGGCAGTCTTACAACCAAAAGATATCATCTCCCTTTCGTGAAACTGTGCATGAGCCGGAGATGTTTTTGATTATCCCAAACGATTGGACGATTGGAGGTTGGAGAAACTCCCTGCTGCAGGTTGGCGCAGTACATCAATCAAATGGCAAGAGTGGATACATGTCGCGTAGTTGGAATCGCGTCTATGCCAATATTCTCTTCGAGAAAGACAAGTTTCTTGTCGGCATCAAGCCCTGGCATCGTATTGAAGAGAGCGATGACGACAATCCGGATATCACCGATTATCTTGGCCACTATGAACTCACTGGCATCTATAAAGAAGGGAATCATACTTTTAGCCTGATGCTGAGGAACCTGTTCGACGGAGAGAGTCGAGATACCTTTCAGCTCGATTGGAGTTTTCCTCTGCATCGGCGCTGGCGTGGCTATGTTCAGTACTTCAATGGCTATGGTGAGAGTATGATCGACTACAACGCCGAGAGCCAGCGTATCGGTTTTGGTGTGCAGCTAACTGATTGGTTGTAAAGCAAATATCCTGGCTTAAAGGGCTTCTGGACTGATCGATAAGGCGTGGGTCTTGTTTTGTTTCTGCTGGTTTTTCTGTGCCCGTTTGCGAAGCTGCCATCTTAATAGCTCGTAGTAGGCGCGTATGTTATCGACATAGTTCACTGGCTCGTTGCCGCGAGCATACCCATGTTTGAGGGTGGTGTACCACTTTTTCAGACTGAGTTTGGGCAGGTGTTTTTTTACGTCCGCCCATTTGTCAGGATCGTCTCCCAGGTGTTCGGTTAAGACCCTTGCATCCTCCAGATGGCCGAATCCCACGTTGTATCCGGCCAGTGTCAGCCAGAGGCGATCAGGCTCTTCAATTCTATCTGGCAGTTTATTCTCAATGTAACGAAAATATTTTGCCCCACCGATAATGCTTTGTTGAGGATCCAGACGGCTTTTGATCTTCATCTGTTTAGCGGCTGCCCGTGTCAGCATCATGATACCTCGGACTCCGGTGGGTGATTTTGCCTTGGGGTTCCAGTGGGACTCCTGGTAACCGATAGCGGCTAAGAGTCGCCAATCGATGTTTGTGTCTGCGGCTGCCTGTTCGAACAAGTGCTGATATTTGGGTAGTCGATTGTCCAAGTGGCGGGTGAATGTCTTCAGTTCAACGAAATTGAGACGGCCGATGTGACCGTAGTAACGCTCGATCAACTGCTCCAGGGTGCCATCTTCACTGATACGATCAAAGAACGCCTGCATCGCCTCGAACAGACTGGAGTCCTCCGCATGGGCCATGGCCCAGGCCAGGGGCTGGGGCTCGGTCAGGTCGAAGGCGACACCCAGGTTGGGCATGAAGCGGCGGTTGATGGCAAACTCATTCGAGTCGGCAATGGTGTAGTCGATCTGGCGACTGTTCACCAGCTTCATCAGCTCGGCACTCTCCAGATCGGAACGGCTCTCCCAGGTGAGATCGGGATGGCTCTGTTTGAGGCGTTTCAACTCCTCTTCATGGCTGCTGCCGGCAAGTACAACCAGTTTGCCGCCGATCAGATCTTTCACCTTACGAGGACGACGAGTGCCTTGGCGGTAGATGACCTGCTGAGTAATCTCCTGGTAAGGGGGGCCGAAGCGAATCTGAGAGACACGATCAGGGGTGACTGTCAGGCCGGCAGCCGCAAGATGGGCATCACCCTTAATGACGGTGGGTAGAAGATCATCAAAGCGTTTGGGAATAATGAAATGGGGTTTGACTTTCAGTTCGTCAGCGAAGAGTTGTACCAGTTCATACTCAAAGCCGGTCAGCCCTTCCGGGCCTTCATAGAGGGTGGTGCCACTGTTTCGGGTAACGACTCTCAACTCACCGGCAGCCTTGATGCGCTCAACCAAAGGGGGAGGGATACTGCAGCCGATCAATAGCACCAATCCAAGGATGATTAGCAGGCTAGTTGGTAGTGTCGATGAACATCGTCCCATATCGGATTATAGGCATTCCTGGTTTATGGCTTGTTACTAGGGTCTGTTAACACTAATCCAATACACCCTGCTGGGGATGTTTTTGTTCCCAGCAAGGCAGAATGAGCGCCCGGCTACATGAGCGAATGATAACGCAGCTGGGGGCAAGAACAGCCCCAGCCTTTCGGGTTGCGCCCCGCAGGAAGTGCCCTTGGGGTGCGCCTGAAAAAGCGCCACTCGGCGTTGCTCATCGTTCATTTGGAATCACCAA
>JBNKMQ010000114.1:0-2523 GCA_050293225.1 Sedimenticolaceae bacterium
ATGAAGTGGGTGGCACCCATGTTTTGACGGAAGTAGGCGTGCAGCACGCCCTCACGGGGGCCGGCATAGAGCATGTCGAAACCGTAACCGGTAACCATGGCGCTGTTGGGCGGAAAGTAGACCTCCACCATCTTGCGGATAGCAGCGTCACGTACAGGCGCAGGAATGTCGCCCTTCTTCAGCTTACCCAGCAGCATGTGGATGACCAGACCGTCACAGTCGAGACGATCCATGGCCATGTGGCAGAGCTCTTCGTGGGCCAGATGCATGGGGTTGCGGGTCTGGAAGGCCACCACACGGTTCCAACCACGCTCTTTGATCTCGTTGCGGATCTCAACAGCGGTGCGGAAGGTGTCGGGAAAGTCAGCCTGGAAGTAGGAGAAGTTGAGCACCTGGATGGGACCGGAGATAGCTACACGGCCCTGGCTGTTGAAAGCCGCCACGCCGGGATGCTCCATGTCATCGGTACGATAGACCTTGTTGGTCATGGTCGCCATCTGCTCATCGGAGACGGTCTCGATGGCTTCGATGTCCATCACCGCCAAGATCGGGTTACCCTCTACGTTGGGGTCCCGCAGAGCCACGCGCTTGGCGTCGCCGATGGCATCGGTGTTCTCCAGCAGACAGAGTACTGGCACGGGGAAGAAGCTGCCGTCTGTCAGGGTCATCTTTTCCGCAGCGCCCATGGCGTCGGCCACATTCATAAAGCCCTTCAACGGATTGAAATAACCGGCGCCCATCATGACAGCGTTACCGGCGGCCTGGGAGCTGATCATCACCGAAGGCAGGGATTCCGCCTCATGGGAAATCTTATGGTGCAGTTCCGAGTCGTAGACAAACAAAGGTTGCAATTCTTCTGAACCTACTGGGTTGATCATGACGTTTCGTCTCCTTCATTTTTTTATGATCGCTGGATCTGGCCCACCTGCTTTTCTGCCGATCGTCAGGCCATGCAAGGTTGAATCTCTGCTGCCTGAGTCATACAGCAGCCATCAACCAAAGCTAATCCTAAATCTCTTGAATGACGCATAACCTAATGTTTTTAATATTAAATTATTTAATCTGGCGCCAATGGTAAATTTTAAACAGCCCATACCCTACCACAACGAGGAATTATCCAACCTAAGTTTATTTTTATGCGCTCAGAAAATAATTATCGGAAGAAATTCATGCTGCAGAGCAGCACCAGCAGGCTATGCGCCCAGTATCTCAGGCAACCCGGTATCCCGTTGCAGGGGGTGTTCGATAGCATGTCTGAAAATTGCGGCCGGACCTGTCAGGGTAAATTTTGATCTCGCTCTGGTAATCGCTGTGTAGACCAACTCACGACATAGTACCGGGCTGGTCTGCGTCGGCAGGCACAACACCACCTCCTCAAATTCAGAGCCCTGACTCTTATGTACCGTCATGGCGAATACGGTCTCGCAGGCCGGCAGCCGGGAGATCGGAATCCAGCGAGCCTCCCCTCCTTCCCCCGCCGGGAAGACCGCAGCCAGACTCTTCGGGTTGTCCGGCTGCGGCAGCACGATACCGGTATCTCCGTTGTAGAGCTGAAGTTGGTAGTCGTTGCGTGTCACCATCACCGGCCTGCCTGGAAACCACTCCTCCTCCCTCGAGACAACTCCCTGCTGCATCAACTCTTGGGTGATCAGCGCATTGATCTGCTCCGATCCAGCGGGCCCTGTTCGCAAGGCGGACAAGAGACGAAAACCCTGCAAGGTCTCGAACAACTCCTCCACCGGAGCCCCATCTTCCAGCTGTCGAAACAGGTCGACATAACGACTTGCGGCAAAGCTTGCGACATTGCCATCCTGTTGCTGCCACACAAGCCCCTCGTCAGATTCCTGCATCAAATGCATGGCGAGATCCGCATCCCCCCGGTTGACCGCGGAGGCAACTTGCCCGATGGCACCCGCTTCAGCAAAGCGATAGCTATGCTGCAGAGAGACGACGTTGTTGCTGAGAACACCACCTGGTGAAGAGAGATCAGGAATCGGTTCTCCGCAAATCACTCGAAGTCTCTCGACAAATTCGCCTCTGGGCCCATCACAACCGGCACAGAGATCACCCAGCACCGCCCCCGCTTCTACAGAGGCCAGTTGATCCTTATCCCCGAGCAGAATCACCCGACACGCTTGCGGCAGGGCATCAAACAGTTTGGCCATCAGTGCCACATCCACCATCGAGGCCTCATCCACCACCAGCAAATCTACCGGCAGGGGGTTATCCCTGTGGTGATGAAAGCCTGTCCCCTGCCGCTTCACCCTCAGCAGTCTATGCAGGGTGGAGGCCTGCTCAGGAATCGTCTCCAGTTGTTCAGGGGAGAGAGGCAAAGAGCGCTTCGCCGTTGCTATCGATCTTTGCAGGCGGGATGCCGCCATGCCGGTGGGTGCCGCCAAGTGAATTCGCAATGCATCACCGCCTGGTTGCATTCGCAGCAAGGCGAGAATTCTCACCACCGTCGAAGTCTTGCCGGTACCCGGACCGCCGGATATCACTGTCAGTCGACGTAACAAGGCGGTG
>JBNKMQ010000115.1:0-9769 GCA_050293225.1 Sedimenticolaceae bacterium
GCGTTATCCGCAACAGGAGAGTCTTCTCCCATGCCTTTTGAGCTCAGGATAGCCTTATCAACGCCCTGAGAGGCCAGATAGTCAGACACTGACTTGGCACGCTTCTCTGACAACATCTGGTTGTAGGAAGCTGCACCGGAAGAGTCGGTGTGACCGATGACCTCTACGGAGGTGATATCCGGACGAGACTTCAGCGAAGCCGCAACCTGATCCAGAATCGCAGTCGACTCACCGGTCAGCTCACCACTGTTGAGCTTGAAGCGCACATCGCGCAGCACAATACCGAGGGCACAACCCTTGCTGTCGACGGTGGCACCAGCGGGGGTCTTACCACAGCTATCTTTGCTGTCGACCACACCGTCGCCATCACTGTCGAGTTCACAGCCGCTGGCATCAACGGAAGCGCCTGCGGGGGTGCTGGGACATTTGTCATTCGAATCAGCTACGCCGTCACCATCGCTATCCAGGGCACAACCCTTGGCGTCCACTGTGACACCGGCTGCGGTACCGGGACATTGGTCCTGGCTGTCCATCACGCCGTCACCATCCGCATCCCCATCAACTTTGGGTTCGCCAAAACAACCTGTCGGCGCCGGATCCTTATCACGATAGGTCGTGGTCCAGCACTCCCCATAGCTGGTTTTCCAGCCACTGTTGGTGGCGTCATAGGCCACACCCTTTTCAGCCATAGCTGCGGTGGAGAAAACCATCGGCGCCAAAGCCAGTGCAATTGTGATTTTTTTCATCTGCATATCCGTACCTCCGGTACGCTTTTGTTATAGAAGAAAGAAAATTGAGAGTGCCTGATCAACTGGCACTCGGTTGAAACACATGAATATCCTGCTGCGGATAGGGAATAGAGATGCCCTCTTTATCGAAGGTATCCTTAATCGCTTCCAAGACAGCCGCTCTGGTGGTCCAGTAGTCGCCGGAGTTGACCCAGGGACGAACTGCAAAGTCGACACTACTCGCACCAAGCTCAAGGAGCATGATGGTCGGTGCCGGACTCTTCAGAATCGTCGTGTCTGCTTCCAGCACCTGAGCGATCAGATCCCGCGCCTTCTTGATATCGTCGTCGTAGCCGATGCCGATAACCAGATCGATGCGACGGGTGGATCGTGCTGAATAGTTGATAATCGTCCCACTGTAGATCTGGGCATTGGGCATGGTGACCTCACGATTATCACCGGTCTTGAGAACGGTGTGAAAGATGCGGATCTCCTCCACCACACCAGAGACCCCTCCCGCCTCAACGAAATCCCCCAGTTTGAAAGGACGGAAGATGATTAACATGACTCCGGCCGCAAAACTGCTGAGGGAATCCTTTAACGCCAGACCGACGGCCAGGCCGGCAGCACCGAGTATGGCCATGGCGGACGTGGTATTGACCCCCAACTGCTCCAGGGCAGCCAGTACCACGACGGCCAGCAGGGCAGCGTAGGAGATATTGCCGAGAAAGCTGACCAGCATTTCATCGACTTTCGCCTTGGTCATCACCTTTTTCAGCATGTTGACCAGGGCCTTGGCTATCCATCGGCCGATAATGAAGACCAAGAGGGCCAGAAATATCTTTGTCCCCCAGGGAATCACATAAGTATTCAAAATTGTATCGAGTGAAAGGTCCACAATGAACTCCTTGTAGTTCAGTAGATTATTTTGTCCTCAAAAAAACAGACCGCTCCCGCTAGCTGTCACGGCAAATCGGCTGTACCTGAAAGGTCCTTAGCCACCGAAGACTGCTTGGTCCGCCACCTTTATAACAAAAAAACCGAACTATTAACCCTATTAAATTAATGTCTTTGCCAACCCCAATCTGAATAGTGGAGCTGCCTGGAAATTCAGCCAATTGAGTATCGCTATAAAAACCACCGGTCCCCATATCAAACACGCTTACCCAAATGCAGGATTGAGCTTATGATTTTCCCGTGTCACATTAAAGCCATTGGCTGTGAAGAATTGTTAACTCAATTGTAAAATCACCAATCTTCCACCGATCCCTCTCAACAACACGGCTGCATTCACCAGCCCATGAAAGGGGTGAGGCCAGCCACACTTGAATCGATAACGCGGGTAGTTCTATGTCTGTATTACTGGAATTCAGCATCTTTCCCATGGACCAGGGAGAGAGCGTAAGCACCTATGTCAGCCAGGTCGTCAAACTCATTCGGGAGAGTGGCTTCAGTTACCAGCTCACCCCCATGGGCACTATCATCGAAACCGAGACCCTGAACCAGGCACTCGCACTGGTCAATCAATCGAGTGAACGCTTACAGGCGCTAGGCGCCAAGCGGATCTACTCCTCCATAAAACTGGACATTCGTCATGGTGATATGGGGCGGTTGGCGGGTAAGATTAAGTCAGTGGAAGCCAAAATCGGCAAAGTTTCCAGTCAAGAATAACGACAGAGCCGTTCTCTTATGGACCGCTCAGGCAAGAAAGGGGATATCGATGAACCAGGGATCCAGTGCAGATGATCTGATAGAAGCCGTCCGGCGCATCTGGCATGAACAGTTTCACGGCGTGCTCTCCACCCAGTCGCAGAAATATGAGGGCTACCCCTTCGGCTCACTGCTCCCCCTCTGTCTGGATAGCAAAGGCAATCCCCTGGTGATGATTTCCCACCTGGCACAGCACACCCGAAATCTGCAAGCGGATTCCCGATGCTCACTGATCATGACCCAGCAGGAGCACTCGGATGTGCTGCAGTGGGGACGTCTGACATGCCTTGCGGATGCCGAACCGGTCTCTTCCAAGTCGGCCCATGAGCGCTATTACCGCTACTTTCCCGATGGTCGCCACTACAACGAGGAGCTCAACTTCAAACTCTATCGCCTGAAGCCGAAGAGCTTCTACTACATCGCGGGATTCGGCTCGGCCCGATGGCTCGATATCAGCCGTGTCCTGGACACACCGGAACTCCCCACTTCCAGTGAGATGGAGATCCTCTATCAACTCAACGCTCACGACCACCATCTGCTCAAGGGCTACCTCGAACACAATCAAATCCCTCACGCTTCTTCAATTCAGGCAGTTGGAGCAGATCCCTCCGGTTTCGATTTGCGACAGAGTGACGGCTTGATGAGAATCCATTTCGATAATCCAGTGACGGATGAGAGCGACTTCCTCAATCTGTTCAGTACAAGCTGAACCATTCTTCAATAAACCAATAACCCGATTCTTTAAGGGGTGGATAATCCACCCGCTTTAATCGTAGACTTGCTTCAGAAAATAACCTAGCAAATTAGTTGGTAATAGGAGTTTTGCGATGAGCATTGAAATACCAGAACGGGATGGTGACGGCTATCTAAGAGACATGAACGACTGGACGCCGGAGATCGCCAGGGCGATGGCAGAGGTAGATGAATACGATCTCAACGACGAAAAGTGGCAGCAGATCCTCAAGGCCCGGGAGTATTACGATGAATTTAATGTAGTTCCCCCAATTCGAAAATTCTCCAAGTTTCTTGGCGCCGATCAGAAGGCGATGTTCAAGCTCTGGTTGACCGGCCCCATGAAGCCGATCACCAAGTATGGCGGTCTGCCAAAGCCCACCGGTTGCGTCTAAACCACCAACCACAGGCGTGGAAGGGAGCCACCCCTTCCATGACCGCTAACCCACCCTGCTATTTCCTATCTGTCCGCAGAGTGGCCCTCAGTGGGGTCTGAAAGGAACGGGCTTCTTGAGATTCGTGACCCTGGCCACATCCACTACCTAATCGATTAAAGTATCCCATACAACTGCCAACAACCGGGTTAGAGAGACTCGATTCAGGGATTTGCAGGGCTAAACGTATGGCAATCAATTCAATCATGGGTTCAGCGACACTGGGTATCCAGCGGGGGATGCAGGGGATGCGTCGGGTCGCATCCGAGATCGCCAGCACCCAGCAGACTCAACAGAGCAAACCCACCGATCTCTCCCGCGCGATGGTGGAGATGAAGGTCCATGCCAATCAGACCAAGGCCTCGGTCAAGGCCTTGAAAGCGGCAGACGATCTACTCGGTACGCTGATCGACGAGCGCGCCTGAGTTTTTACTGGCCGAGCTGACCTGGCTGGCCACTCAATCCTGACTTCAAACGAAAAGCATCGACAGGTCGACGGCCTTCACATCCTTGGTCAATGCGCCGACCGAGATATCGTCCACACCGGTCTCGGCGATCCCGCGTACTGTCTGTAGATTGACATTTCCCGAGGCCTCGAGTCTGGCTCGACCGCTATTGATAGCGACGGCCTGACGCAGTCCCGCAAGATCGAAATTGTCCAACAGAATACGCTTGGCGCCATGCTCCAGCGCCTCCTCCAGCTGGGCGAGAGACTCCACCTCAATCTCGATACTGATGCCTGGAGAAGCAGTCTCCTGGGCCTGCTGCAGGGCCGCCTGAATGGAACCGGCGGCATGGATATGATTCTCTTTAATCAGAATGGCATCGAAGAGACCGATCCTGTGGTTATCACAACCGCCGCAACTGACTGCATATTTCTGTTGCAGCCGGAGACCGGGCAGGGTCTTGCGGGTATCGAGAATTCTTGTACCCGTTCCTTCTACCTTGTCGGCATAGGTTCGCGCCAGGGTAGCAGTACCGGAGAGGGTCTGCAGATAGTTCAGCGCTGTCCTCTCACCACTGAGCAGCGGTTGCGTCCGGCCCGACAAGGTAGAGATCACCTGTCCATCCATCAGTCTGTCGCCATCCTTTGCGCGCCAATCTATAGCGATCTCGCTATCCAGTTGATGAAAGACCTCATCGAACCAGGCCGTACCGCAGAGAACAGCTGACTCGCGACAGACGATCTCGACCTTGGAACAGGCATCGACATCGATCAGCGCCGCAGTGAGATCCCCCTCACGCAGGTCCTCTTGCAAGGCCAGGGCGACCTGCTGCGAGATCTCCTCCTGACTCAAACTCAGACTCATGCAGAGACCGCCAGCAGTTCGACTTCAAACACCAGGGTGGCGTTGGGCGGAATCACGCCGCCTGCACCCCGCTGCCCATAACCCAGTTGCGGCGGGATAGTGAGGCGACGCTTGCCCCCCACCTTCATGCCGGCGACACCTTCGTCCCAGCCCTGGATCACCATCCCCTTACCGAGTGAGAAATCAAACGGCTGGTTGCGGTCCAGCGAGGAGTCGAACTTCTCTCCATCCAACAACCAGCCGGTATAGTGAACAGAGACCCGTTGACCAGCGGCAGCCGCTTCTCCGTCACCCGCTACCAAATCCTCATACTTCAGACCGGAGTCGGTAATCTTCTCACCCATAGTTAAAATCCTCTCGATTGATTTCTTGCAGGCATCAGCCAATACCTGACACCAAGTGTCAGCAGTTTATCGGGGATCAGATAGGTGTCAATCCACCTTAAGGTGCAAACAGACCTTAGGCGGAAGCAGAGGTGGCGTCGGTATTTTTCAGCGCTGTCAGCATGGCATCCAGTGCGCGATCGATAATCGGCGTATCTGATATCTCAACCAGCGCTGCCGTCTCTTCACGAAAACGCTTCGCCAGACCGGCAGCGGTCAGCTCCATCGCCTTCATGCCTTTGCGATTGACGAAGATGAAGGTATCAGTCACGTCGCTCTTCCAGGAGAGCTTAACCCGATTCTTCACAGAACCATCCTGCATCTCCAGCCAGGTACCAACCTTCAATTCAGCGGCCTGACGGGTGAATTCATCGGGTTCATCTTCATCACTGTCAATCAGATGGCTGGTGCGGCGGCTATCTGCCGAGACCATCTTACTATCGGGAAAACTGACCTCGATGGATGAGGAGGGGCCGGTGCCTGCTCCGCCCATCAGATTGGGATCGCCACCACGCAGACAGCCGATGTGACAATTCTGCAGCTCCTTGAAGAGGCGGGCCATTTTGTGCTGATCAAAAGAGATGCTGTTGAGGCGCTCACGCAGATTTCTCAACAGCTCGGGAATACTGCGCAGCAGTTTCTGCCGTTCGGCATAATCCGATTTGGGCTGCACACTCCAGAGCAGCTGATCGACGATCTCGAGTGAATCGTGCCACTCTTTGCTGTCAGCGCCCTGTCTCAGATAGTTCAGCAGGAGGACGTCCTTCCAGCCATCCTCCAACAAGGCCATCACCGCTTCAGGGATAACCTGTTGTTGTCTCAGGCGCTGGTTCAGCTCCTGTACCACTGTTTGCTTAGCGGATCTTAGCTGCTCTTTACCACGGGTGACCTGATTGGTGCGCTGCTCGGCAATCTGCGCACCGCGCTGCTCCTGCTGCCACCAGGCACTGAACTCGTCATCCAGATCGGCGAAGATCGATGGGTCGTCCTGGAACTCGTTCAGGACATGTTTAACGACAGACTCAATCTTGTTGTAGAGCACATCGTTGACCCGATCGCCGCTATCGTTCCAGCCAACAGCCGCCTGCGCCAGGGAGTTCAACAAGCGTCGGGCCGGATGTATCTTTTTACTGAAAAAGGTCTTGTCGATGATCGCCACTTTCAGCATCGGAATCTGCAAGCGGCTGATCAGCGCCTTCATGGCATCCGGCAGACTGTAGTCGTCGAGAATAAACTCGAACAGCATGGAGATGACATCGATAGTGTCATTATCCGCATCTCCCAGCGCCCGGGTCACATGACCCTCTTTGGCGATATCCAGGTCACTCACCAACTGTTCGCGCATTTGCTGGGGATTCAGCGACTGGGTAACGCGTCGTCCTTGAGGCAACATGACAACGTTGGATTGCTGGATAGCGTTCAGAGCCCCGATCAACTCACCGGTATCAATCACAGGTACCGTACCAGCAGGGGCTGTCACCATGTAACTGGATGTAGCACCGGTCTGTGCAACCTGAGTACGTCTTACACCCAACAGTTGCTGCAGAGCGGCAAAGACCTCCCCCTGAACATCGGAGGCTTGTGTCGAAGTCGTATAGTACTGGCTTGAGGGGTCACCCAGGTAGGATGAATCACCTACCTGCTGGCTATCTCCACCACCGCCCTCTCTGCGAGCCATTACAGGAGAGACAGGATTGCGGCGAACCTTTGGTGTCAGCTTGGGAATCACCCCGGCTTTACCCAGCAGGATATTGATCTCGTCGTAGAGGCCACCGATGAAATGCATCACATGGCGATCAAACAGTTTGTAGACCACCAGTTTGACAGGCAGCTCTACCGGCACATTGGCCATGGATGCCTGAAAGGCAGCACAGAGCACTGCCGGGGATAAGGGTGACTGCAGGGCCAAATGCTCATCCACCTGGCCACCACCAATGATATATGCGAAGCGCTGACCCATGGCATAGATCTCGCGGGTAAAGCGATTCTCCGCCTTGGAGACCATATTGGTGATGGCGAGTGAGTCTTCCAGATCCTCATCATCCAGCAGTGCCATCTCGGTATCGCGACTCAACTCATCCAGGGTCGGTTGAGTCACACTGACCTCGCCGGTCTCCCAAAACAGGTCATAGGCCTTCAGCAGTTCCTGGTTGAAGGTATGATCGATATTGTTGCGCTGTTTACGCAACTCACGCATAGAGTCGAAATAGATATTCTGCAGGGTGTTGCTGTCGGATTTGTTCGCCATCTCATAGAGGGCGTCGTCCAGGTTTTCAAATAACCCACCCATGAGCTTCGGCATGGTCTGGGCGACCAGCCCACGACACTCAGCAGCGATCCTACGCCCATTGACGTCTAATCTAATGCTGTTTCGACTAGGCACTGCCGAACCGAATCTGATGATGTTGTCTTGTCCTGACATATTTAGACACTGAATCTAAAACCGCTCTTAATCTGGCTGCCACGGGAATTTCACCCACACCTATAAGCTAAGGTAAGTCACAGCATCTTTTGTGACTGGGAATATCCTCACAAAAGATCAGGGACACTAAGCCTTGCCCGCGCACATTCTTACGCAGCCATACCTGAAAATTAGCATCAACCCCGAGGGCTTTCAACAAATTTCTTATATGACAATACCTTAACAAATCTTCAGCGCTCACTTTTTAAGTCCCTGCGTGCGTGCACATTTATCCACTCTCTGATGAGATTCGGGAATAAAAAGCTTTAATCGCTTACCATTTCCTCTACAGCAGAATGCAATTCTTCTCGACATTGCTCTTCGACCATTGCATCGCTGTCTCAACCTACTGTATCGTCAGGTTAAACAAATAATTAAATCTATCGATCCCCCATGCATTTGCTCAGGCACTTTGGCGGCTCTCTCCTGGACAGTCTGCGTGATCTAGCGCCGATCGTGGCGGTTATCGGCTTCTTCCAGATCTTTGTTCTGCAACAACCCATCCCCAACCTGGGCGCGCTCCTGGCCGGGTTTATGCTGGTGGTAGTCGGACTCAGCCTCTTTATCCAGGGCCTCAACATGGCCCTCTTCCCCCTGGGCGAGGGGATGGCCTGGGACTTCGCCCGCAAGGGCAGTCTGACCTGGCTCTTGCTGTTCGCCTTTGCCCTGGGATTTGGCACTACGGTTGCCGAACCCGCTCTCATCAAGATCGCCGAAGAAGCCGCCAGCATAGCCGCCAATGGCGGCATGATCGAGAAAGGTGAGCAGTCCCAGGACGATTACGCCAATGGCTTGAGATATACCGTAGCCCTCTCTGTGGGATTCGCCATCGTCCTTGGCGTACTGCGCATCATCAAAGGTTGGCCGGTGCAGTATCTGATCATCACCGGTTATCTGGGTGTGGTGGTGATGACCGCCTTTGCGCCGAAAGAGATCATCGGCATTGCTTATGACTCCGGCGGGGTAACCACCTCCACCATCACTGTGCCTCTGGTCACTGCCCTGGGTGTAGGCCTGGCATCGAGTATCAAGGGCAGAAACCCCATGATCGACGGCTTCGGCCTGATCGCCTTCGCCTCCCTGACCCCGATGATCTTCGTCATGGCCTACGGGATGCTGCTGTGAACGAGGCGCTGGAGCACTTCCTGCAGGTCCTGGCCGGGACGGTTCTGGATCTGCTCCCGATCATCGCAATTCTGTTTGGATTTCAATTTCTTGTTCTCAGGCGTCCGCTGAAGAACCCCAAAGAGGTACTCATCGGTCTGCTCATGGTCCTGCTGGGTCTGGCGCTCTTTCTGGAGGGATTGGATCTGGCACTTTTCCCTTTGGGCGAGCTGATGGCCTCGCAACTGACATCGCCGGAACTCCTGGGAATCAGCGAAAACACCCTGTCGGTTGGCTGGCAGCACTACTTATGGGTCTACCTATTCGCCGCCAGCATCGGTTTTTCCACCACCATTGCGGAACCCTCACTGATCGCCGTGGCGATCAAAGCCAACCAGGTTTCCGGTGGCGCCATCAGTCAGTGGGGACTGAGAATCTCGGTGGCCATCGGTGTCGCCATCGGCATCGCTCTGGGCAGCTACCGCATCATCAGCGGTACACCCTTGCACTGGTATATCATGGCGGGATACGTAGTAGTCATCGCTCAGACCATGTTCGCACCCCGCACCATCATCGCCCTGGCTTATGACTCAGGCGGCGTGACCACTTCCACGGTGACCGTCCCCCTGGTCGCCGCCCTCGGCCTTGGCCTGTCGAGCAACATTCCCGGCCGCAACCCCTTACTCGATGGCTTTGGCCTGATCGCCTTTGCCAGCCTATTTCCCATCATGTCCGTCATGGCTTATGCGCAGTTGAGCGAGTGGCGGGGCAAGACGCAAAAACCGTGATCTATCGAGGATATCACCATGCATTTCAAACTCATCATCGCCCTGATAGAGGACAGTACAACCGAGAAGGTGCTTGAGGCTGCCCGGGCTGCCGGCGCCACCGGCTCCACCGTCATCAA
>JBNKMQ010000116.1:0-5671 GCA_050293225.1 Sedimenticolaceae bacterium
GATCATGTCGCCCTGAAACAGATCCAGATGAAACTGGATCAGACAACGGTAAAGGGTGAGTTTGAGCTGATCAATTTCGCCAAGCCTACCTACCTCTTCTCGTTGGACGTGGATGAGGTGAATCTCGACCGCTATCTGCCGCCATCAAATCAAAATTCCACACCTGTCAGAGGTAGGGGGCAGAGTGCTTCTGGCAATGACGAGCTGTTTCCTGTCGAGACCTTGCGTCAGCTGACCCTGGATGGAAAGCTGTTGATCGATCGCCTGACCGTAAATCAATTGAATGCCGAGGCGGTGCAGCTGAAGATACGCAGCCGTAACGGCAATCTCACCGTGGATCAACAGATCGGCAGATTCTATGACGGTCTGCAAACGGGGACCCTGGCCCTGGATGTGAGTGGAAAAACCCCCAAACTCAAGGTAACGCAGAAACTCTCCAGGATCCTTGCGGGTCCTCTGCTGTTGGATCTCACCGGTGAAGATACCCTCATGGGGAGCGGAGACCTCAATCTTGATTTGACCAGCAGAGGTGTTTCCGTCAATCAGTTGAAAAGGGCCCTCAACGGTAATCTCTCGTTTAACTTCCAGGATGGCGCTGTGAAGGGCTTCAACCTGGCCAAAATGATTCGAGACACCCGGGCAAAACTCTCCGGTGAAGCGACAGAGATCTATAACCAACCGGAACAGACCGATTTCTCTGAATTGACCGGTAGCGCCTCTATTGTCAACGGAGTCGTGAATAACCAGCGACTCCTAGCCCTGTCACCCTATCTGCGGGTGGAGGGAAGCGGCACCGCCAATCTCATTCAGGAGAGTCTCGACTATGCAATCCGCCCCGTCTTTGTGAACACTTCGCAGGGGCAGGGTGGAGCCGGATTGGAGGAACTGGAAGGTATACCCATTCCGGTGAAGATCAAAGGTCCCTGGAACAATCCCAGCTTCAACATCGAACTGGCAAAGGTGCTGGAGGAGAAACAGAAGGCGAGGCTGAAGGAGAAGTTCGACGAGAAGATCGAAGAGAAGCTGCCGGAAGAGAAGAAGGATGAGCTGAGGGATAAGCTCAAAGGCAAACTGAACAAGCTGTTTTAGGGCAGAGTTGCCATCAGCTACAAAAGAGATTCCAGCGAGCTGACGAGCAACCTCGAGGCCCCAGGCTTCGCCAGGCGGATACTGGCCTGGTTTGAGAAAAACGGTCGCAGGGATCTGCCCTGGCAGCATCCTCGAGATCCCTACCGTGTCTGGGTCTCCGAGATCATGCTGCAACAGACCCAGGTGGCGACGGTCATCCCCTACTTTGAACGATTCATGGGCTCATTTCCCGATCTGGCTTCACTGGCCGATGCCTCCCTGGATGAGGTGCTGCATCACTGGTCGGGTCTGGGCTACTACGCCCGGGCGAGAAATCTGCACCGTTGTGCCAATGTGGTTTTACAAGACTTCGCTGGGGCGTTCCCCTGCGACCAGACTGAGCTGGAGTCCCTGCCGGGTATCGGTCGCTCCACCGCAGGGGCGATTCGTTCGCTTGGATGTGGAAAGCCGGCGGCGATTCTCGACGGCAATGTCAAACGGGTGCTCTGTCGCCACTTCGCAATCGAGGGCTGGCCGGGGAAGAGTGACGTACTGAGACGTCTCTGGCAGATCTCTGAGCAGCTGACCCCAGACAGAGAGTGCGCCAGCTACAACCAAGCGATGATGGATATCGGCTCCATGGTCTGCTCCCGGGGACGGCCCGATTGCCAGAACTGTCCACTGAGCGAGACCTGCCTCGCTTTCGCACAAGGCAATGTCAGCGCCTATCCCGCCGCCAAACCGCGTAAACAATTGCCTGTTAAACAGACACGAATGCTCATACTGCGGGATGAGGAGGGCGGCGTGCTGCTGGAGCAGCGTCCCCCGTCGGGTATCTGGGGCGGTCTCTGGAGCCTGCCGGAGTGTCCGCCGGATGAGACCCTGTCCGACTGGTGCCAACGCCATCTCGGGTTTGAAATGGAGAGTGAACAGGCGTTACCCCGAAGACGCCACAGCTTCACCCATTTCCACCTCGATATCCTGCCTATCCGGCTGGCACTGAAAAACCCCAGTCACTGCCTCATGGATGCGGGCAATCGGGTCTGGTATAACCTTAGGCAACCAGACAGCAGAGGGCTGGCGGCGCCGGTAAAGCGTATCCTGCAAGAGCTGCAAATCGACCCTGAAAACAACACGGAGGCCCTATGAGCCGGACAGTCAACTGCATCAAGCTAAATAAGGAAGCCGAGGGGCTGGAACGCCTGCCCTACCCGGGTGAGCTGGGTCAGCGCATCTTCGACAACGTCTCCAAAGAGGCCTGGCAGGAGTGGCTGCGCCACCAGACCATGCTGATCAACGAAAACCGCCTCAGCCCGGTCGATCCCAAGGCGCGCAAGTTCCTGGAAGAGCAGATGGAGCAGTTTTTCTTCGGCGAGGGCGCCGAGCTTCCTCCCGACTACCGCCCGCAACAGTAGCCCAAAGCCGGGCAAGCTCTTGACTCAACAGGCCAAGCCCGGTTTAATACGCCCTCTTCACATACGGCCAGGTAGCTCAGTCGGTAGAGCAGGGGACTGAAAATCCCCGTGTCGGCAGTTCGATTCTGTCCCTGGCCACCATCTTCCACCTAATCGCCAGCCAAATACTTTCGGTATATTCTTAAGTACTCATGTAGCGCGCCACTTGGTTTACGACGGTGCGACACATGGTTTGCGAATCAAGAATGGAGCGTAAATGAGGCCTTTCTGGAAAGTTGAACGCTCCTTAAAGCCTCTTTAATGCTACACATAACACACAGGTGCGTCATTATCGATAGTAACCTCACCATCCACGGGGTTCAGTGAGGCGTAGAATGTGGTATCCAGCACCGTACCTGTGACCACTTTGACACTCTCCGCAACAAGCCCCCACTGGCCAGCCCAGGCAGGGTTTGTCGGGTCGCCCTCCGGGATGTCTGTCTCCATCAATAACAGTGCGTGGATGTTGTTTGCATACTCCCTGATATAGTGGTTATTCAGAATAGGATATCCCTCATCCGTGGCGACCGTAGTGCCATCGACTGTCTGGGTGATATCGTTTGTGACGACGGTGTCTGATGCCTGCTCTGCTGTGCCAGCCGGGTAAAATGACTGACCGGCGATAGCGGTGCTTGTCATGGTAAATAATGCTGCCAACTCTGGCGGAGGATTTGACCATGGCAGGCTGCCGCCGTCGGAGAACGAGTAGGACCAACTCGATTGCGCCCACCACTCCTGGGTCATCATGTTGTGCCTCTCCCAGGTAATCGCTGGCACGTCGTTGATATAAAGCCCTCCAGACCATGTCGTTACGCCAACCGTCACGCGCGATTGATTGACCTGGCCAATTATGCTGGCAGACGCTGTAAATGTGCCGCCGCTGGAACAGTCACGATTATACTGATCTTGTCCTGATACACCTATGGTGATGGTCTCCTGCCAGTCAGCGTTGTAGTTTGCGCTGCAGGAGTAGTCGACATCGGCGTGATAATCGATATCGTAGCGTATAGACAAAACCTGCAGTGAGCCATCGTGTCGATAGTAGGCTTTAAAAACTCGCTTTCTGTGCTCCCAGTTGCCGTATGACTTCGTTTGTCCGACACAGTCGGTCCCAGCTGAGCTGGCAGACAGTGATCCATAATCATGGTACGTGCCTGGTAGATACGGACCTGTACCGCAAATGGCCGCAGGCTTGTCGTCGACGTGATGTTCCACCGATGATGCGATCAGGGTCTCAGTGGCTCCAGGTGAGCTGTTATCGCCCCACTCTCCCATATCAACGACATCCACATCATCAGGCGTCACCAGCTCTGAATAGCCAACATCGAATTGTATGTTATTTTCCGAACCAGCATCGGAGCTGGTAACGGTTACGTCAACCACTCGCCATAGATCCTGCAATGCCTGTGTCGGGGTAGCCCCCACCAGTCGGAAGTTGACCAGCACCGACGAGCCGTCGTGATTCTGGCAGATATCATCAGGGGCGATAGAGATATTCTGCACAGGTTGCCGCCCGAAGTCGCCATTATAGATCAGGCGGTTCTGGACCCACGACACCGGGTCATCACCAAACAGGCCAAAGCGGCGGATCACCCACAGCTGCAGGCCGTTGTCGTTGTTGCCGTAAAACTTCATGTGCCAGGGGCGGTGGCGGTGGTCGACGTAGATAAACCCATAGCTGCCGAGATCGGTACCGGCGACCTGTTTGGATGTCCCAGCGAGGATGCAGAATGTTAGCCAGCTGTGGCCCTGCGCAGTGTCGTAGCTGGCCAACGGCCTGGTTGCCGGTAGACCTGCTTTCGCGGTGTTTTTGACGACGACTGTTGAGCCGTTCAGTGGGTTGGGGTTCGCGCGGGTGCCGCCGTTTGGCAGCTCGATCAGGCTGTTACGGCAGAGGCCGTGCCATGGGTTACCCCAATAGCGCGCCTGACCGGCTGGTATGGGCAGATTTTTAGGCGTCGGGATCAATGTAGTTGACCTGTCCTTGAGACCCTGAATTGTCCTTGAAGGTGGCGGTTTTGATGGGGGCCCAGGCGATGGTAAACAGCCCATCTGTTGAGTAGAGATAGCGGTCGGCATAGTAGGCACGGCCGTCAGTCTGCTCAGTTAGCGGGAAAGCGATGCCACCACCGCCACCTGACTTACTGGCGGCACTCGCATAACCACGACCGGTCCCGGCCGGCAACTCCTCGCGCACCGCAGGCGCATCCAGCGAGCCCTTCAGCTTTGGCGTCTGGCGCTTCAGCCGCTCCAGGTCATCGATGACGCCACCAGACCGGCCCATCAGATGGTGGGCTCCGATAGCTCATTGGTCTCCAGACGGATATCGGCATAGGGATCACCCGCAGGGTGGACGCCCTGAACCAGGCGCATCCAGACAGCGACGCCGGCACCACCAGCTATCTCAATCCCCAGACTGAGCGGATCGCCTGCTACGGCTGTGTCGAGATTGGCCTGCGAGGTCGCCAGACGGATTTCGCTGACCTGGTGGATCTCGTCGATGACCTCCCACGTAAAATCATTGTCGATTACCTCAGCACCGATGGCGGTAGGCCAGACAGGCTCTGTCGTTGCAGAGGTAGTACCAGCTGTTTTTGCACGCATTTTATAGCCAGTCGGCGTCGATGGCTGAACAATGTCTCCCTCAGCAATAGCAGTTGATGCAGTCCATCCAGGCACGTTGCTAACCAAGCTGACCTGTATCGGATCGACACCAGGGTTTGAGAGCGCCATAATCTTTTTAGAGGCGTTGGGTATGCCCAGAAACACCCGCACATCGGCCGGTGATGGATAGCCTGTAGAGGATCCGCCATCCTCCATCTGTTGACTGGTGATCGATACGATTTGAGCGGTTAGTCCGCTGTCTGAAAAAAAGCCTGATTCCATTATTATCTCCTACGAATAAACCAACCGGTCGATTTGCAGCGGTAACGTGATCTTTTCGACTTTCGCCGAGACCTCGATTGCCTGCCTGAGTTCGCTCTCGATTTTCGGGGTGGGCAAAACAAACTGTACTGGGTACATCTTTGCTGTGGGTGCGTCAGGATTAAACGGTTGATCATCGTACTCGTCAAATCCATAGTTAGTCATGAAGCCAGTCCAGCTATCACTAAATGGTGGGCTGATGACCGATCCGCCAATGTGGGTAT
>JBNKMQ010000117.1:0-2387 GCA_050293225.1 Sedimenticolaceae bacterium
CCCTGCTGACTATGTGTTGTTTGTAGATAGGAAGGCCGTTGGTGTCATCGAGGCTAAGCGTAAAAATAAAGGCGAAAACATCACCACTGTCGAAGATCAAACCGAAGGCTATGCCAGTGCTAAGTTGAAATGGGTCAGCAACGGTGAACCCCTGCCGTTCCTCTATGAAAGTACAGGTGTCATCACCCGTTTTACAGATGGCCGCGATCCAAAACCCCGCTCCAGAGAGGTCTTTACCTTCCATCGTCCAGAAACCCTCCAAGAGTGGCTGGAACAGGGTGATAGTCTGCGAAACCGTCTCAACCAGATACCACCGCTGAATCCAACCAAACTCCCGGCCAAGGCGCTTGGACTGCGTGACTGTCAGGAAACAGCCATCTCCAATCTGGAAAACTCCTTCAAGCTGAACAAGCCCAGAGCCCTGATCCAGATGGCCACCGGCGCCGGTAAGACCTATACCGCCATCACCGCCATGTACCGGATTCTCAAACATGCCGAAGGCAAGCGTATCCTGTTTCTGGTGGACACCAGGAATCTGGGTGAACAGGCCGAGCAGGAGATGCTCTCCTACACCCCCAATGACGACAATCGCAAATTCACTGAACTCTACGCGGTGCAGCGTCTGAAGAGCGCCCATGTTCCCAGGGATGCCCAGGTCTGCATCAGCACCATCCAACGCATGTACTCCATCCTGAAAGGCGAAGAGCTGGATGAAGTGCTGGAAGAGCGCAATCCGGCGGAACAGCTCACCAAACCCAAACAGCCCGTACCCGTCGCCTACAATCCCAGAGTTCCCATCGAATTCTTTGACTTCATTTTCATCGACGAGTGTCACCGCTCCATCTACAACGTCTGGCAACAGGTGCTGGACTATTTCGATGCCTACCTGATCGGCCTCACCGCCACCCCGGACAACCGCACCTACGGCTTCTTCAAACAGAACGTGGTCAGCGAATACAACCACGAAAAGGCCGTGGCCGACGGCGTCAATGTGGGCAATGAGATCTACACCATCGACACCCTCATTACCCAGCGGGGCGCGGAGTTGAAAGCCAAGCAGCTAATTGAACGGCGCGAGAAGAAGACCCGCAAAAAACGCTGGGAGGAGCAGGACGAGGACGAAGCCTACTCCGCCAGGCAGCTCGACCGGGATATCGTCAATCCCAGCCAGATTCGCACCGTGATCCAGACCTTCCGCAATAGCCTGCCGGAGATCTTCCCGGGTCGTGAGGATGTACCCAAGACCCTCATCTTCGCCAAGACCGACAGCCACGCCGACGACATCATCCAGACCGTGCGTGAGGAGTTCGGCGAAGCCAACGCCTTCTGTAAGAAGGTCACCTACCGGGCGGCGCAGGACTCGAAGAATAAACAAGGCGAACTGATCCAGGAGGCCGAAGACCCCAAATCGATCCTGGCCCAGTTCCGTAACGGCTATCATCCCCGCATCGCGGTCACCGTGGATATGATCGCCACCGGCACCGACGTCAAACCCCTGGAGTGCCTGCTCTTCATGCGCGACGTCAAGAGCAAGAACTACTTCGAGCAGATGAAGGGCCGGGGTACCCGTACCTGTTCCAAAGATGAAATGGAGCGGGCAGGAACCAAGATTGGTCATGACAAGACCCACTATGTCATTGTCGACGCCATCGGCGTCACCAAATCCCTCAAGACCGCCAGCCAGCCCCTCATCACCCAGCCCTCGGTGCCCCTGAAAGACTTGGCCATGGGCGTGATGCTGGGCGCCAGCGATACCGATGCCGTCAGCTCCCTGGCCGGACGCCTGGCGCGGCTCAACAAACAACTGGATGCTGACGAACAGGCCCGGATCAAACAAGCGGCCAAGGGGGTGGAGTTGTCCCACATCGTCAGCGGCCTGTTCAATGCCATCGACGCAGACCTGGTGGAGGCCAAAGCCCTGGAACTCGCGCAACAGCCGGTGGGTAGCGACCCAGGCGACGACAAGCGCAAACAGGCCCAGGCTGAACTGGTCAAGGCCGCCGCCAACGTATTCAACGGCGAGCTGATCGAACTGATCGACACCATCCGTCGTGAGAAAGAGCAGAAGATCGACCATGACAACCTGGACGAAGTACTAAGCGCCGAGTGGAGCAAAGACGCCATCGAAAACGCCCGGCAACTGGCCGACAGGTTCGCCGACTACCTCCAGCAGCACAAGGCTCAGCTCGACGCCTTGGCGATCTTCTTCGATCAGCCCCCCCGCCTCCGTGCGATCACCTACCAGATGATCCGCGAGGTGATGGAACGGCTCAAGGCCGACAAACCCACCCTGGCCCCGCTCCGGGTGTGGCAGGCCTACAGCCATCTGGACAACTACAAAGGTAAGCAGCCCCTGAATGAACTCACCGCGCTGGTCGCCCTGATCC
>JBNKMQ010000118.1:0-7403 GCA_050293225.1 Sedimenticolaceae bacterium
GAAGCTGCTGGTGGGGGTGCGCGCCGCATTCACCGTGGTGGGTGACGACGATCAGTCGATCTACGCCTGGCGCGGTGCCAGACCGGAGAACCTGGGCCGTTTGCAGGAGGACTTCCCGAGGCTGACAGTGGTCAAGCTGGAGCAGAACTACCGCTCCAGCCGACGTATCCTGAAGGCGGCCAACCAGCTCATCGGCAACAATCCCCACCTCTTTGAGAAGAAGCTCTGGAGCGATCTGAGCCCGGGGCAGGAGATCCGCGTCCTCGCCTGTCGCAATGAAGAACACGAGGCGGAGAAGGTGGTCTCTGAGATCATCCACCTCAACTTCACCCGCAAGGTGAAATATAGCGATATGGCCATTCTCTATCGCGGCAACCACCAGGCACGCATCTTCGAGAAGGCCCTGCGCACCCATAACATCCCCTACTTTCTCAGCGGCGGCACCTCCTTCTTCGCCCGCACCGAGGTGAAGGACGTGATGGCCTATCTGCGTCTGCTGGCCAACCCGGATGATGACAGCGCCTTTCTGCGCATAGTCAACACACCGCGCAGGGAGATCGGCCCCGGCACCCTGGAGAAGCTCGGCCAGTATGCCCAGCAGCGGGAGGTCTCTTTACTCGCGGCGAGTGAAGAGCTCGGCTTCCAGTCCCAACTCAAGGGCCGGGCACAAAAGGCCCTGGGTTCATTCACCCAACTGATCCACCACCACACCCGTGAAGCCGAGAACGAACCGGCCATGGCGGTGAGGCATCTGGTGGAGGCGATCCACTACCGCGACTGGCTGAGCGAGAACGCCAGCAGCGAAGCGGTGGCGGATGGCCGCATGGAGAATGTCACCGACCTGCTCGACTGGCTCAGCGCCCTGCAGAAGGGAGAGCTGCAAGAGAAGACCCTTGCAGAGATGGCCAACCACCTGACCCTGATGGATCTGCTCGAAAGACAGAACGAAGAGTCAGATCTCGACCAGGTCAACCTGATGACCTTGCACGCCTCCAAGGGCCTGGAGTTTCCCCATGTCTTTCTGGTCGGCATGGAAGAGGAGCTGTTGCCCCACCGCAGCAGTATCGAAGAGGGCAACATCGAAGAGGAGCGGCGTCTTGCCTACGTGGGTATCACCCGCGCTCAGCAGGGCCTCAGCCTGACTTATGCCGCGAAACGCAAACGCTTCGGGGAGATGGTGCCCTGCGAGCCGAGCAGATTCCTGCAGGAGCTACCGCAAGAGGATCTCCGCTGGGAGGGCCGCCAGAGCAAACTCACCGACGAAGAGAAACAGGAGCGGGGCTCGGCCCATCTGGCCAATCTCAAATCTTTGCTCTCTTAAAGGCAGCTATCCAGGCCAGGCAGAAAGTGAATCTTGACAAACTCAAAATTATTCACTAGTTTCAGTAATAACAGAAATTACTGAACACAAAGCCAATGCAACTCTCATCCAGCAAGCAGAAATTTGTCCTCCACTGGGGCGAGATGGGCTCCCGCTGGGACGTCCATCATACTCTGGCGCAGATCCACTCCCTGCTGTTTCCCGCCAACGCCCCCAGCATGCGGCTGAGATCACAGAGAGCCTGCAGTTCATCGAGCAGACCAGCAATCGGTTTGACCAGGTATGCAAATGGGAGAGAGCCATCCTGGTTAAGATGCTCAAACTCGGCAGCAAGATCCAGGGATTCCTGAACCTGAAACGTTAAAAAAATTTACCGCCATATTTCTGTCTTTACAGAAATTTCTGACAATTGAGGCAGTCATGCATATACTGATTACAGGCGCCAGCGGCTTTATCGGCTCCCATCTGACCCGGTCGTTACTTGATCAAGGCCACCGGGTAACCGGAGCGGTCAGAGATCCAGACAGCTATCGGCAACGATATCCTCGTGCTGAGGCGGTCCACATGGATTTCACCCAGGCAAACCACGCGGACGATTGGCTCCCCCTGCTGCAGGATGTAGACGCAGTCATCAATGCGGTCGGCATCATTCGGGAGTCGGGCAGACAGACCTTCCGCAGCCTGCACGCAGAGACCCCCATCGCCCTCTTTCAGGCCTGTGAAATCACCGGGGTGAATCGGGTCATCCAGATCTCCGCCTTGGGTGCTGACAAATCGGCCAAGAGCCAATACCACCTGACCAAGCGGACAGCGGACGACTTTCTGGTAAACAGTGCTCTCAATTGGACGATCTTACGACCCTCCATTGTCTATGGCCCTGGCGCCCGCAGTATGGCCTTTTTCAAGGCCCTGGCAGCTCTGCCGCTGACACCCCTCGTCAACCAGGGTGAACAGGCGATTCAACCTATCCATGTAGACGATCTGACCAGGGCAGTGGCGCAGTGCCTGACCGCCAATGGCCCCCAAAGGGTTCGGGTCGACCTGGTGGGGCCTGAGCCCATCACCTTCCTCGAACTGATGAGACAACTGCGAAGCTGGCTGGGTTTGAGCTCCCTTCGCACAATCTCTCTACCCTATTACCTCAGCCTCACAGCCGCCAAGCTCGGTGGTTTCCTCGGCAACTCCCCGCTGACTGAGGAGACCATCGGCATGTTGCAAAGGGGTAATACCGCCCATGTTCACGGCTTTATTCGCTGCTTCGGTTTCACACCACTCTCCCTGCAGGCAGCGCTATTGGCCGAACCGGCGCGCCAGGCCGAGCAGTGGCACGCCGGTCTCTTTTTTCTTCCTCTGTTGTTACGCTTGAGCCTGGCCCTGACTTGGATTCTCGCCGGGATCTTCTCCGCCTTCGTCCATCCCCTGTCGGAAAGCTACGCACTGCTCGCTCAGGTAGGACTCACCGGATGGGTCGCCCCTATCGCCCTCTACGGGGCCGCAAGCTTGGACCTGTTACTGGGTCTGGGCACGCTCAGCAATCGTTACTTGCGTCCAGCGCTCTACGGTCAGCTGATCCTGATGCTGCTCTACACCCTGATCATCTCGCTCTTCCTGCCGGAGTGGTGGGCTCACCCCTTTGGACCGGTAGTGAAGAACCTGCCAATCGCAGTCGCCACCCTGGCGCTCCTCATCATGCAACGGAGTCCCTCATGGAATACCTGATACTAAAATGGATCCATATCCTCAGCGCCATCCTGCTCTTCGGCACTGGCCTGGGCAGCGCCTTCTATAAATATTTCACTGAGCGTAGCGGTGACATCCATGCCATCGCCGTCACCAATCGACTGGTGGTGACTGCCGACTGGCTGATCACTACCCCGACCGTTATCATTCAACCCGTTACCGGGTTTTGGATGTTAAGTCTGCTCAACTACACTAGCTGGCCGGTATGGATCTGGTTATCCCTGGTACTCTACCTGCTCGCCGGCGTCTGCTGGCTACCGGTGGTGGTGCTACAGATCCGCATGCGAGACCTGGCAAGCCGTCAGCTTGCCGCAGGAGAAGCTCTGGACAAAAACTATTGGCGCATGGCCCGCGCCTGGTTCTGGCTCGGCGTTCCTGCATTCATCTCGATGGTCGCTGTGGTCTGGTTGATGGTCTTCAAGCCCATGTAGGAGTGACTCATGAAGGAAAAACAGCACGACCAAATCCATTCCCCGATTCGTCAGGCCTTAGGCGCAGACTGGCCCCAGCTGGGGGAAATCATCCGCCGCCACTACGACTTGAGGCCAAACAGCGACAACCGCTTCGAGCTGGAGGGGGTCATGGAGGTAACTGTCTCCCCCATCGGCCGTCTTTTTGTCAGTATCAGCCGGCTGTTTGACGCCCTGGTGCCCTTCCCCGGCCGGGAGATTCCTGTACGGGTGTGTAACTGGTCACAAGCCGACAGCAAACAGATGTTCTGGCACCGCACCTTTCGCTATCCCGGTAAAAAACCAGTAGTCTTCCGCTCTCGCATGGCATACGCCGGCGGGCGGGATATCATTGAATATGTGAAATTCGGGCTCGGTATCCGCATGCAGCTCTCCGCTGAAGGTGAGGCCCTGCGCTACGACAGCCGGGGGTATGTGTGGAACCTGGGTATACTGACCCTGCCGATACCCGACTGGCTGCTGCTGGGCAGGGCTGTGATCCGGGAGATACCCGAATCTGATGAGGAACTCAGGGTAGCGTTCACCATCGACCATCCCCTATGGGGACGCACCTTCGGTTATAGTGGACGATTCGCCTATCATCCAGCTGGCTCTGCTACCCCGAATGAGGGAGAAAGTCTATGAGTTACACTCCATCCCCTCAGGCTTCGCTGGCCTCACCTCAACCCAAACGGGTGTTGTTGGCCTTTCTCCTGGCACCTCTGGCGGGGCCTCTGGGTATCGCAATAAGCATGGCGCTGCCGCTAATGATTTCAGACCCTGACCCATCTAAACTGGTCGTGTTCATGCTCTTAATCTATGCTTTTGCCACCCCGGTCGTCTATTTCTTCTCTATTGTGTTGGGTATACCTTTTTACCTGCTGTTACGCGCCACGCTGGGACTGACCAAACCGGGACTGATCATTGGATGGGCAGTGGTCGGAATGGTCTCACAATTCTGCTTCTCCGGTTTTGACTTACCTGACCGGGGGGGTGAGATTCTGCACTATCTTCCCTTTGCCATTGGCGGTGCAGCGATAGGTTTTTTCTTCTGGCGCATCCTCAGCGTCGATACCACGCTAAAGCAGATTTCAGACAGAGAAAGAGAGATGGCATAAACTGGCATATCAGCCGTAAACAATAGCCTCCACCAAAATAAAAAGGGGCAGGGTCATAGACCCTACCCCTTGAACCCACAGACTCAGTTACCGCTCTTTGCTATATAGGTGCGTCAGCGCGGCCAACCAACTCAGGCTCGACTCAGTGAGAGAGCACCCAACTAACGATGGTGCGGATATTCTCATCCGAGACATGGGCGTTAGGCGGCATCGGGATCTGCCCCCAGGTGCCAACGCCACCGCTCTTCACCTTGGCGACCAGCATCTCCAAAGCAGCCGCATCACCCTTGTATTTAGCGGCGACATCTTTGTAGGCGGGACCGACCACTTTCATCTCCACCTGGTGGCAGGCCATACAGCCGGATGCGGTAGCCAGCGCCAGTGCGTCACCGCCTGCCGCTGCAGGGGCTGCGGCGGCGGGGGCTGCAGCAGGAGCAGCCGCGACCTCTTCAGCGGGAGCGGCGGCCTCAGCAGGGGCTGCGGCTTCAGCGGGGGCAGCAGCCTCTTCCACCTTGGCCGGCTCTGCGGCAGCCGGGGCGGCCTGGCCTTCCACGGTGACTTTGCCGATGGGGGCAATTCTCTCAAGTACTTCCGGCCGATCTTCTGCCATCAACTGGCTGCTCGCCAGCACAACTACGCCCCCCAGCAGGGAGAGGGTTCCGCGCATTGATACTGCTTGGATATTCACGGGCATCTACCTCCGTCTTCTAATTCAAATCAGCCCATGAGTTTGGGCAAGTGTGCAAAACCCCGGGATTATACCCGCAGCCGCTGAAAAGCGCGAACAGGGTTGGACGGCGTCTATCACTCCCGCTAAACTACCCCACCTCTGCGCCCGTAGCTCAGCTGGATAGAGTACCGCCCTCCGAAGGCGGGGGTCACAGGTTCAAATCCTGTCGGGCGCGCCATTTTCCAGCCTCTCCTGTTACGACAACAGACCCGGGCTTTTCTCACCTTAGCTCCCGCCTTTCTGAAGATTGTTTACATTCTATAAAGGATGTCCGGTTCCGCAGCAGAGAGGCTTGCTCTAGACTGGAGCCGAGATGAGAGGAGAGGATTGTCCCCATGGTCCAGTTGCCTTTGATATCAAGCCTGCTTAAATTTGCTGAGAAGCTTCGCTTCAAGCAGCTCTTTCTGGTGACTTTGGGTCTGTTTGTCTTTGACCTGATAATCCCGGATTTTATTCCTTTCGTAGATGAACTCCTGCTGGGTCTGCTTACGCTTCTATTCGGCGCATGGAAAAAGGGCGACCAAGAGGAGCCTCCTGCCATCGAATCAGACGCGCAGAGAGATAGATAATCTCACCGCAGCAGCGACATTCTATCCAAGCAGAGAAAGCTATACTTATTGGAAGAGCAAATATAATTCAGCACCCTGACCACCGAGCTAAATCTCGTGTCAGCCTGTCAGGGAGATAACAAGGAAGGAGCAGGCAGTGACCAAATCCGTTCAGCGAGAGGCTACACTGACCGGCCGCTCACTGACCAAGGTCTACCACACCGGTGACGTCGAGGTTGCAGCGCTTCGTGGAGTCGATCTGCAACTGTTTGAAAAGGAACTGATTGTTCTTCTCGGCCCATCTGGCAGTGGCAAATCGACCCTATTAAATATCCTCGGCGGTCTCGATACACCGACCCAGGGGAGTGTCCAGTTTCGCGATCTGGAGATCACCAGCGGGGATGAGTCGACTTTGACTCGCTACCGCCGCGACCACGTGGGCTTTGTATTCCAATTCTACAACCTGATCCCCAGTCTAACCGCTCGGGAGAATGTCTCCCTGGTGACCGAGATAGCCCGTGATCCCATGGACCCTGCCGATGCGTTAAGACTGGTTGGGCTGGGAGAGCGATTGGATCACTTCCCGGCTCAGCTCTCCGGTGGTGAGCAACAGCGTGTCGCCATCGCCCGGGCTATTGCCAAGCGACCTGACATCCTGCTCTGCGACGAACCCACCGGCGCCCTCGACAGCGAGACCGGCATCCTGGTGCTGGAGGCGATCGAGCGGGTCAACCGGGAGATGGGCACCACCACAGCGGTGATCACCCACAACACGGTGATAGGCCAGATGGCGGATCGGGTGATCCATTTCGGCGACGGGCATGTGGTGAGTACGGAGAGCAATTCCTCGCGGCGGGCGGCAGGGGAGTTGAGTTGGTGATGGGTATTGAGCAGGCAAGGGTAACCGGTTTGGTGAGGCTGAATTACGCCCTGTGCC
Organism: Sedimenticolaceae bacterium; assembly: GCA_050293225.1. Taxonomy (GTDB): domain Bacteria; phylum Pseudomonadota; class Gammaproteobacteria; order Chromatiales; family Chromatiaceae; genus Thiodiazotropha. The sequence goes on from JBNKMQ010000118.1 coordinate 6,844, forward strand.
ATGGGCAGGTGTTTGTCGATGCGGCGTGCCGCACCCTACACCGGCTTCAAACATATGGGGACTGGACTGAGGCGGTCTTTGGTGGGACAGAGCCCCACCCTACGGGTTTCGTTCAGGCTCAACCAGGGGGATCTTGTGCGGGCGCTGAATAAAAAACTGCTGCGCAATCTTTGGAAACTGCGGGGCCAGGTGCTGGCCATCGGCATCGTCATCGCCTCCGGTGTAGCGGTGCTGGTGATGTCTCTCTCCGCCCTGCAGGCCCTGACTGAAACCACCGAGGCCTACTATGAGCGACAGCGCTTCGGCGAGGTCTTCGCCAGTGTCAAGCGCGCGCCCCAGCGGCTGGTCGAGCAGATCAGCACCATCCCCGGGGTGCGCTCGGTAGACCATCGGATCAAATATCTCGCCACCCTCTCCATCGAGGGCTTCGGGGAGCCGGTGATCGGTCAGTTGGTCTCGATACCGGAAGGTAGACAGCCTCGACTCAACCAGCTGGTGTTGCGTGAAGGCCGCCTGGTCAGCCCTGGCCATCCCGACGAGGTGGTGCTCAGCGAGCCCTT
>JBNKMQ010000119.1:0-2289 GCA_050293225.1 Sedimenticolaceae bacterium
AGAAGAAGAACCCCAGATGATTATTTTATTGAAAAAACGGTTTAAAGATTTTTCGCCGCAAAGGTGTCGCAGGACTTTATATTTCCCTCACGAAACCCGACCTTGAACCACTTCACCCGTTGGGTGGAGCTACCGTGAGTAAAGGAGTCAGGACTGACATAGCCCTGGGACTGTTTCTGCAGCCGGTCATCACCGATCGCGCTAGCGGCGGTCAGTCCCTCTTCGATATCCCCCGACTCAAGCAGCTGACGGGAACGCTCTGCATGGTGCGCCCAGATACCTGCGAAACAGTCCGCCTGCAGCTCCTGTCTGACTGAGAGCTTGTTGCCCGCCACGTCAGAGACCTTCCGCTTGGCGCTTTGCACCTTCTCAGAGATCCCCAACAGGGTCTGCACATGGTGACCGACCTCATGGGCGATGACATAGGCCTGGGCAAAATCCCCCGGCGCCTTGAAGCGGTTCTTCAAGTCGTCATAAAAAGAGAGATCGATATAGACCTTCTGATCACCGGGACAGTAGAAGGGCCCCATGGCCGCCTGCCCCAGTCCACAAGCCGACTTCACGGCGCCGCGGAAGAGAACGAGATTGGGCTCCTGATAGGTTCCACCCATCTGACGAAAGAGACCGTGCCAGGTCTCCTCTGTATCGGCCAGGACCACGGAGACAAAGTCCACCAACTCCTGCTCAGCAGCACTCTGCTTCACCGGGCCGGATGTCTGCTGGGAGAGCTGCTCACTGCTGCCGCCACCCAGGATTGATCCCAGGTTACCGCTAAACAGGGCATAGGCACCCACCGCCAGAATCACCAGAATTCCACCCTTGGGACCAAGCAGCTTGAACACCATCGGCACCAGGTTGAGCATGCCGCCACCTCTGCCGAATCCCCCCATGGCAGAGGGCGCCCGCATACCACGGCGGTCCTCTACATTCTGACTTCTGCGACGATTCTCCCAGCGCATGATCCCCTCCTAATCGCCTTGCAGTACGCGACTCACCAGAGAGGCGACACCATCACCACCCTGCTGTTGCAAGAACGAGAGCACGATGGGTACGAACTTACCAATCATTCCCGCATCGAGATCAAGCTTACTGAAGCCACTGGCAAGTGAAGCGAGATTACCCAAATCCTTGCCACCCAGTGCAGAAGCCACTCCACCGAGTAGACCACCAAGGCCGCCACCGGCATCCGGTGCCTTGTCGATCAGGCTTTCGACCCCCGGCAGTGCGGAAGAGACCTGGGAGAACTCGCCACCCGAGAGCTGCTCTTTGACCAACCCGAACAGGAGACCGGCTCCACCTTCCGCCTGGGATTGGCTGACGCCTGCGCCGCTAACCAATTGTTGTACCAGTTCCATCATGATAAAACCCTCGTTATGTTATTGATCCTTAGCTTCCGTATCGCATCGGATAGCGTTGGGGAGCTCACAACCGCTGTTTTACAACCGTTGTGTGCTGATGAATTCTCAAACTATGAAGACCGAGTCTACCCCAAGGGGCGGACAGCACCAGTATAAAACGTAAACCATTGTCAATTAGCCATAACCCGGATATGGCTTTGGGGGAAGAAAAAATGAGTGACAACCAGATCCTGCTCGGTGGCAACGGCGAGAGACAAATCCGGCTCAACGCCGGCATGGCCAATCGCCACGGACTGATCACCGGCGCCACCGGTACTGGTAAGACTGTGACCCTTCAGGTTTTGGCAGAATCCTTCTCCCGCCTCGGTGTTCCGGTCTTCACTGCAGATGTGAAGGGCGACCTCTCCGGCCTGGCTGGCAGCGGCAAGGCACACCCCAAGATCACCGAGCGGCTGGAGTATATCCAGATCGGAGATCACAGCTTCGAACCCTCACCGGTACTCTTTTGGGATGTCTTCGGTGAGAAAGGCCACCCGGTGCGCACAACGGTATCCGAAATGGGACCCACCCTGCTAGCCAATCTTCTCGAACTGAATGAGACCCAGGAGGGTGTCCTGCAGATTGCCTTCAGCCTGGCCGACGACGAAGGCCTGCTGCTGCTCGATCTGAAAGATCTCCGCGCCATGCTCAACTGGGTCGCCGACAACGCCAATGAGCTGGAACGGGAGTATGGTCGCGTCTCACGACAGAGCGTCACCGCTATTCTGCGACGTCTGCTGGTGTTGGAAGAGGCAGGGGGCGAGGTCTTCTTCGGCGAACCGGCAATCCAGATCGAACACCTGATGCAGACTGACTTCTCCGGCCGCGGCGTGATCGGTCTGCTGGATGCCACCACCCTCTATCACTCACCCCGCATCTACGCCACCTTCCT
>JBNKMQ010000120.1:0-3095 GCA_050293225.1 Sedimenticolaceae bacterium
GAGGCGAAGGCGATCATGCCGATTCTCAGTTCACGATTCAGCTGGACCAGGTCCTGTACCTCCTGCCTGGCCCGGGTCAGACGGGACGGCGCGACATCCGCGACATTCATGGAGCGCGAGATATCCATCAGAATCACCAGATCGTTGGCCGGGGCGAAGGCCTGGATTTCGGTGAAGTCCCAGCGTGGTCCGGCAAGGGCCAGGACCAGCAGAATCCAGAGCAGGGACCAGCGGGAGTAGCGGTTCCAGCGCTCGTTGACGTCTAGCTGCCTGACCCCGGTGAGGTGAGGCAGCAGATGTTCATCCGCGTAGCGGTGGATGGGGCCCTTGCGCGGTCTGACCACGCTGAAGACCAGCCATGCCAGCACCGGGATCAGACCCAGCAGGGCCCAAAGCCACTCAGGACGGGCGAAGTGGAAACCAGTCTCAGGCATAACCACCCCCCCTGAGACTGCGTTGGCGTCCTTCGGGATAGAGCCCCAGCACCAGCAGACAGAGCAGAGCCAGTGCCAGGGGCCAGTGATAGAGTGGACGGGGAATGAAGACAGTGCGGGACTCCGCTTCGGTCTTTTCAAGCTCGTCGATGCGACGGTAGATGTTCTCCAGTGCTTCGGTATCGGTGGCGCGGAAGTAGGCGCCGCCGGTGACCTGGGCGATCTGCTTCAAGGTCTCTTCATCAAATCCCAGCCCCTCGGCCCAGACGTAGCGACGCATCTCGGGATCGAGGATCTTGACCCGCTTTTCATCGCTGCCGACACCGATGGTGTAGATTCTGACCCCCTCCCGCTGGGCAAGCTCTGCTGCCTTGAGGGGAGGAATAATGCCCCCCTCGTTTTTGCCATCAGTGACCAGGATCAGTACCCGGGACCCCTCAGGGCGGTCACGCAGCTTCTTCACACCCAGCCCCATGGCGTCTCCCATGGCAGTGGCGGGTCCGGCAATGGCGGGAACCAGTTCATTTAGTAGTTTATCCACCGCGTTGAGATCGAAGGTGAGGGGAGAGAGCACGAAGGCCCGGCTGCCGAAGATCACCAGACCCACCCGGTCACCCCGCCGGGCCTTGATGAATTTACTCACCACCCCCTTCACCACCTGCATACGGCTGACCTGTTGGTCGTCCAGGGTGAAGTCGAGGGCAGTCATGGAGCGGGAGGTATCCACCGCCAGCATCAGGTCATAACCCTCGGTGCGGTTCTCGGTGAGGGGTTCGAGCCATTGGGGACGCATCAAGGCGGCTACCAGCAGGGCCCAGAAGAGATAGAGCAGCCAGCCGTGCAGACGTCTGCTCAAAGGCTGTTTTGGTTTGCGGATCGAGAAGGCCTCACCCAGATGGGCCAGGGAGGGGTGCAGGAGGGTTGTCTGGGTTCCTTCGACGGGTTTGTGATTCTCGTCAATGGGGCGTTTCCAGAGACTTCTGATCAGCAGGGGAGCGATCAATAAAAGCGCCATCCAGGGCCAGTGGAACTCAAGCATGGCAGGCCTCTTCACTGACCCAGTGGAGGGCGGCTTCGATCAGTTCTGTCAGTCTCACTGCATCGGCATCTCGCTCAGGAGGGGCGTAGGGTAGTTCCAGTAAAAGTCGTCCCTTCTCACGCCAGGGGAATCCGGTGGAGTCGTTGGTTTGTAGCCAGTCGAGCCACATCTCTCCGGTCAGAGAAGCCGTCTGTTCTCTTCCGCAACGGGTGATGGCGATACGGCGCAGGAGTTCGGAGAGCTCTCCGGCAATGGATTTGGCCGGCTCCTTGGTGACACGACGGCGCAGTCGCAGCAGCTGTCGGCGGGCATCCTGTTGCCAGCGGCCCAGGGGGTAGAGTTGCCTTCTTCTGACCAGCCACCAGATAAAGAGCGCGAGTAAGAGAAGTGCGAAAAAGAGCATCCACCATCCGGGAGCCGGGGGCCACCAGGGGGCAGGGTCGATACCGTGGATATCCCTCAGACTGTCCATGCCGACTACCTGCGTCCGAAATTTCTGGCCAGACCGTGGGTCAGTGTCCGGTGGATCTCTTCGTCAGTCGAGACCGGCATCAACGGGACACCCATTCGGTTACACAGAGCTGTCAGGCGTTGTCTGCGATTTGTCCAGGATTGGCTGTACTTCTCCCGGGCCTGCTCATCGTCGGTATTCACCTCGATGGGTTCGCCATCGAGCCCGACAAAGGTGACACGTCCCATCTTTGGTAGTGCCTTATCCGCCGGATCGTCCACCGGTAGTAGAACCAGGGTGTGGTGTTGGCAGAGACGACCCAGGGTCTGCTCCAGGCCTTGGGTCTCCCGGTTCATATCGGCGATGACGAAGATCAGCGAGCCCGGGGCCGTGCCTTTGTCGGCTCTCTGCAGCGCTTCGGAGAGGCAGTCGACAGAAGGTTGCTGAGTGGTTCCCTCCTGGGTCAGGGCGTGCAGCAGGCGCCAGAGTGCGCGCCGGTCCTTGGTCGGTCGGAAGTATTGCATGCCCTGGTCGCTGTCACCGAAGAGCATGCCACCGACCCGGTCGTGCAGACGGGAGGCGGCCCAACCGAGCAGGGCGGCGGCCTTCGCCGCCTGAATCGATTTGAAGGTGCCCCGGGTGCCGAAGCTCATGTGGGGGCCACGATCGATGCAGAGTACGACACTGCGTTCCCGCTCCTCTCGGAAGATCTTCAGGTGGGGCACATTGGTACGTGCAGTGACATTCCACTCCATGTTGCGGATGTCGTCCCCCTCGCGGTACTCCCGCACCTCCTCGAAATCGAGACCAGTGCCACGAAATACCGAGGCGTAGAGACCGCTGAAGCTGGAGTTGACCAGATGGTGCGAGGCGAGCCCCAGGGTATGCGCCTGGTGGCGTAGCTCCAGCAGGTCGTCGATGTGGGGGGATAGGCTCATGACAGCTTGACCTGCCCCGCCCATTGGAATGCCTTTGCTAGCATCCTCATGCTCAAGGGATGGCGACCAGATCCAATAAACGGGAGAGGAAGTCGTCGGTGGTAATCCCTTCCGCTTCCGCTTCGAAAGTCAGCAGGATACGATGGCGCAGGATGGCCGGCGCCACCGCCTGGATATGGTGGGGGGCGACAAACTCTTCGCCATCGAGCCAGGCCCGGGCCCGGGCGCAGCGG
>JBNKMQ010000121.1:0-2461 GCA_050293225.1 Sedimenticolaceae bacterium
AGAAACATATCCGTCTGCGTGTCCCAAGGGTCGCCCTGGGTGCCCAGAAATGCCTCGGCGCCCTGTTCGCTGAGTAGCGCCACCCACCACTCGATCAGTTCGTAGAATGCGCTGAAGGCGAGACAGAAGCAGACACAGAGAAAGAACAGCCAACGCCCCTGCTTCAATGGCGAGCGCCGCAGCAGGATCTCGCGGGCCAGCATGGCTGGTATAAATCCCTGGGCGAAATGGCCGATCCGGTCATAGTGATTGCGCGACAGCTCGAAGCTGTCCCTGAGCCAATTGAAAAGAGGTACTTCGGAATAGGTATAGTAACCCCCGATGATCAGTATCAAGGCATGCAGTGCCAACAGGCGGTAGACCAGCATGGTCAAGGGAAAGCCCTTGGCTGTGAAGTAGAGGAGCGGCAATCCGACCATCACCGGGAAGGTCTCCAGAAACCAGGTGTAGCGGTCGGCCACCGGATCCAGGCCGCTGAGAAAGAGCAGCACGGTGACGCCACCGCCCAACCAAAGCAGTTCATTGCGAGCCTGCAGCATCTTATTCCTCTTCAGGATCGGCTATCGGATCAGAGAATCATTGTCTCCACGTTCAATGCAGACTGCCCGGACGGGCGAGGGAGAAGGGCGGTATCAGGGCGTCGAAGTGGTTTCCCTGTCCATCGACCATGTCATAGGTCCCCTGCATGCTGCCAACCGGGGTGTCGAGCACGGTACCGCTGGTATAACGGAAGGTTTCACCGGGATTGAGCTGGGGTTGTTCTCCCACTACACCCTCACCACGTACCTCCTGCACCTTGCCGTTGGCGTCAGTGATGATCCAGTGCCGGTTCAACAGCCGTGCACTCGATTGTCCGTCATTGCGTATGGTTATGGTGTAGGAGAAGACAAAACGATGCTCGTTCGGGAGAGACTGGGATTCCACATATCTGGTCTCGACCTGAACATCAATTTGAGGTGGTGATTGCTTGTCCATATATTTCGACGTATCAACTCTGTTCTTGTTTGTTAACGACATAATAACAGCAAGATTACTGAGGGGATGCTGTCAGTGCAATGACTTAAGAATTAAAAGCCGATGCCGATATTGGGGTTAACCAGTCCATTCGGGAAATTGACTTGTGAGAATCCTTGGATTGACAGCCCTGCTCCTGCTGGCGTTAAGTACTCACGGCCTGACGGCCGAGACACCATCGCACACCCAGGCTTTGGTTTCCGCCGCAATGTCGGGTGAAGTCGAACGGATCAATGACCTTCTGGCACAGGGTGTGGATGCCAATTCGGCCAATGCGTCGGGACGCACTGCGCTGCATATAGCCGCCTTCAACGGCAATCTGAAAACGGTGAAAGCGCTGCTGGCGGCAGGCGCGGATCCCAATCTCGCCGATGCGAGGGGGATCACACCTATCATAGAGGCATCCGCATTCGGGCATCTCGAGGTCGTTCGTCTGTTGTTGCAGCGTGGCGTCGATGTGAATGCCGTGGATAAGGCGGGTAACACCGCCCTTGGACTGTCGAACAGGGGCAAGCATACCGAGGTTTCGGCACTGCTTTCTGAAATGGGTGCAACTGAGAGTGCGCAGAAAGGTACCCAATAGATTCATGGTGATTAATCTGATCTTAATCACTGTTTAGTAAATTGGGTATTTAATTGACCAGAATTTGGACAACAACGTGATCGGGGTCTAAGTTAAGCTGGAAAACCACACGAATAATCTTAGTTAAGTTATTGAATAGGCTTGCAAGGTAAATGAACAGACATCATCACCATCATAAACCGGACTTCTTTGCCGTGGTTCTGGTGTTGGTCTTACTCGGTTTTGGTTTGACATTGGCGGTACAGGTCAGTTTGGTGGACCGCCATCAGGTAGTGGAGAGTGAAGTCTCAGAAGTGCTCCCCAACGCGGGTTGACCGGTCTCAGGGTAGACCTCAGAGGTAGAAGACCGACTTTGTCATTACTTTCGATGTCAGTTTCATTGCCAGTCTGACCGGTGCCGGAAGGTCCGCACCACCTGCTTCCAGCGCCACCGTCGCATGGTGGATCTCATCCTCTTTCATCTGTTCGATGATGGCGAGACTCTTCTGGTCCTGAGCCGGAATGCGGCTCATGTGGTCGTTCAAATGGGCTTCGACCTGGTGCTCGGTCTCGGCGACGAAGCCGAGGCTCCATTTGTCACCGGCCAGCCCCGCCGCCGCGCCGATCAGTAAAGAGCCGGCGTACCAGAACGGATTGAGCAGACTCTTCCTGTTGTCGAGTTCTTTAAGCCGTGTCTCACACCATGCCAGATGGTCGTTCTCCTCCTGCGCCGCACGTTCCATGGAGTCGCGTACATCCGGTAGTTTCGCGGTCAAAGCCTGGCCCTGGTAGAGGGCCTGGGCGCATACCTCCCCGGTGTGGTTGATCCTCATCAGGCGTGCTGCCAGGTCGCGCTCATCATCGCTCATCTGCGCTTCATCGATG
>JBNKMQ010000122.1:0-1506 GCA_050293225.1 Sedimenticolaceae bacterium
AAACCATGCATTTTAATCTCAGCAAGTCCGCTATACTGGCGGCCATCGTCCTCACCTCTTCAATCTCTGGGTATTCAGCATCATCCTTGGCCGGGTACAAGGATTTTACGCCTTCCCCGGGGCAGCCCTACTATTACGAAGACGGCAAAGTGGACTTCGGCACCTATAACGGCTTCCGCCGCTACCATGCAGATTGCCACGTATGCCACGGGCCCGCAGGATTGGGCAGTTCTTATGCACCTGCCCTGATGGAATCACTCAAGGTCATGAGCTGGGGTGATTTCGTGAATGTCGTCATCAGTGGACGTCAGGGCCTGGATAACCGGATCATGCCATCCTTTGCCCAGAACGTCGATATCGTTGAGAATCTGTCGGATATCTATGCCTATCTCAAGGCACGCGCCGATGGTGTTATCGGGCCTACCCGGCCGGAGAGATTCCCAAAGGTGAAGAAAAACTGATCGCTGACAAGTAGGCCCTACCCTGCTTAGCTGATCATTGACTTTGTGTCTGCCGCGAATACGCTGGAGTGAGGCAGGCGGCAGCGAAGTTAACGCCCTCATCAGAGGATAGAGTCTAGGGAAACCAACAGAATGCCATCTACAGTTCCCAAATGTCTTCTGCTGTCGAGGAATCTGTATCTCTGTCTGCTGCTGCTTTCCTGTCTTGCATCGACTTCACCGCTGTATGCAACACAGAGCAACGAAGCGAGGAATCAAACCTATCTTACGGTTTGCGGAGACCCAAACCACCTGCCATTTTCCAATCAGGAGATGGAGGGTTTTGAGAACAAGATCGCCCAACTGATCGCTGACAGACTCGACCGAAAGCTACGCTATCACTGGTGGCCACAGACCATTGGTTTCGTCAGAAACACACTGAAAATCAGACTCTGCGACCTTGTCATGGGGGTGACTTCAGTTAACGAGACGCTGCAAAACACCAACCCCTATTACCGCTCCGTGTACACCCTGGTCTATCGAAAAGACTCGGGACTGCAGATCAATTCGCTGGACGATCCTGCCCTGGCTGAACTCAACTTAGGCGTCGTCGCAGGCACACCACCCGCCACCCTGCTGACTAAACGTGGCCTCATGCAGCGGGTTCGACCCTATCAACGCACCGTCGATACGCGTTTATACTCACCGGCAACCAATGCGGTGGAAGATGTCGCCAAGGGGGTGATCGACGTCGCCGTCATCTGGGGACCCATCGCCGGCTATGCCGCCGCTAAACAGAGCGTTGCGCTGCAAGTCTTGCCCTTGCCCGCCAGGATCGACGACGTACAACTGGCGTTCAACGTCTCGATGGGCATACGCCGCAGGGAGAGCGCCTGGAAACATCAATTGAATGGACTTCTGGATAAACTCGCACCTGATATCCAACAGATCCTGCTGCAGTATCGTGTGCCACTGCTCGATGTCAACGATAAACTGATAACACCTTGATGCGGCCATTGAATAAGTTATTTTGCGCGACCATGGGTCATGCAACCCCAATCGCCAT
>JBNKMQ010000123.1:0-4758 GCA_050293225.1 Sedimenticolaceae bacterium
GCGTCGACCAGTGCGCGGTGAAAAGCGACATCCGCCTGACAGAAGGCCTCATCAGACAGGCTTGGTTCTGACTGACGCTCGAGGGCCTGGGCCACTTGTGCGATCTGCGCTTCAGTCGCCTTCTCAATCGCCAGCTTCAGACAGCCTCCCTGCAGCACGCGTCGTGCCTCAATGATCTCTTCGATGCTCATGCTCCCCAGTCCCACCAGTAGGGTGGCTGCACCGCTGAGGGACTCCGCCAGCTCCTCGTGGGTGGGTTGGGTGACGAAATTTCCACCGGCGGGTCCCCGGCGGGAGCGTATCAGGTTCTGTGCCGCCAGGCGTTTCAGGGCCTCCCTGACAGTCGCCCGGGAGACACCATAGCGCTTGGCCAGCTCATCCTCGGTAGGGAGACGCTCGCCGGTTTGAAACTTCCCCTGCACGATGGCATGTCTCAGTTGTTCTGCTATCTGTTTGGATATGCTGGTTTTTATGATGGGTTCATGCTGCACGGGTTGGTTCTCGGTGAAATCTTGGGTAGGAGTAGATGGTACCACTGAATGCATAATTGTTTGACATGTATTTGTCAGACAAATAACATCTGCGCAAAATCAGAGGAGAGAGACCATGAGTAAAAAATTCCCCGCCTACCAAATCAGCAAGACCGAAGCAGGGCAGCAATGTGATAGGGCTGAGCTCACTCTGGATGATCTGATGCCGGGGGATGTGACCGTTCGCGTGGCCTACTCGGCGCTCAACTATAAAGACGGTCTGGCGCTTACCGGCAAGGCGCCGGTGGTGAGACGATTCCCTCTGGTGCCGGGGATCGACTTTGCTGGAGAGGTTGTCGAGTCTGACCAGAGTCGATTTCAGCCAGGAGACAAAGTTGTACTCAACGGCTTTGGTGTCGGTGAGGTACATAGCGGCGGCTTCGCCGGCGTCGCCCGGGTGAAGGCGGATTGGCTGGTGCCTCTGCCGGAGGCCTTCACCCCTCGTCAGGCAATGGCGATAGGTACCGCCGGTTATACCGCGATGCTCTGTGTCATGGCCCTGGAAGATCAGGGTATCACCCCGGATGTGGGGGATATTCTGGTGACCGGCGCGGCCGGTGGTGTGGGGAGTGTGGCAGTCTCACTTCTGGCCAGGGCAGGCTATCGGGTAGTGGCCTCTACCGGACGTCCCGAAGAGGAGGATTATCTCAAATCCCTGGGTGCCGCTGAGATCGTCGACAGGCATCAGTTCTCCGGCAAGGCAAAGCCCCTGTCCAAGGAGCGCTGGGGAGCGGCTATTGATGTGGCCGGTGGTAACACCCTGGCCAATGTCCTCAGTCAGATCCACTATGGCGGGGCGGTCGCCGCCTGTGGTTTGGCTGAGTCGATGGATCTGCCGACTTCCGTAGCGCCGTTCATTCTCCGTGGGGTCGCTCTGCTCGGGATCGACTCCGTAATGGCGCCATTGCAGAAGCGGGAGCGGGCCTGGAAACGACTGGAGCAGGAGTTGGATCTGGAGATGCTGGAACGGATGACGGTTGAGATCGGGTTCGATCAGTTGCCCCAGGCGGCGGAAGAGATACTGGCCGGCAAGATCCGTGGACGCACAGTGGTGAAGATCCCCGATTGAGGTCTATAGTTTCAGGGCGGTAATCACCAACAGAATAATCCCGGCGATACCGACGCCGCGCCAGATCAGGTCTGCCCACTTCTGCTCAGACTGGTGTTTCTGCACCAGTTGCTCGATGTGCTTTTGCTCATCCTGGTCGAGTCCAGGGTCGATCCAGATGCGGCTGTGATCCAGGTTATCCGCCTCGACGCAGGCGATCATCTCGTCCAGATCCTGTCGATAGATCCGATCCTCCAGATCGACCAGTGAGCTGTGCATCATGTTCTGCACATGCATTCGTCCTGCTTCAATATCCCTGAATCTGGCAAGATAGCGGATCTCAGAGCCGTCCGCTTGAGGCTTGAGCTCAGGTAGCTGGTCCCAGATCTTAACGCGCACCAGGCCGAGGTGATCCGCATGGGTTTCGAGGGTGAGAAAACCTGTCTTCATCGGCTTATCTTTCTTAGTTTGTCTCAGTGGACAGTGAATTTGACATCGCCATCATACGAATAGACACACTTCGCGTAAATCAGTGCCATACTTCAAGTAAGAATGATTGAAGCTTGTGGGGAGCTAGCCTTCTTCTGCCATTGTTATGGATGACTTTGTGTATTGATTGAGAGGATAGACTCCACCATTCAATCGATACGGTCATGTCAGATTAAGGAAGGCAGCCATGGCAGATTATCAACATATACTCATCGCCGTTGATTTCTCCTCCGAGTCGAGTTGTGTCATCGACAGGGCGTTGCAGTTGGCGGGGATATACAAGTCTCAAATCAGCTTAATTCATGTGGTGGAGTATGCGGCCTATCTTTATCCGCCGGATAGCCCCATCCCCTTCGACCTCGATCTCGATCTGGAGCGGCAATTTGTCGACAAGGCGCGGGAGAATCTCGCATCAGTGGCAGAGAAATACAGCATTAAGGATGCCGCTCGATTTATCGAGGTTGGCTCTCCGGCGATGGAGATCGTTCGAGTCGCTCAGGAAGAGGGGATAGATCTGATTGTTCTCGGCAGCCACGGTAGACACGGCCTGCAGAGGATACTCGGCTCTACCGCCAGTGGTGTGCTGCATGGTGCTGAGTGTGATGTGTTGGCGGTTCGTTTCGCAGGGAAGTCGACTTAGTCCATTCCCCTATCTCCTTAAGTGGCCTGCAAGCGCAAGCCGAGTTACCGATCTGAGGCTGCAGTTGAAAAATAACCTGACTTTTTGTCAGGAAAAAATCTGAGTGCGCGTCATATTTGTAAGATAACTGTCCGTATTTTGCGCAATGTGGTAACCAATTAACCGGTTTTATCTCGTCTGTCCCGATTTGTCTATATAAATCTCTGATATAACAGCTACATAGACCGTCAGTCCTCTTTTGGCACGTCCATTGCCACACCTCTCATACGATTCTATAAGCGGAGATTGCAATGGCGGCTGAACCCAGAGTACTCATTCTCGGTATCGGCAATCTGCTCTGGGCCGATGAGGGCTTTGGCGTGCGTGCCCTGGAGACCCTGCAGCGTCGTTACGAATTTCCGCAAAATGTCCGGCTGATGGATGGAGGTACCCAGGGGATCTACCTGGTTCAGCATATCCGTGAAGCCGACATCCTGGTGGTCCTGGACGCTGTCGACTACGGTCTGCCCGGTGGCAGCCTGAAACGGGTTGAAGGGGATGAGGTCCCCAAGTTCCTCGGTGCTAAAAAGGTCAGCCTGCACCAGACCGGTTTCCAGGAGGTCCTCGCTATGGCGGAGATGCTGGGCGACTACCCCGATCATCTCCTCCTGCTTGGTGTTCAGCCGGTTGAGCTGGAGGACTACGGCGGCAGTCTGCGGGATGAGGTGAAGGCGCAGATCGATCCCGCTATCCAAATGGTACTGGCGTATCTCGCCAACTTTGGTGTGCAGGGTCGTCGCAGAGATCAGCAGATAGTGCCCGATACGCTGGCTCAGGGTGCCATCTCCGATATGAACCGCTATGAAGCGGAGCGCCCCGCAGAGACTCAGGCCTGTCGTGTGGGTGACGAACGGGTACTGCAGATGGACGGTTTTCGGCCGCAGCCTCAACCGGGTCTGTCCGGCGGCGGCCTCTCCGTCGACGTGGATGCCCACCTGGATAAATACCGTAACGGCGGTGGCGACTGATGTGTATCGGTCTGCCCATGCAGGTTGTCTCGGTGGAGCCGGGATATGCCCTCTGCCAGGGGATGGGTGAGCGTCGCCAAGTCGATACCCTTCTGGTGGGTGAGCAGCCGGTGGGCAGTTGGTTGCTGGTCTTTCTCGACAGCGCCAGAGAGGTTTTGAGCGAACTGGATGCAAACAGGATTCAGCAGGCCCTGCGAGCCCTGCAGTTGGCGACCCAGGGTAACAGTGACGTCACGCATCTATTCCAGGATCTGATAGAACGGGAACCCCGGTTGCCGGAACATCTTCAACCCAAGCCGAGCGAACCGGCTTCAGGAGTCTGACAATGCCATCTCCATTGATTAAAGCGCTGATCGAGGGCAAGGGTGTCACGCTGGTGGATGAGGATTCACTAGAAGCGTTTATCCAGCAGCACGCCAGTGTCTGGCTCTTCTTCACCGAGAACCCGGTGCAGTTTCCTGAGAGCAATGACGTGGCCGTGGTATTGCCACTATTGATGCAGGAGTTTGGTGATCGCTTCAATCTGGCAGTGGTCGAGCGCAGTTGTGAGAGAAAGCTGCAGGCGCGCTTCCCCTTCGACAGCTGGCCGGCACTGGTCCACCTGCGGGATGGAGAGTATATCGGCGCCATCACCCGTATGCAGGATTGGGATGTCTATCTCTCTGAGATCGGCAAGCTGCTCACTGCCGAGCCATCCGGGTTGCGTGGATTCGCTGTTCCCGTGATCAGCGCCGAACAGGCCTGTCACTGACTGGAGAGAGGTTATGCAAGAGACTCATATCCCCATTACTAACATCGGCGCCGGCTCTCAGCCGGAAGAGGCCGATGGCGCCAACCTCGATATCCTCGAGCTGCCCGATGAGATGCAGACCTTCCGCATGCCGGAGATATCCGACTTCGAGGGCCTCTCGGCCCATCCCGAGGCGATGATGGTACTGCATCAACTGCAGATTGAACTGACGCGACAGGCTGAAACCCAGGGAATGCTTTCGGAGCCACTGGATATCTCACACATGCAGGGAGAACAGCGCGATCTGATCGACC
>JBNKMQ010000124.1:0-7585 GCA_050293225.1 Sedimenticolaceae bacterium
CGGTAGGCCAAAGTCAATAAAAGAATCCCAAAAAAGATCATCGGGGCGCTAAGGGCCTGCCCCATGGTCACCCAGCCATAAGCCAGATAGCCAATATGGGCATCAGGCATGCGTACAAATTCCACTAAAAACCTGAATGTGCCATAACAGAGTAAAAATAAACCTGAAACCGCCATCCGGGGAGGCGCCTTGGCGGAAAAAAACCAGAGAATCGTCAGCAGTAACACGCCTTCCAGAAAGAACTCATACAACTGGTTGGGGTGAACCGGCAACGAGTTGAGCCCATCCGCAGACTGGCCAACCCGCGCACATAATCCTGGCGCAGCCCCGCAGGGCACCTGCATGCCCCACGGCAGGGTGGTAGGTCCGCCCCAAAGCTCAGCATTGATAAAGTTGCCCAGGCGACCGGCTCCCAAGCCAATGGTAACGATCGGCGCGACGAAATCAGTGGCATCGAAGAAGGTCCGTCCGTTTCGCCTGGCAAAGAGCCACATCGCCAGCAGCACGCCCATGAGCCCGCCGTGAAACGACATTCCCCCTTCCCAGACTCGAAAAATCGACAGGGGATCGGCCATCAGCCCATCCAGGCCGTAGAAGAACATATAACCGACCCGCCCCCCCAAAACCACACCGAGCACGATGTAGAAGACCATGTCATCGACCTGCTGGGCAGTCCAGACACTCCAGGGCCTGGCCGCCTGGACCCGCCCCAGCCACCAGCCACCTAGGAAACCGATGAGATACATCACTCCATACCAATGAACATCCAGTGGCCCAAGCGTATTGGAAAAGAGCTCAAACGGACCGATTGAAACCAGTACAGGGTCGATTTCAGGGTAAATAATCATGGTCGCGAATAGTACCACAAGGAATGAGGTTCACGAATCCGCCAAATATTTGTAAATTTGCAGAAAACCGACACCATCATCGTGATAGAATTCCGTGAAATGAGTCACATTCCTCCCGTCTAACGGAATTTATTTCTCAGACATAGCGACGGGTTTCTGCCGAATGTCAAGTTTTTGAATGCATCGCCGCTATCTCGTACAACGATGCAAATCAAACACAGGCATCCAAACAGGAAGGACTATGACTTACGCACACGCACAGAAATTTGAGACATACATACCGCGTAAAATGGACACACTAGGATCTCGGCTGAGACGTAAAAGACGGGAGCGTGGCTGGACCCAGGAAGAGCTGGCGCTACGTGCTGGCACCAACCAGGCGGTTATTCAGAAAATCGAGAACGGCAAGAGCCTGCGGCCCAGAAAGATCGACGAGATCGCCCAGGTACTGGATGTCAATCCTGCCTGGCTGATGTTTGGCGAAGAAGGCAGTACCGTCCTTGATGAAGAGGCTACCGAGGTCGCCAAGGCCTGGCACCGCCTGCCGGAGCCACTGAGAAGCCGGATTAAGCGGAACATCTTCGAACAAGTCCTGCTTCACTCCAGCAAGAAATAACCCCCTTCCAATCAATCATCGCCGGGATGCAGTGCGTCATACCGGCGATTTTTTTATATCCCCTGAAACACCAATCACCTATCAGCCTGTCCGTTACTGGATAGCGCATAAAAAAACCGGCTACAACGGCCGGTTTTTTATGCGGTTTGTCTCGCTTAGAACTTGTATGAAGCCCCGAATGAGAATACCGGATAGTACTTGTAGTCCCTGATATCGTCCTCGAAGTCCCGCTCCTCAGCTGCCAGATCATCGCTGGACACTAATGATGCATTGGGCCCTGTCGGCGTTAGAGTCACATTTCCAGAGCCCTGATACATGATGCCCAGATCCACATTAAATCCCCAACCCTTATCGGCGGCAACCGCATTGCCCCAGCCGATGCCAAAATAGGGCGCAGTGGAGTCAAAATCGAGCTTCGAATCAAGCCCAACGGCATAATCTGTTCCATTGATATTCACACTTTGAGCGACTGATGAACCTGTCAGCTCATTACCGTTACTCATCAAACCGGCGGTGAAGCGAAATTCCGAACGAAAGGGGTGCCAATCCGCCAGTACGGAGAACGACTGCAGCTCCAGATCCAGGTCGTAGTCGATATCGGAAACCGTCTCGCTACGATCGTAGGAGAGCTTATTCAGCCCCAAACGGGCATTGAATTGCTCGGTCAGACCAAAAGTACCCTCCACACCGAGCCCTAAACTACCCAGTTTGGCTGTTATCGCGGTGTCTATTGCCCAAGCAGGGGTAACCGTTACTATGCAGACGCATAGCGCTCCAAGTCTGATTTTGTGTCGTTTATCCATGGATACAGCCTATTTGAATCCTTGATCATCACATTAGTAGACTCAGCGGCAATACAGAGGGTTTCTTTAATTATTTGAAGCGCTCTTTCCGAGCCACTTTTCCTCTGCTTTTGTATCGCTGTCTCGGGCATCCACCCAGCGTTCGCCCCCCGCTGTCACCTCTTTTTTCCAGAAAGGCGCCCGTGTCTTTAGATAGTCTATAACAAATTCACAGCCAAGAAAGGCCTCTTTTCGGTGTGAAGACGCGACAGCCACCACAACAATCGGATCTGTAGGGGACATTTCACCCACCCGATGGACCACCCGGACTGCCTCCAGCTCCCATCGATCCATCGCCTCATCGACGATCCTCTCCAGCGCCTTCTCCGTCATACCCGGGTAGTGCTCGAGAAAAAGCCGACTGACCTGGTCACCTTGATTCATATCCCGCATCAGGCCGATAAAGCTCACCACACCACCGATGGCAGGATTATCCGCCCGCAGTTGATCGACCTCGTAATGGGGATCCAAAGGTTCACTCTGGATGTGGATATATTTCATGCTTCAGCCACCGGTTACAGGCGGGAAAAAGGCGACCTCATCCCCATCCTTAACCGAAGTCGCAAGATCGGCAACCTCTTGATTGACCGCCATCATCACACGCTGGTCCGGTGCGAACAGCCAGGCCCAGGCCCCTCCCCTGTCGCGTAATTCAGCCAGCAGATCCTCCAGGGTCGGTTCACCCTTGATCTCCAGCTCCTCCGCATCCACACCCAGCTCTTCTCTGAAGCGGGCAAAATAGCGTAGCTCTATCATCTCATCAGCTCACTGAAGGGAATAAATTCGATGCTGTCGCCGGGGGAGATCTCAGTCATCACCGGCAGGACCACAAAGCCATCCGCCCAGGCCATGGAGTTGAGCACACCGGAGGAGTTATTGGTGTAGAGCTTTGCCACCGACCGACCCTGCTCATCACGCACTATCCTGGCGCGGGCATATTCACAACGCGGATCGGTGCCCGCCTTATCGAAACCGGCATTCACTCTATATGAGAGTGGCGTGATATCCCCTTCTACCCCCTGCATGCGCAGGATAAAAGGCCGACTGAACATGGTGAAGGTAATGAAGATAGAGACCGGATTTCCCGGCGCACCCAGAAAAGGCGTGCCACTGACATGACCATATGCGATGGGCTTGCCGGGACGTACCGCGACCTTCCACATATCGAGTGAACCCAGCCGCTCCACAGCAGGCTTCACATGATCCTCCTCACCGACGGAAACACCTCCCGACGCCAGGATCAGATCGGCCGCCTCAGCGCCACGACGCAGGGCCTCGCAAGTCGCCTCCAGGGTATCTTCCACCATACCCAGCTGGATCACTTCGCAACCCATGCGCTGCAGCAGACCAGCCAGGGAGAATTGATTGGAGTTGTAGATCTGTCCCGGCCCCAGCTCTCCCCCCGGCATCACCAGCTCATCCCCACTGGAGAGGATCGCCACCTTCAGACGTCGATAGACCTCCAGCTCAGCGACACCCACCGAGGCGGCAAGACCCAACTGTTGCGGCGAGAGCTTTGTCCCCTTTTCCAGGATCGTCTCTCCCTGCAGGATATCTTCTCCGGCACGGCGGATGTTATCTCCGGGTTTCACCGTTTCAGATATGGTCAAGCTGTCACCATCGACAGAGCAGACCTCCTGAATCACCACCGCATCGGCACCGGGTGGTACCGGCGCGCCGGTAAAGATACGGGCCGCCGTACCTGGCTGAAGATCAGTGCCACAGGAACCGGCAGCGATACGTTGCGCCACCCGCAGACTATTGTGCTGAGTCAGATCGGAAGCTTTGAGCGCATATCCATCCATGGCGCTGTTATCCCAGGGCGGCACATCCACTTGGCTTTGCACAGCGACTGCGAGCACCCGGTCCAGGGCCTGTTCCAGGGGCACAATCTCGGTCTCAGTGATAGGGGACGCCTGCGCCAGCAGATAGGCCAGCGCCTCATCATAGGATTTGATTGCTGATGCCTGATGAGTGTCGCAGCCGCAGTCCGCCATATCTCTTCTACTCCTCCATCATGCGGGGAAACATCTGCGCAAAGTTACAGGGACGGGTGCGGATATCGAGCTGGGCCTCCAATATCTTGTCCCAGCCGGTGCGGCAGGCGCCCGTGGAACCAGGCAGGCAGAAGATCAGGGTACCGTTGGCCAGGCCGGCGATACAGCGCGACTGGATGGTGGAGGGGCCGATCTCTTCAAATGAGACGCTACGATAGAGTTCACCAAAGCCCTCTATCTCTTTATCGAACAGGGGGAGCATCGCCTCCGGTGTACTGTCCCGGCCGGTGATACCGGTGCCACCGGTGGAGACAACGACATGCACACCGGTATCAGCAATCCAGCGGGAGACGGTGGCACGCATCTGATAGATGTCGTCCGGTACGATGCACTTCTCCACCACCTTGTGCCCGGCCTTGGTTGCCCGCTCCTTCAGGGTATCGCCAGACTTGTCATTCTCCTCGGTGCGACTGTCGGAGACTGTGAGGATCGCAAGATTGAGTGGAACGAAGTCGCTCTTTGTAAAGTGTCCGGCCATAGCTGTTACCAATAGTCTTAGTTAAAAACGGTAGTCGAAGGCCTGCTCAAACCGATGCGCAAGGGCCTCTTTGGAGACAAAGTGGTTCTGTGTCCCCGCCTGCTCGATCTTGATCGCACCCATGAGTGCAGCGATGCGTCCGGTGGTCTCCCAGTCCATCTCATTCATCAGGCCATAGAGTAGACCAGCCCGGTAGGCATCGCCACAACCGGTAGGATCAACCAAAGCCTTTGCCGGTGCCACGGGAATCTCATGGCTCTTTTCCCGGGTCAGGATCTGAGAGCCCTCTCCACCCCGAGTTACGATTACTGCATCGACTCGCTCAGCCAACTGCGGCAGGCTCAGACCGGTGCGCTCCACCATCAACTTGGCCTCATAGTCGTTGAAGGCGAGCCAGTTCGCCTGCTCGGCGAATTTCAACAGCTCATCGCCATTGAACATCGGCATGCCCTGACCCGGATCGAATATGAATGGCACGCCGGCTTCGGCAAACTGAGCCGCATGGTCGATCATGCCCTGACGCCCATCCGGCGAGACCATTCCCAAAGTGCAACCATCTATCTTTGAGACATCGATCTCATGGGCCTGGTTCATGGCACCCGGGTGGAAGGCGGTTATCTGGTTATCGTCTTTGTCGGTGGTGATATAGGCCTGGGCGGTATAGCTACCGGGAATCACCTTGAGATGATCACGACTGACGCCACACTCATCCATCCACTGGGCATAGGGAGCGAAATCTTCACCGATGGTACCCACCGGCTTACCCTCTCCCCCAAGCATGTTTAGATTGTAGGCGATATTTCCGGCACAACCACCGAACTCCCGACGCAGATCGGGCACCAGAAAGGAGACGTTCAGTATATGCACCTGCTCCGGCAAGATATGGTTCTTGAAGTGATCGTGAAAGACCATGATGGTGTCAAAAGCGAAGGATCCACAGATCAAAGCAGACATATTAAACTGACCTCTTTTTATTATTACCGCTTAAAAGGTAATGAAACGATGGTAGTGCACGGCATCTCAACCCGCAGGTAAGCGGGAGGTTGTTAACCGTTCGATTCGAGTGGGTTGTAGTATACCAATCCCTGGTTTATTTAGCGCCGAGTGGCAAAAGATATCCGTTATAAAGACCGAAGATAGTCTTAGGGTCCCTTCCAGGCAAGATCCAGCTCACGGGCAGCACGCACATCATCCAGCCTTCGAACCGGCATGGTGTGAGGTGCCTGTTTTACCAGGTCGGGCTGAGTTTCAGCTTCCTGTTTGATGGTCTTCATAATTTCAATAAAGCCATCGAGATCCTCTTTCGCTTCGGTCTCGGTCGGCTCAACCAGGAGACATTCTGGCACCAGCAGGGGAAAGTAGGTGGTCGGCGCATGCACACCGTAATCAAGCATTCGCTTGGCGAAATCCATGGTATTGACGCCCAACTCCTTGGCCTGTCTCTTCAGCGTCAGGATAAACTCGTGACTGGCACGCCGTTGCGGATAGGCGGCATCGAAGCCCGCCTCCATCAGACGCTTCATCAGATAGTTGGCGTTCAGGGTCGAGAACTCTGCCACCCGGTGCATTCCCTCCCGACCCAGCAGTCGGGCATAGACATAGGCGCGTAACAGCACGCCAGCATTACCGGCAAAGGCAGAGAGACGACCGATAGTCTCAGGCCGCTCCTTCTCGGTCAGCCAGAGATAGTTGCTACCATCGAAGTCGACCATGGGTACCGGCAGATAGGGCTCCAGACGTTGACTCACACCCACAGGTCCCGCACCAGGCCCACCTCCGCCATGAGGGGTGGAGAAGGTCTTGTGCAGGTTCATGTGGATCACATCGAAACCCATATCACCCGGTCTCACCTTGCCTAAAATGGCGTTCAGGTTTGCGCCATCGTAGTAGAGCAGGCCACCGGCCTCATGTACCAGTCCGGCGATCTCTTTGATCCGTCGCTCGAAGACACCAACGGTGGAGGGATTGGTCAGCATGATGCCTGCAGTCTGCGGACCCAGGGCCTGTTTCAGTGCCTCCACATCGATATCCCCATCGGGTCCAGTAGGGATCTCGCGGGTCTTGTAACCGCACATCACCGCAGAGGCGGGATTGGTGCCATGGGCCGCATCGGGCACCAGGATCTCATTGCGGGCATCATCGCCCCTGGCATCATGGTAAGCACGAATCATCGCCACGCCGGCGAACTCACCCTGGGCACCCGCCGCCGGCGAAAGAGAGACCGCATGCATGCCGGTCACATGCTTGAGTATCTCCTGTAACTCGTACATGCATGCCATGAATCCCTGGCTATGGATATCCGGCGCCAACGGATGGCGGGAGAGAAATCCCGGCAGACTGGCCAGGGTGTTACAGGCCCGGGGATTGTACTTCATGGTACAGGAGCCCAGGGGATAGAAGTGGGTATCGATGGAGAAGTTCTTCTGCGAAAGCCGGGTGTAGTGGCGTACCGCCTGCATCTCGGAGACCTCCGGCAGTCCCACCGGTGATTCCCTCAGCATCTCTGACGGGATACCTGACAAATCACCGGCTGCGAAATTGGATTGTGCGGTGGCGCGACGTCCACTTCTCGATTGTTCGTAAATCATCTCTGTTCCATATCGACCAATTATTGTCTGGCCGTTTAATACTTAATTCGATTAGCGCAATATCCGCCTAGGCCGCTATAACCTTCTCTAACCCGTTGCGATACTGCTCGATCTCTTCATCACTGCGCAGTTCGGTGGCACAGACCAGGATGGCAT
>JBNKMQ010000125.1:0-10242 GCA_050293225.1 Sedimenticolaceae bacterium
CCGCTTCCAGTTTCAAACCGATTAGAAAATCACTCATTGCCTGCGCCGACGACGCTTCCGCCTGCTGAAAGAGGAAGACCAGATTTTGATGTCGCACCGCCTGCAGGTCTCGCTCTCCAGAGCGAATCGGACCGAGACCGAACATAATCCAACAGGCGGAGGTGCCGGTTATCTTGGCAATAACCTCAACGTGACTTGGATGAGGCATGGAGTAACCGGCCTCATACCAGGAGAGACGATTCTCCGGCCACTTGGGTAACTTTTTGCGGAACGTCTTGGCACTACTGAATCCGGCCATCTTTCTCGCTTGTGCGATGCGTTTACCGATCTTTACCGCAACTGGATCTTTGCTTCGGGACTGGCTTGATAAAATTTTTGTCATTTGCAAAAAATACTCTTGCATTAATAGAATTTGCGATTATACTTGCGCTCCAAGTTGAAGGGAAAACCTTTTTTTTAAATCAACCACAGAGAACATCTATGCGTTCGATACTCGATAACAATTTTGACTCAGCCGCCGTTTTGCGGACGGGACAGGTTTGTCTGGACTATCGCTTAGACCCAGCTCAACCCGCTCTCGCTTTGCTCGGCACCGAGATTGAATTCGGTATGACGTGACGCCTCTAATATTCAGTTGTTGGAAGGTGTCCTGATTTAACGGCACCTTCCGGAGAAGACCCCCGGCTGGTGCAGACCCCGGGGGTTTTTTTATGCCTCGGGAAACCCGGCTTGATACCCGGGACGCTCTTTTACAACTTGGAAAACAATCAGGCCTGTCCATTTTGGACAGGTACAGATTTAGCCGCTTGGGGCAGATACCAAGCAAGCCTCATCCCCCCGCTCTCGGTTACGGGCCGGGAGTGTCAACTGAATCGACGTTGCCAGGGACAAGAGGTAGTGCTGTTGTTCGAGCCGACGGTAAGCGCAACAGTGCAGTGCGAGGGGAGATACCGATAGGAGATCCCAGCCGGAGATTCCCGCAGCACCGGTCCGTTTTCAAAATGGAGACGGACCAAATTCAGGGGAGGAATCAAACGATTCCTGCAGGCAAGTAAGAGATTCGGATACCCCACTCCACTGAATCACTTACAGATTGGGGATGTGGCGCAACTGGCAGACGCAGCAGGCTTAGACCCTGTGGGTTGTGAGTTCGAATCTCACCATCCCTACCAGTTGAACATCAGATTATATGGAGGTGCAAGATGTGCTCGAAGAGAAAAACCAACCTTCACCATTCCTTTCGAATGCATGAGCAAGCGACGTCTGGGTTACCCCTCGGAAACCCAAGTTAAACGTGGCATTCGTAAGGTACATGGCAATAAGGCGCTAACTGAAAAACTGGGGCGAAATGATCTCTGCCCTTGCGGTTCCAACAAACGCTTTTAAGCGTTGTTGTATGCGTAGCAAACGTTTCGACGGTATCAATCGAAACGATTATTTTAGAACTTAATCAATCTCACCGGTACGGGTTCGACTCCCGACCGGTGAACCAGGTCCTCATTGGATGCTTGAGTGACAGCGGTCAGGTCTCTGTATGGCCTGCCGGCACAGTTTGCCATGCAAGCCTGTGTACCGCACTGGAGTATTCGGATGACACCCTGTGGATATAGCTCAGTACGGTAGAGCAATCGACCTTTAATCGATTGGACGGAGGTTCGAATCCTCCTATCCAGACTATGGCCCTCGGGCCTCGGCGTTAATTCGCCTCTACTTCATTTATGAAACCCTGGCAAAGCCCCGGCAAGGGGTTGAGACACTGTCTCATCAACTTGCAGCACTCGTTTTGCCTGTGCCTGGCAAGACGCATAGAGGCCAGCGGTTATGCCATCACCTGCATCTGCGGCAAGGGAGTGTCCGCAGCTTACAGCTGAGCGTGTAACTGTCCGCCCCCATGATCCGGCCGGGTCCGCAATACGAGTGTGGGGCCGAGCTTTTACGAAGTGCATCCTTCGGTGTACTTCGTAAAGGCAAATAACGATTAACTTACAAGGAGAAAACAATGTTTATGTTTAAGCGTTTCGTTGTGGCCCAGCACGAACGCGGCTTGCTGTTTCATAACCGTCAGCTGACCAAGGTGCTGGAAGCGGGTGTCTATCGTTTCTTCGATCCCCTGGGTCGGGTAGCGGTTGAACGTTACGATCTGGGTCAGTCAGTATGCAGTAACAAGCACGCAGAGATTCTGATGAAGACCGCAGGCGAACTACTGCAACCGCATCTGGAGATGGTCGCCATGACTGATCAAGAGATCGGTCTTGTCTACCGGGAAGAGCAGTTCCTCGAGTTGATTCCTCCGGGCGGTCGCAAGATCTACTGGAAGGCCCCCTACTCCCTGCGTGTGGAGCGGGTCGATCCAGAGGAGAGTCTGCAGTTGAGTAAGACCCAGGTGGATGTTGTCTTCCACACTCGCGGTGCCAATGCAGCACGGGAACTACAGCTCTACGTCAAGAGTGTAGAGGTGGCGGATAACCACGTCGGTCTGCTGGTGGTGGATGGCAAGTTCATCCAGACCCTGCAGCCTGGCTTTCACGCCTTCTGGTCGGTTAAGCGTCATGTCACTGTGGAGCAGATGGATACCCGTATCCAGGCGATGGAGGTCCAGGGTCAGGAGATCCTTTCCCGCGACAAGGTCTCTCTGCGCCTGAACCTGGGTGCCCAGTACCAGGTGGTCGATCCACTGAAGGCACGCACTCAGCTGCAACAGCCGCTGGACTGGATCTACCGTGAACTGCAGTTTGCACTGCGTCAGGCGGTGGGTTCGCGGGACCTGGACAAGCTGCTGGAAGACAAGGAGCACGTCGACCGGGAGGTGTTCGAAAAGGTCGCAGAACGTGCGGCGGAGAATGGCTTCTGCCTGCGTAGCGTCGGACTCAAGGACATCATCCTACCGGGTGAGATGAAGGAGATCCTCAACCAGGTCGTGCAGGCTGAAAAGGCGGCCCAGGCGAATGTCATCAAGCGGCGCGAAGAGACCGCAGCGACCCGTTCGCTGCTGAACACCGCAAAGCTGATGCAGGAGAACCCTACCCTGTTGCGCCTGAAGGAGCTGGAGACGCTCGAGAAGGTGACGGACAAGGTGGATCGTCTGACTGTCTTCGGAGGTCTTGACGGTGTCTTGAAGGATACCGTGAAGATCAATGTTTAACCTTAACCGCCCGGTCGTTTTGACCGGGCACTATCAATCACTCTGAGGAGAGAGAGATGCAAACAGACACTCATTTCACAACTATTAATCTGGAACTAAATAGATTGCCTTCAGGGCTTCATACGATGGAGATAAACGATGGACATACAAGAGACAAAGGAGGTTTTGGCCTGTCTGCCTAAGGATCGAACACTCTACAACTACTGCCGCGACTACTATGCGGTAGAACTGCTGCAGAGCGTTGCCAATCGCTACCCCACAATCCAGGGGCTAAAGCGATCCAGCTTTGGCAGACTACTGGATAAACCGTCAATCAGCACGCTGTTGGGTGGATGTGGCGATGGAGTTTTAAATCAGGGCGTTCTCGCCAGCTATTGGCATGAACCGGGAACCACCTATCTGATGACTGTAGGCAGTTGGGGAAGTAGACGTCATCGCTACAACCAAACCTCAAGATCTGGGTTTAATCTGGTATTGCGACTCAACTTCAACAGCCAGCACGATCGCTTCTATCAACAGACGATACGTCCCGATTTCGACGGCGCACTGAATCGTAGCGGTCATCCCATGCTCTACAGAGATGAGCGTGCCTACTTCAGGGAGACCATGGCTTGGTCACGACTGGATGTCGACCTCGATAGTGGTGAGGTGTTGATCGAAGAGATCCAGAGCGACTGGGTCAGAGATGTGGCATGGATCCGTAAGCGGCTGAAGAAATACGCCACTGAAGAGAGCCGCTTCACCTGTTACGGCTTTGATACCACCGTTGCAGATGCCTATCGCTATCTGCAGTTTGTCGAACCGCTGTTACGGGAGTGGAGTCAGGCGATGTTAGCCGCGACGATCAATTTTCTACATACCGAACTGGGGATTGGCGACATCTGGTTCCACACCTGGGAGACAGGTAACTGTCTGAAGCAGATCAATCCAGACAGCGCACCACCGAAATCCCTGTATAGCCGACTGCCTAAACAGTTCTGTTTTGAATTGACCGATCAGATGCCCGGTTTTCTGAACAGCAAAGGTATCAATAAGCGTTTGCGTCGAAGAAAAGTCGCACCCGCTTTTTATAAACTTGAAATATAGAAGGAGAGAACAATGCCAATACAGCAGACCCTTAACAAGGGGAAGGCCCCGGTCCATATCTGGACTCCGGATACCGAATCCAGCGCACTGGATCAGCTGACCAATGTGTCTCAGCTGCCGTTTATCCATCACCATGTGGCGGCAATGCCCGATGTGCATGCCGGCATTGGCGCCACGGTAGGCTCTGTGATCCCCACCAAAGGGGCGATCATCCCAGCTGCTGTCGGTGTCGATATCGGATGCGGAATGAATGCGATCCGGACTTCGCTGAAGGCCAGAGATCTGCCGGATAGTCTGCGCCAACTGCGTAGCCGGATTGAGCGGGATATCCCGGTAGGATTCGATATGCATAGCCGTGATCCGGTCAATCGATCGACCATTACGCCGCTGGCGAAAACGCTGGATCTGATCTATGAGAAGCATCCGGCCATTCGCAAGATGCAGCGTAAGCGCGCCTATGAGACCTGGATCCGTCAATTGGCGACCCTGGGTGGCGGCAACCACTTCATCGAACTCTGTCTGGATGAGAAGGATGATGTCTGGGTGATGTTGCACTCGGGTTCCCGAGGCATAGGTAACGTGATCGGCCGATACTTCATCAACCTTGCGCGCAAGGATATGGGAGATCAGCTGGGCCGGCTGCCGGACAAGGATCTGGCCTACTTCAGCGAAGGCAGCCAGCACTTTGATGACTATGTTGAGGCCGTGGGATGGGCGCAGGACTACGCCATGATCAACCGCCGCGAAATGATGCGGATGATCCTGGATACCCTGAACCGTCACCTGCCCCAGTTCAAGATCACCAAAGAGGCGATCAACTGTCACCACAACTATGTGGCGCAGGAGCATCACTTCGGTGCCGACGTCTACGTCACCCGTAAGGGAGCGATTCGTGCCGGTAAAGGTGATCTGGGAATCATACCGGGCTCTATGGGCGCCAAGTCCTATATCGTGCGTGGCAAGGGCAATGCAGACTCGTTCTGCTCCTGCTCACACGGTGCCGGACGGCGGATGTCCCGCAGCAAGGCCAAGCGGCAGTTCAACCAGGCCGACATGGCGCTGCAGACCCAGGGTGTCGAGTGCCGTAAGGACAAAGGGGTTATCGACGAGATCCCCGGTGCCTATAAGGATATCGATGAGGTAATGAAGAACCAGACCGATCTGGTCGAAGTCGTCCACACACTCAAGCAGGTGCTTTGTGTGAAAGGTTGAGTGGGCCAGGGCTCCGGCCCACTCTTTATTTAATATTTTTTGGAGATAGAAAATGAAAAAGCGAAAACCCAACAGAGCGCGGAATCTCTTGCACGACCATCCGCTGTTGCGCAAAGGTGGCGTGCATGAAAAATCTAACAAGGCCAAACGCCGCAACAGCAGACAGTCTCTGCGCAAGGCGTGGTTTTTTCTCAGAGCACTCATCGATTGTACTGAGAAAAAACCACGCCTTTTTTTTGCATAAGATGTTTGTCC
The DNA here is from genome assembly GCA_050293225.1 of Sedimenticolaceae bacterium. Classification (GTDB taxonomy): domain Bacteria; phylum Pseudomonadota; class Gammaproteobacteria; order Chromatiales; family Chromatiaceae; genus Thiodiazotropha. The sequence goes on from JBNKMQ010000125.1 coordinate 5,696, forward strand.
CCACAAGCGTGTTGTACCGCTGTCCGAACTCTGGATATCAGCTAATCTCACTACTGCCCCATTAACATAAACCGATATAAAGGCCCCTCTCCCTTGATGGGAGATGGCCTCCCTCTCTATTTGACACACGGACGATGATGCCGATCCTGGAGATCTGCTGTCCTGGGCGTTTTCAATTCTCAAGCAGGCATGAAACCTACAACGATTAGCTAGTTAACACTTTAAAGCGCTAAGTCATGCGACAGCAGTGAGCTAATCCCCTCTATCTGACATCAGAATCTCCCAGGTCACATCCGCCGCCTGGCGGTTTTGCCAGACATCGTGCACCCGAAATACGCTCACCCCGGCCATTACCCCCAAAGCCGTAGAGGCGCAGGTTGCCGGCATTAATTCAGACGGTGTTTCGACACAGCAGATCTTACCCATAAAGCCCTTACGACTGGTACCCAGGAGCAAGGGATATCCCAGCTCATTGAAGGTATTCAATGCCGCAAGTAGCTGCAGATTGTCTCGTTTACGTTTACCGAAACCTATGCCGGGATCGAGCGTCAGGGATTCCGCTTTGACCCCCGCTTGAACTGCCGCTTCCGCCCTCTCTGCCAGAAACGCCTTCACCTCAGAGACGACATCCCCATATTCCGGTGAATCTTGCATGGTTTTTGGCTCCCCCTGCATATGCATGAGAATCAACTCAACCCCGGTTGACGCCGCCAGGGCAAACATCTCCGGATCATCCCGACCGGCGGAGATATCGTTAACTATTGTGGCGCCGTTTTCGATCGCCCTGCGCGCCACTTCGGCGAGCGTGGTATCTACACTGATGGGGATATGATCTGGAAGACAACGCCTTAATTCCTCTATGGTTTCCAACACCCGCCGACACTGCTCATCGGCATCTACCCGGGATGAGCCAGGGCGGGTGGACTCCCCTCCGATATCGATGATATCCGCCCCCTCAGAGACCATTTGTAATCCACGTTCCACCGCAGAAGCTGTGGAAAATGATCCACCGTCAGAGAAACTGTCTGGCGTCAGATTGAGAATCCCCATGATTTTGGGGCGAAAAAAACCCTTTTCTGCCATAGGGATACCCCTAATAATAGCCTGAAGTGCAGTTTGTTATTGTTAAGACCTTGTCTTAGACTTGGTCAAATTAAAGAAAAAAAGCCCGCCAATGGAGCGCTTGGGCGATCAGTCAAGGAAGGCTTCTTATGCGTAACCAATTAATGCCCTGGAGGTTAAGACGTTGGATAAAGCCATCCTGCACGAAGATATCTCATCCCATGAGGAATTAATACGTGCTGTCCTGGATGGCGGCCGCATTATCAACTCTTCTGAAATCGACGATGTGACGCTAAGATCCTGGCGCAGATGCCGGGATGATTATGGCCTGGACCCCAGCGCTGCTCCAGAACCTGTCATCATCGACCGGGAGAGCCTGTGCGAAAAACTGATGAAGCACGAGCGCCTGCTCGATATTGCCAGAGTGGAGATGACCGACCTCTATCAGCAACTGGCGGGCTCCGGCCATGCCATCATGTTGACTGACAAAGACGGCATTCTGCTGAATTTTATCGGCGATCCCCAGTTCACCGATGCAGCAGCCCATGCCGGCATGCAACTCGGCGCCGTCTGGAGCGAATCGGTACAGGGCACCAATGGCATGGGTACCTGTTTGATAGAGCAGAAACCCCTGGTCATCCACAAACAGTCACACTTCTTCGCCAGTAATGCGACCCTGACCTGCGCTGCAGCACCCATATTCGACCCCCATGGAGAGATCCTGGCGGTCCTGGACGCCTCCAGTGAATCCCAGTTGGCCCAGCAGCATACGATGGTGTTGCTCAACATGTCTGCCCAGGTGATCGAAAACCGGGTCTTCTTCTGCGCGATGAAGGAGTCCTTCGTACTGCGCTTCCACGCCCGCTCGGAGTTCATCAGTACCCTGGGTGAAGGGGCTATCGCCTTCGATGTTGAAGGCAAGATCATCGCTGCCAACAGAAGTGCTGTGTTCCAGCTCAACCTCGATTCTCCGCAACAGGTCGTGGGACAGATGATTCAGCAGCTCTTCACCACCTCCCTCGGTTCACTGCTGAAACATGCCCACTCGCATGCCTTCCCGATCAGAGAGACGGAGCACGGCCGACGTTTCTTCGCCATGCTGCAGGTACCGAAAACCAGTTGTCGGGCAATGTCCGCGCCCTCCCTGCCTGTGGCAGGTAGAGCCCTAGTCAACGAAAGTGAATATCGGGGTGGATCATCCGAACCCCTGAATGCCCTCCATTTCAACGAGCCCCGTATGACACGTCACATCAACACCGTGATGAAGGTGATCGAGCGTGACATCCCCAGCATGTTGTTTGGTGAGACAGGCACAGGTAAAGAGATGTTCGCCCGAGCGATGCATATGGCGAGTTCCCGTCACGATAAACCCTTTATCGCGGTCAACTGTGCCTCCCTGCCCGAGACACTGATTGAGAGTGAACTCTTCGGCTATCGCCCAGGTGCCTTCACCGGCGCCAACCGTGAGGGTTGCCGAGGCAAGATCGTGCAAGCGGACGGTGGCACCCTCTTCCTGGATGAGATCGGCGATATGCCGCTACACCTGCAGGCGCGCCTGCTGCGTGTACTGGAAGAACGGGAAGCCACCCCCCTGGGTGCCGAGAAGCCGATCAAGGTTTCGATCAAACTGGTCAGCGCTACCCATCACAACATTCAGGAGATGGTGGAGGACGGACGCTTCAGAGAGGATCTCTACTATCGCCTGCATGGTGTCTCTCTGACCATGCCCCCGTTGCGGGAACGTAAAGACAAGCTTGAACTGATCAAACATATCGGTCAGCTTGAGGCGGGAGAAGAGGTCGAACTCGAATGGGAGCCGGAAGCCCTCAAGTTGCTCGAGAGTTTCAACTGGCCGGGCAATGTGCGCCAGCTTCGCAACGTCATGCGTACTGCTACGGCGTTATGTGAAGATAACACCATCACCGTTGAGGATCTGCCAGAGGAGATTCGCGATGTCATCTTCGATGATGAGCTGGGCGAAAACCCGGAGAACAGTCTCAACGCATTGGCCATTGCTGAACGCGGCGCCCTGTTGAGCGAGCTGGAGGATATGCACTGGAACATCAGTCGGGTGGCGAAGAAACTCGACCTCAGTCGTAACACCCTCTATCGCCGCATGAAACGATTCGGCATCACGCCACCGCGCTGATCCTTAAACACCGGATTCGCAGAGTGTTGCCAATACGGTACTCTGCGGAGTTCATTTAAACCCCTCCCACGCCAGCTTCTCCGGATTCAAGCCCCAATGGCTCGTTTATTGCTGCCTGAGAAACCAGTAGACTAAAAAACATGACAGCACGAGACGATATTAATGAGCCGATATGAAGAACCCCGAGTCGCTTGGGCGATCACAGGATCGGGACACTATCTCAAAGAGTGTCTCGATCTGATTGAACAACGCGATGATGTCGACCTCTTTCTGAGCAAGGCCGCGCATGAGGTGTTGTCGATGTACGATGTGGATGTGAAGGCGCTGCGCGAGCGCTATACCTGCTTCCGCGATACTAGTGCCAGCGCCTCTCCTGTAGGTCTCTTCTATCAAGGCTGTTACAAACATCTGATTATCGCCCCGGCCACATCCAATACCATCGCCAAGATGGTCTATGGCATCTCCGACAGTCTGGTGACCAATGTCTATGCCCAGGCCGGCAAGTGCCGCATCCCGAGTACCGTGTTTGCCTGCGATACTGAGCCTGAGATGGAGACAGAGGCGCCGGGAGGCATGGTCAAGGTCTATCCCCGGCGCATCGATCTGGAGAACGTGGAGCGACTACGGGATTTTGAGTACACCACCGTAGTCACCAGCTTTCAGCAACTCGCCACCTCTCTGGATAACAGCTTTCAGCCGTTAAAGTCGTAGCGCAGGGTCATTCCCCCATAGACATCCCTATCCGGTGCCGGCTCGAAGAAGCGGCCACCGAAGGCGTTGATGCGTACATTGCCGTTGTACTGTTTATCAAACAGATTGTTCACACCGATGAAGGGCGAAAGCTCCCAGTTAGCAAAGAATTTGGTGTAACCCAATCGCAGGTCGGTCACGCTGTAGGATTTGTTGCTGACTGTATTCGCATTGTTGGCGAAGATCTCATCCACATAGAGCAGTGATACCTGGCTGTAGAGACCACTCTGATGGGTATAGGTGACATCGACGTTAAGTAGATGATCAGGTACTCCGGGGATGTTTTTTCCGCCGAAGTTGTTGCCGTCATCATCGATAAATTCTTCAAACTCAAAGTCGGAATAGGTGTAGGCCAACGTGGCGATCATATTTGTGATGGGCTCGACGACCAGTTGCGCCTCAAGCCCGTTGCGTTTCGACTTGCCGGCATTTTCATAGTAAGTCGTACCGGCTATATCGTAGGGAACCAGTTCATCCTCCACATCCATGCTGAAGAGCGCCACATCATATCGCGCTCGGCTTCCCACTCTTCCCTTCACACCGACTTCATAGTTTGTTGCTGTCTGAGGATCGAGGTTTTGATTGA
>JBNKMQ010000126.1:0-5032 GCA_050293225.1 Sedimenticolaceae bacterium
CGGTTCGATCTCGCTGCGCAGCTGTTTCAGGGTGTAGCGGTGGATGCGGGCCAGCAGTCCCCGCTCACACCACGCCAGCTCAGGCTGCCGGGGATCGAAGTGACCCTGGATGGCGAAGCCCTCCTGCTCCAGGGCCAACAGCGCCTGTTGTAGATCACCAGGAGACAATTCCAGCGGCTGGGCAAGAAACTGCTGAGTAACGGGACCAAGGATCTCCAGGCGGCTACGAATGATCTCCCTCGTGGCACTCTCCACTGACGCCGCCTCTGTAGACGGCAAAGGCGTTATCTCCACCAGGCTTTCAACTTCAGGACAGATAGTCAGCACCGCTTGCAGACGCTCGGCACTCACCCATAAAGATCTACCTGCCCGATGCAGACAGGTCGCCCGCTTCTGCCGTTGCAACTCGTCGAGATAACCCCACCAGGTATTCAGCTCACCCGGCGCTATCTCTGACTCCTCAATGAAACCGGTTATCACCAGGGCGTCATGCAGTTCATCGGCACTACGGGGTTGGGGCCAGGCCTCCTCCTTCACCCGGTCGATCGCCTCCGGATTCAAGCGGCTGATCTCTGCAGCGCTCTGTGGGTCCAGATGCCGTTGCTGTACCGCCAGCGCCCGTCGCTCCTCCGCCGGTGTATCGTCGAGGAAGGCGTAGGGTCTGGCGTTGAGGATCTCGTGGGCCATCGGCGAGGGGGTTGGCAGATCCTTGGCGATCACCTGGATCTCCCCTTTCTCGATACCTGCCAGCACCTGTTTCAGACCGTCGATATCCATCAGCTCATGCAGACAGTCCCAGAGCACCTGATTCACCAAAGGGTGATCCGGCACCTCCCGCTCCCCCTGGATATTCTCGAAACAGGCGAGCTGATCGGGAAAGATCAGCGCCACCAGGTCTTCTGCATCGTTGCGTTGAAAGGGTGCAGGCACCCGTTTGCCGCCACGCATACGCGGGACCGCCAGGGAGATATTGGTCACCCAGCGCCAGCGGGTGGGAAACATGGGGGCGTCGAGTAGCGCCTGGATCAGGATATGTTCGGCGTTGTCCGGCTTGAGGTAACCGGCGGGCTCTTCCAGCGGAAAGCTGTGGGTCGGGCCCAGGGAGAGGATCAGATTGTCCTCATTCGCCGCCGCCTGCAGCTCGAAATTGAAGCGGCGGCAGAAGCGCTTGCGCAGGGCCAGCCCCCAGGCCTTGTTCACCCGTGAACCGAAGGGGGCGTGGATGATGAAGTGCATATCCCCGGTCTCGTCGAAAAAGCGTTCGAAGACGATCTTTTTCTGCGTAGGGATGACGCCAAACAGGGCCTTGCTCGCCGCCAGGTATTCAACCATCTGGGAGGCGGCCGCTGGATCGAGATTCTGCTCTGTTTCGAGATAGCTCAGTGCCTCCGCCTCTCCCTGCTCGAATAAACCATCGAGGGTCTCCCGCAGACCGGAGACGGCAAAAGAGAGTTCATCGGTCCGTCCCGGCGCCTCACCAAACCAGAAGGGGATATTAGGCGGCTGGCCGTGGGCGTCCTCCACCAGTACTCTGCCCTGTTCGATCTTGAGTATGCGGTAGGAGAAGTTGCCGAGCTGAAAGATATCTCCCGGCAGGCTCTCGAAAGAGAAGTCTTCGTTGAGGCTGCCGACAAAGAGCCCTTGGGGCTGCAGGATCACATCGTAGTCAAACTGATCGGGGATGGCGCCACCGTTGGTGATCGCGGTCAGTCTGGCATTTCTGCGCGGGCGCAATATCCCGTTGACCCCATCCCGATGCAGATAGGCTCCGCGCCGCCCCCGTCGGGTATGGAAGCCGTCCGCCAGCATCTTCACCAAATCGAGGAAATCGCTCTCCTCAAGAGTGTTGTAGGGCCGGGCTGACTTGAAGACGCGGTAGAGTTCAAGCTCCTCCCACTCCTGACCGGAGACCTCAGCGATGATCTGTTGGGCCAACACATCCAGGGGATGCTCTGGGATGGGGATACGATCCAGCTCGTCCCGACGGATGGCGTCGAGCATGGCCACCGACTCCACCAGATCATCCCGGCTGAGGGGAAAGAGTCTCGCCTTCGGAGTGCCGGTGAGTTGATGGCCCGAGCGGCCGGCCCGCTGCAGGAAGGTGGCGATGCTTCTTGGCGATCCCATCTGGCAGACCAGATCCACATCGCCGATGTCGATGCCCAGCTCCAGGGAGGCGGTGGCGACCAGGGCGCGCAGACTGCCCGACTTCAGGCGTTGTTCCGCATCGAAGCGATGCTCCTTGGCCAGGCTGCCGTGGTGGGAGGTAACGGCCTCCTCACCCAAACGTTCTGCCAGGGCGGCCGCAGCTCTCTCTGCCAGTCGGCGGGTGTTGACGAATATGAGTGTGGTGCGGTGCTCCTCTATCAGGCTGTGCAGACGTCGGTAGATCTCATCCCAGACCTCGTTCGCCATCACCGCCTCCAGGGGCGAACCGGTCATCTCGATGGCCAGGTCCCGCTCCCGCACATGGCCGGTATCGACAATGGCGCACTCCCGCTGTACAGGATCGTCATGTTGGCCGATAAGAAAAAGGGCCATCTCCTCGATTGGCTTCTGCGTCGCTGAGATGCCAATGCGCGCTGGTGGTTTGTCGCAGAGATGGCTCAGCCGCTCCAGACTCAGGCTCAGATGGGCACCCCGCTTGTTACCGGCCAGGGCATGAATCTCATCGACGATCACACTGCGAACCGTCTTCAGCATCTCCCGCCCCGACTCAGAAGTAAGCAGGATGTAGAGAGACTCGGGGGTAGTCACCAAAATATGTGGCGGAGAACGCCGCATCATCGCCCGTTCAGATTGGGAGGTGTCGCCAGTACGAACCATGGCCCGGATCGGCACATCGGCATAGCCCCCTTCCAGCAGGGCATCGCGGATGCCGTTCAGGGGGAGTTCCAGATTCTTATGAATGTCGTTGGAGAGGGCCTTCAGCGGCGAGACATAGAGCACATAGGTCTCATCCGCCAGCGGCCTGTCCAGCCCCTCCTGCACCAGGCTGTCGATGGCGGCGAGGAAGGCGGCAAGGGTCTTACCGGAACCGGTTGGCGCCGCGATCAGGGTATTCCAGCCCGCCTGGATCTCCGGCCAGGCCTGACCCTGCACCGCAGAGGGGGCATCGAAATGGCGCTCAAACCAGGCCGTGACTGCAGGATGAAACAGGAAAGATGACATCTCCCCATGATAGCCCTAATTCCACCCAGAGGATCGAAACACCTTCAAGAAGCAAGGGCTTTCAAAAGCAACGATCTGAATTGATCGTTGTGCGACGGAGTAGTACCGGGGTAGATCAATATTTCAGCTCCGGATAATGCTCAACATGCTTGCTGTAACAGTCGACTCACCAATCGGAAATTGAATCAATTTATTAAAACGTTATAACATAACACTTCAAGTAGTATTTACATCTGGAAGTTCACCCCATGCAGTATCTCCGTCTCAGCCTGATCCCCTTTCTCGTCTCATCCCACCTTATCGCTGCCGAGAACAACCCCACACCTCTCGAAGACCTTACCGTCACCGCAACACCATTCGCCAGCGACTTGCAGGAGAGCCCATCCGCCGTCGATCTAATCTCCGGTGATGAGAAAAGACGTCGACAAAATGCATCCCTTGGAGATCTATTGGATGAGATACCGGGCATCGACTCCATCTCTACCGGCTCACAGGTCGGCAAACCTGTCATTCGCGGTCTCAGTGGAAATCGAGTACGTGTGCTAGCCGATGGCCTTGGTCAGGATCATCAACAGGACGGTGTGCGTCATCTACCCAATGTCGATCCCTTCCTGGCCGAAAGAGTTGAGGTTGTTCGCGGCCCCATGAGCGTACTCTATGGCTCTGATGCACTAGGCGGTGTCATCAACCTGATACCCCGCACCATTCCCTCTACTGCATCAGGCAAGTCCCTGTTAGAAGGCCGTTTGACCGGAAGCTATGCCAGCAACAACAACGAAGGCATGCTCGGACTGGAGGCTGAAGGCGCCCGGGGAGGCTTCGGCTGGACCCTGGCCTTAAGCGAGCGAAACGCCGGTAACCTTACCACTCCTGATGAACCCACCTATGCCGAGTCAGGCGTCAGAGGTGATCCAAAATTTACCGGACAACTCGACTATACAGACTTCGAAATAACCGACGGCACACTAGGCGTAGGGTATACCAGCGAAGCAGGAAGCCTAAATTTTCGCGTAACGCACTGGAACAACGAACAGAACTTTCTGTTAACGAACGGCAGTGTGACCGGCCAGAATCTGGAGAACAATAATTTCTCCCTGTCCGGCGAATATCTAACTAGCAACGACTGGCTGATCAAACCCACACTGGGATGGCAACACAACCTGCGTCAGGCTGGCACAGACGTTACCTACATCGAACTCAACGGCGGGAACATGTCACTGGATATAGTCACTGACCGCTACAACATGAAGCTGGCATTAGAACATCCAATAGTCGATGGCTGGCAAGGTGAAATCGGTGTAGAGATACTCGAAAAAGAGCAAGACCTACGTCGCGGCCATCTGGTACCTGACGCTGAACAGAGCAGCCAGTCGCTCTACGCCTTCGAAACCGTAGAGCTAGATCACCTGGGTCTACAGCTGGGTGCTCGCTACGATAGTGTCAGCCTGCAAGCAGCAACTGATGAGAACTATACCGCCGTAGATACACGTCGTAAGGAGTGGTCAGTCTGGACCGGCTCCACCGGGGCGAGTTGGGCATTCAACCAACGCTGGAAACTGGTGGGCACACTGGGTCGAGGTTTTCGAACCCCCTCTATCTTCGAACTCTATGCCGATGGCGTTCATGGTGGTGTAGACGCCTACCAACGAGGAAATCCTGAGCTTGATGCAGAGACCTCTCTGAATACCGATCTGGGCATACGCTGGCAAGGTAACGACCTCAACCTGGGCCTTACCCTGTTCAACAATGATATCGATAACTATATCTACCTGGCGAACAGCGGAACCACTCACACAGGCAGTGGCTTACCCATCTACCAGGTTGAGCAGGAGGATGCCCGCCTGAGAGGTGTGGAGCTCTC
>JBNKMQ010000127.1:0-3197 GCA_050293225.1 Sedimenticolaceae bacterium
CATGCCGATACTCAGAAAGTTCGGCTGGAAACTGGTCTGCATCAGGCGCTCATCCCTCGACGGAGTCACCACCATCCTGCGCAACAGCCACGAGGACCTGGTGGGCATTCTGGGTGAGGATGGCATCCTGAGAGTCAACAACACGCTGAAAATCAGGAAAACCGCCATCTAACGCAGATTGAACGCGCTCTTGCGTCTTAGGGCCTGTTAACACTAATCCAATATGCCCTGCTGGGGCTGTTTTTGTGCACAGCAAGGCAGAATGAGCGTGGTGTAGCCCGGCTACATGAGCGAATGATAACGCCGCTGGGTGCAAAAACAGCCCCAGCCCTTCGGGTTGAGCCTGAAAAAGCGCCACTCGGTGTTGCTCGTCACTCATTTGGAATAACCAAACTACGTTCCTCGCGCCTTGATTGGCGATTTTTCAGGCTCAACAGGGCACATTGGATTAGTCTTAACAGGCCCTAAAGCCTTTAGTGAACGTCTTTCCAGTACTCTTTCTTCAGCAGATAAGCGAATACGAAGAAGACGGCAATGAAAAGCAGAACCCAGACGCCAAGACGCTTACGCTCCATCTGGATCGGCTCACCGACATAGCTGAGGAATGCCGTCAGGTCTCTGGCCACCTGATCATACTCTTCAGGACTCAGGCTACCGGAAGTGACCGGCTCAAAGTGATCGAACACTTCGTGCTCGTTCCCGGCAGAGTCCTTTTCCATCTTGTAAACTGCTTTTTGGCTGCCCTGCAGCTCCCACAGCACATGAGGCATGGCCACGTCAGGGAAGACGGTGTTGTTGACGCCGAAGGGACGCTTGTCATCCAGATAGAAACTGCGCAGGTAAGTGTAGATATAGTCCACACCTCTGGCGCGTGAGATCACGCTCAGATCCGGCGGCGGATTACCAAACCATGCGGTCGCCTTATCTTGAGGCATGGCGATATTCATGGTGTCTCCGATCTTATCGGTAGTGAACATCAGGTTCTTGGTCACTTCCTCTTCAGTTAGACCCAGATCTTTTGCCATACGGTTGTAGCGCTGAAACTTGGCCGAGTGACAGCTCAGGCAGTAGTTCACAAAGTATTTTGCACCACGCTGGAGTGATGCCTGATCACCCAGATCGATGTCCGCATCGTCGAGATGGATGCCGCCTCCTGCAGCCAGTCCCAGCATGGGGGCAGCAGCCAATAAAAATAGAACAATCAGCTTTTTCATTTGGTCACCCTCTCTGGCACTGGTTTGGTCTTGTCGATAACGCTATAGATCGGCATCAGCAGGAAGAAGGCGAAGTAGTAGATTGTGCCGATCTGTGCCATCAGCTTGTAGAGATCAGTGGTCGGCTGCACACCGAGGTAACCGAGCATAATGAAGTCGAGAACAAAAAGCCCCAGCATGACCTTGAATATCATACCTTTGTAGCGAATCGACTTGACCGGACTACGATCGAGCCAAGGCAGAAAGAACATGATCAGAATAGAGGCGAACATGGCTACCACACCCGGGAAAGCAGAGCCTGCGACCGAGGGCACCGCACGCAGAATGGCGTAGAAAGGCGTGAAGTACCAGACTGGCGCGATATGCGGAGGCGTCTTCAGCGGGTTGGCCGGCTCGAAGTTGGGATGCTCAATAAAGTAGCCCCCCATCTCCGGTGCGAAAAAGACCACCGCAGCGAACAAGAACAGAAAGCCCGCCACACCGGCAATATCCTTGACCGAGTAGTATGGGTGGAAAGGGATACCGTCCGCCGGCGCATTCTTATCCCAGCGGTTACCCTTGGGACCCTTCTTGATCTCAATACCATCCGGGTTGTTCGAACCCACTTTATGCAGCGCCACAATATGAACAAACACCAACGCCGCCAGGACGAAGGGGAGCAGGAAGTGGAGTGCAAAGAAGCGGTTTAGCGTGGCGTCGGAGATGACATAGTCACCCCGCACCCAGACACCCAGGTCGGGACCAATAACCGGCACCGCCGAGAACAGATTGACGATAACCTGGGCACCCCAGTAGGACATCTGCCCCCAAGGCAGCAGATAACCGAAGAAGGCAGTGGCCATCATCGCCAGGTAGACAATAACACCGATGATCCAGAGCAATTCACGGGGCTTGCGATAGGAACCGTACATCAGTCCGCGGAACATATGCAGATAGATAACGATAAAGAAGGCGGAAGCACCGGTGGAGTGCATGTAGCGAATCAGCCAGCCCCAATCCACATCACGCATGATGTATTCAACAGAACCAAAGGCGAGCGCTGCATCGGGCTTGTAGCTCATGGCCAGCCAGACACCGGTGAGGATCTGGATCACCAACACCAGCATCGCCAGAGAACCCATGAAGTACCAGAAATTGAAGTTCTTCGGTGCGTAATACTGGGCGAGATGCTCGTTCCAGACCTTGGTCATGGGATAGCGGTCGTCCAGCCAGCCCATAAAATTCTTCATCATACTCATCAGGCTGCTCCTCCGTCGGCACCGACCAGAATCCTTGTCTCAGAGAGATACTGGTAGGGGGGGATCTCAAGATTCTTTGGTGCAGGAACACCTGCGTAGACACGACCAGCCAGATCAAAGCGGGAGCCGTGACAGGGGCAATAGAAGCCACCTACCCACTCGGCACCCAGGTCTTCCGGTGCGACATCCGGGCGATAGGTGGGCGAACAACCCAGATGGGTACAGATACCAACCGCAACCAGGTACTTCTCTTTGACAGAGCGGTGAGGGTTCTTGCAATAGTCAGGCTGCTGACCCGTGTCGTCTGAGGCGGGATCGAGCAATTTGGGATCGAGGGAAGCCAGATCATTCAGGTTCTGCTCGGTGCGGTAGACGATCCAGACCGGCTTACCACGCCACTTCACACGCATCATCTGTCCCGGCTCCAGCTTACTGATGTCAGCCTCGACGGGTGCACCAGCCGCTTTGGCCTTCTCACTGGGGGCCCATGCCGCCAGGAATGGATAGATCACAAAGCCGGCACCTACGGCTCCCACCGCACTGGTAGCCAGCGTTAGCGTACGCCGCTTCTTTAAATCAACGCCATCTGCGCTCATATCTTTATGACTCCCCGGGAAACTGGACGAGATGCTGACAGGGGCAAAACCGGTCCATCAGCAGCCCCTCTCTTCAGGACATTAGAATATACTTAAAAAACCGTAAAAATTAACCGCGCATTTTGCATATTGCGGGCTGATAGGTCAAG
>JBNKMQ010000128.1:0-4709 GCA_050293225.1 Sedimenticolaceae bacterium
TTTTGTGCAATGGCGGTCACGGTTTGTTGAGCCAGCTCACTGGCCGCATCGGGTTGTTTGGGTAGCGGTGGGTAGTAGAGTGTCCAGGAGACGGAATCTCTTGGATTTGCCATGGTGGTTCGAACAGGGGCCTGATCCAACTCGGCCTTGCCGGATTGATTGCTGGACAGTTCGATGGAACCTTCAGCGTTGCTGGCGGCAACCACGCCTTCAAAGACGATGATATCGGTGGCCTGGTCATCTACCTCGACAACAAACTCAGTGCCTTCAATAGAGGCGTTGACATAGGGCGTTCCGACTTGGAATGTTCCTTTGATGCGACTGATGAAGTGGGTTACACCCTTGAGAAGGTCGAGCCATGGGGTGCCGCTTTCAGTGGAGGCGTTTATCTTGATGCTGGTGTGTTCGTCGAGACGAAGCAGGGTGTCGTTGTTCAGTACCAAGCCAGCCCGGCTTTTGGCGCCCAATCTGATCTTGTCGCCGGGGCAGAAGTGATCGCCTAATGAGACTGGCTTCCAGGTTTCGGTATCGTTGGATTGAACCTCCACCCGGCCTTCCAAGGAAATAGCCTCGGCGACATCGCAATCTGCATTTGCTTGAATAGGCCCCAACACAGCCAGCCCTATTACCATGACAATGAGTGACTTGGCGTTCATGGCCAGTTTGTCACTCCAAGCCATACCAACTCCTACACAAGTTCGCATTGGAGTAGATTCCCTTTAGTGATAGTTTTATTAAGAGTTAGGCGTTTATTTCGCCCTATACGGGTTACGGATACCATATTTCTTCTTTATCCACAAGTAATTACTAGACGGCAAAGGATCGCCAGAAGGCCTAGCCGAGGGGGTTTTTACGACTGCTTCTACGCTCGTGGAACTGCTGCATGTAGTAGGCGCTGGGGCCGTCATCGGGGAATGTTTTAAGGATGGCCTCGAACTTTTCACTAGCCACTTTTCGTTCTCCCTGACGCCAGTCGTTGAGGGCATCTGCGAAAGCGGCGTGGAGAGATTTCATCTCTGGGGTGACGGTGACCTTGCTGGCTGCAACTTCGTAAAGGGTGATCGGTTGTTGTCTGCCGGGAACGGGGAATTCGCCCAACTCACGCAGCACAATGTCCTTAAGATCCTTGATCAGGTCACCGGAGGCGAGAATGGATGTACCCAGGAGTTTATTCAGATTTTCGATGCGGGAGGTAGTGTTGACCATATCCCCCACCGCCCGGTATTCGAAGTGATCGATGGCGCCTACATGCCCCATCACAAGCTTACCGGCGTGTAGTCCTATTCGGGTATGTAGTTTGGGTTCAAAATCGGCATGAGAGAGGGCCAGGTTGATCTCGAGGGCGGCCTCGCAGGCCTTCTGCGCCAAAGTCAGATCGGGGGTGGTCGATGGCCAGATCGCCAGCATGGCGTCTCCGACCACGTCTGAGACGACGCCGCCTCTGGACCTTACAGGGACGAAAAGGACCTCATAGTACCGGTTAAGAAAGGTCTGTAGCTCCTCGGGCTCCAGAGTCTCAGCAAGTTTGGTGTACTGCTGGGCATCCGATGCCAGGCAGACGCCATAGGCAACCTGTCTCTGTTGTAGCGCCCCCTCTTGATCCTGGGCGAGTCGGTCGATAACGTCATTCGGCAGGTAGTAACCAAAGAGTTCGCGCAACCTTTCCCGGCTGATCCGCATCTGCCGATAGTGCCAGGTGAGGTAGAGAATCAGGGCGAGCGGCATCTGTAGCGCCAGGGGTACAAACCAGGGGATCCAAAGTTGTTGCTGAACAAACATCAGATAGGCAAACAGCAGATGAAATGCGGCGAGGCTCAGGCCGGCGAGTAGTCCGGAAATGCCTGGTAGAAAACGGAAGAGCAGGGTGATGCCAAAGCCATATAAAAGTAAGAACAAAGCCAAGCCGGTAGGGGGTAAAGGAGATACCGTCTCTCTGTACAAGAGATTGGCAAAGGCTGTGGCAGCAATTTCCACACCACTCAGATCGAGACCGGATGCTTGAGAAAAGATGGTATAGAAGCCATCTTTCTGATGTGGTTGGTAATTGCCGGCATAGCCGATGAAAATCACCTTGTCTTGGAGTTTACCCATTGGTATGGAAGCATCAGATAGCAGGGTCTGATAGGGATAGGTCGTGATGCTTCCCGGCGGACCATAAAAATTCAGGTAGGGACGATCGCCTTTTGTGTAGAGGTTGAGCAGAGATTCCAGTCGCGCTATCTGTTTCTGATTGAGTCTACTGGGCGGAGATGACTGGAGATTGGATAAAAGTGCTTCCCCCAGTGTTTTGTTATTCCGTAGCTGCTTGTAGAGGGCCTGTCTATCTTCCTGGAGGTCTATCTCGCCGGTCTGTGTAAGCAGTAATCGTAGATGATCCCCGTTAGGATCGACCCACTGTTTGAGGGCCGCCACGGGGAGAGAGGGAAGTTTGTCGTTTCCGTTGAAGGTCCAGAAGCGACTTACCCTGATTGGCACCTTAGGCAATACGAAGGGTGCAATGCCTGCAGCCTTTTCTCTGAAAAGTGTCAGGGGCGGGAGCAGTTTTTCGATATGCAGGGTCTCCAATCCCGAGTCCACAGCCTGTTGTTCCAGATAGGCGACCAGGAGTACGTTATTGGCATTGGCAATGGATTCGGCAAGGCGTCGATCCATCTCCTGCGAAGAGGGCTTTTTGAAAAAGATATCCATCGCGATGACGCCCGCGCCAGCCTGCTTGAGGCGGTCGATCAGTTCGGCATGGGTGGAGCGTGGCCAGTCGGGAATCTCTTCACCCAGGCCCAACTGCCCGGCAGTCTTGCCATTGATGGAGACGATGGCGACATCTTCTGGCGGAGGCAGTTGCCCGCGAAGTTTAAACAGCAGACCCAGCCCTATCGACTCCTCCCAGTCCGAAGTGCCTGGAAGGAAGCTGATCACTATGCCTAGCAGGCCGACGGCTAATCCGAGGCCCAGCGTGAATTTGTTCCGATTCATCTTCACGGGTTTGTTAAACTCATCGTTCGACTGCGCCAGGGAGGGTGATTGACTGAAGAGGCCTTTTGCTGGTGATTTCCAAGTTGAAACCCTGCGTGAATGTGGCAATGAAGTTCAATCGTCATTGATGCTGTCTATGGTAACCCTTGCGTTTATATTTTTTTAATCTTGCCTTAATACCCACACCCATCTGGAATGCGACATTATCTATGTGAACTATTACCAGTAATTTTTAGGCAGTATTTTCCTGATCATTGCATATAATAGAAGGCATGTTAGAGAAAATATCTATATTCGCCGAAATGGAGCCTGCTGCACTAGCCCTGCTCGAGCAGTGCATGGTGCGTCGGGTTTTCTCTAAAAACACCATCATCCTCTCCGAAGGGGATTCCAGTGATGCCCTCTATGTGATTGTGGAGGGTAAGGTCAAGGTCTATCTCAACGACGATACCGGCAAAGAGGCCATTATCAATTATCAGGGAGAGGGTGAGTATTTTGGTGAGTTGTCGTTGATCGACGACGCCAAACGGTCTGCATCGATTATGGCGGTGGAGAAATCGACCATGGCGGTGATGTCGAAGCAGTCTTTTCATCGGGTATTGAAAGAGAATCCCGATATTGCGATCCACCTGCTCAAGGATCTCGCGCATCGCGTGAGAATATTGACCGATGAGGTTAAGAGCCTGGCGTTGTGTGATGTCTATGGCCGCCTGAGCAAGACGCTGCAGGGAATGGCTACTGAGGATGGCAATGGCACCATGGTAATCCGCGAGCCCTTTACCCAGCAGGAGCTGGCCAATCGTATCGGCGCATCCCGGGAGATGGTCTGCCGGATCTTCAAGGATCTGGTCAAGGGCGGCTATATCACCTCCCAGCAGAGTGAGACGATTATCAATAAGCGCTTGCCGCTGCGCTACTGATTCTTCTTCTGTGCCGTCTGCTCAGTGCAGCAGGTTGAACATCCGGTTGCGGTAGCGCTTCACCAGCTCGCCCTGTCCCCCCAGCAGCTCGAATATCTTCAGCATATCTTTGCGTGCGGCGTCGTCGCCGTACTCTCTATCTTTCTGCATCAGGGTAAGTAACAGCTCCAGGGCTGGTTCATACTCGTTCTGCATGATCTTGTAGGCGGCGAGTTGGTGCAGTGCCTCGCTGTCATCAGGGTTCTCCTGCAGGCGTTTTTCCAGCTCCTCCGGTGGAGGGTTGTCGGCATTCTCCCGGTCAAACTGGATTCGCGCCAGCATGGAGGCGACCTCTGGTGACTCCTGCTCCTCTTTCGGCATGGCGAGGAGTTGCTGCTCCGCATCGTCGAGTTTACCGATGGTTGCCAGATATTTGGCATTGGCCAGCATCACCCTGGGGCTGCCTGGGTCCTGTTCGGCCGCCTGCTGGATCAGACTGCCGGCGGTTTCGGCATCCCCCTGCATGAGGAGTTGCTCCGCCTGCGCCAGCAGACCATCGGACTCCCGGGGAATATGTTTGTCGATGAAGCTGCGGATCTCCGGCTCCGGTAGGGCGCCGAGGAACTCATCCGCCATCTGACCGCCGAGAAAGAGTTTTACGCAGGGGATGCTGCGGATAGCGAAATGAGCCGCCAGCTGTTGCTGCTCCTCGGTATTCACCTTGGCCAGGATGAATTTGCCCTGGTACTCATCCGCCAGCTTCGCCAAAGTCGGCATCAGTGCCTTACATGGGTTGCACCACTCCGCCCAGAAATCGACCAGAACCGGCCGGCTCAT
>JBNKMQ010000129.1:0-8283 GCA_050293225.1 Sedimenticolaceae bacterium
CGCCAGCAGCGCATGCATATCATCGCGCAGCAGCCGACGCCTGTGTTGGCTGAACCGAAACCAAGCAACCACTGGAAATGGGCGGGTTATGGCCTTGCCGCTGTAATGGTTCTCGGTAGTGGTCTCTTCCTCTACATGCAGTGGCAGGATCAATATCGGTTAGTTACGGTGCAGGTGATCGACAGTCTCAGCGGCAATAGAACCGAATACCGGGCCCGGCGCATGGATGTAGGAGAGAGGGGCTTCATGACCCTGGATGGACGCGAAGTGACCGTGGCGGATACCGAACGTATCGAGCTCCTGCCGGATAGGGTGATTCCACCCAAATAGGAACTGCAGTCTTGTTAACATCTGCCGATATAGAGAGATAGTCGCTCGCCTTGAGCTGGATTATTGGTGTTTACAGGCTCTTGATTCGGTTTTTGATATGACATTGACGCAGAAAGTCATTAAACAGTGCTATTTTCTTGCCGCCTCCGAGGGCTATCAGGGATTTAAGCAGCGTATTCGGGATCTGCTGGAGAACCCCAAGGCGCCGATTCGTCCCTATTTCGATATCTTCATGATCGGCCTGGTGCTCAGCACTGTCTGGATGCTGATCTACGAGGTTAAGAACGACCTGGGACGCTTCGGCGATATTTTCGAATGGGTCGCAGTGAGCATATTCATTATCGAGTATCTGCTTCGCTTCTGGATCTTCAACGACAGCCACAAGGTGATCATCGAACGCTACGAGCGGGCGGAGTTCATCAATGAACCCTTTAACTTGGGTAAAGCCCTCTGGCAGGCGGTGATCGAGAAGCTGCGCTATATGGTGCAGCCTCTGGCGATCATCGACCTGCTCGCGATTATTCCCAGTTACCGGCCGCTCAGGTTCCTGCGTATCTTTCTGCTCTTCCGCATCTTCAAGCTGTTTCGCTATACCCGCAGTGTCGGCGAGTTCGTAAAGGTGTTGTCGGAAAAGCGCATCGAGCTCCTCACGCTGTTTATTTTCATGGCCTTCCTCTCTTTCACCGGTGCCACCGCGATGTTCTTCTTCGAGGCGGAACAGCCGGGGCATCAGGTCAACAGCTTTTTCGACAGCATCTACTGGGCACTGGTTACCATCTCCACCGTCGGTTATGGCGATATCACCCCGCAGACCACAGAAGGGCGTCTTATCGCCCTGGTGATGATCATCGCGGGTCTGGGGGTGATCTCTTTCTTTACCTCCATTATCGTCTCCGCCTTTGGTGAGAAGATCGACGAGATTCGTGCCCATCGCATCTTCTCCGAGGTTGAGAGGAAAAAAGTCGATACCCTGGTCTGTGGTTTTGGCCGGGTGGGTGAGGTGGTTTCGGAGAGGTTAGCGGAAGACAAGAGGAATTTTGTTGTTGTCGATCCCCTGGAAGAGAATGTTCGCCTGGCTCAGCAGCGGGGATATCTCGCGGTGGTGGGAGATGCCGAAGATAACGAACTACTCATCAGCCTGGGTATAGAGACTCGCATCAAGCTTCTGCTCTGTCTTACCGGAGACGATGTGGTTAATGTCTACATCACTTTAACGGCACGCTACTATAATCCCGATGTGGAGATCATCTCCCGTGCCAACCAGCGGGAGAACCTGACCAAGCTCAAGCGTGCAGGTGCAAGCCACTGTGTTTCCCCCAACGAGGTTGTCGGTCTGATCGCCGCTGAGTACGCCGGCCAGCCGGTGGCCTTCGAGGCGGTCTATGGCCTTCTTACCGGACAGGCCGATGAAGGTATGGAGGCGGTACGCATCAAACAGGGTTCAGTTCTGGATGGCCGACGTGCCGGCGATGTCGATTTTCAAGAACGTCGCTTGATCCCCTTCGGCGTCATCCGCGAAGAGAAAGAGGGTGAAGCGGAGGGGGCAACCTGCTATCGCCTGGAAGGCAGGAGTTTCTACTTTAATCCCAGTGAGTCCTTTGTTTTCAAAGCGGAAGATCTACTGGTGATGTTCGGTCACGACTACAGCGTGATTCACTTCCGCGACTGTCTCGAGGGAGGGACCCTCTGATGGCACGGGTAGAGACACTCATCTTCGGTTGCGGCGCCATGGGACAGGAGGTTGCCATGCAGCTTACGGAGAAACACATGGACGTCTACCTTTACAGCAACGACCCGGATGAGGTGGGGGCGGTGTTGGCGAAGGGCCTGCATGCCGGATTGGTCGACTATACCGATGACGACAAGCTGCGTCATGTGGGGATAGGCAGATGGGTCAAGACCATCTTCTGTCTCTTCACCGACGAGCCGCAGAATCTCTTTGTGACCCTCTCTGCCAGGGCGCTTGATCCTGAGCTGAAAATTATTTGCGTCTGCGAGTCGGTCTCCTCCGGTAAAAAACTGCTTACTGCCGGTGCCAGTAAGGTGATCGATCCTTACGAGATCAGCGGTCATCGGGTGCATGAGTTGATCGCCCGTCCCTATCTGGTGGAGATGATGGAGAGTACCGTATTCGGCAAGCATATCGATATCGCAGAGATAGAGATTCCCAAGACATCATCCCTCTCAGGTACACCGATGGATGACCTGCATCTATCCAAGCGTTACAACCTGATTGTCATGGGCGTGGTCGATCTGGAGTTGGGTCAGGAGTTGATCTTCAGCAATCGTGGCGTCAACCATCTCCTCGACGCCGGGGATATGCTGGTGGTGCTGGGGCCCGGTGATGAGATCACCCGGCTTCGAGAGGATATAGAGCAGGATCACTTGGAGACAGTTTGAGATCCTGTTCGATGTTCTGAATTCCCTATTTCCCCTCTCTACAGGTTTATGGATGCATGTTGGATGCATCTGCCAGTCAATATGAGTCAAACTCCCCGGGGAAGAGGTTGAGGGAAATTTTGACCTTTACTGTGGTCGAAGATCAGGCGGGCGCACTCTCCAGCAGATTGGCGAGGGGGGAGGCGTCTGTGGAGGCCTGGCTCTTCATGGCCTGTTCCGGGGCCTGACTGATCTGATTGAGGATCTGGCCAAGGAGGGAGCGGGCCTGTTCCGGGGTTTTAATTGTCTGCCCGGTGGCTGCGCTTCGCTGGCTCTCCATCTCGTAGAGCTGGCGGCCTTTGTCGATATCGACACTGGCGCGGACGGATTCACTACTCGGTTGTTGTGAGGCGCTGTCGCTATGGCTGGTGACAGGTGTGACTTCTTTACCACGGCTCGAGGCGTCCGAACGGGTGGTTGTTGTCGACAGAGGTTTGTCGCCGTTGATGGGGTTGACCATGTTTAAGCTCCTGGCACTGACAAAATTTTGACGTATTCAGCTGGGATTCAGCATTTTTCAGTTAAGCTGCGAAAAACGTGCCAATATTGGCAATAAAAGTATAGACAAAGCGATAGCAGACAAGGAGTTACTGTGCCAATCCTGCGAATCAAAGCCCTGATACTGCTCTTTCTGCTCCAGTCCGGAGCGGCATTGGCGATAGCTTCTCCCGCTGAAACGGGAGAGGAGCTGGAGTACACCCTGAGCTTTCGCGGCCTGCTGACTGGCTTCGTGAAGCTTGATATCGCCAAATTGACCTTGAGTGTCGAGCCGGAGATGGCCAAGGTGGAGGGGAGAGATGCCTACATCACCCGCTTGCAGATGACCACCGAGCCCTATACCAAGGCCGAGATGATCTATCCGCTGAGGCTCGATTACCGCAGTTGGCTCGATAGCCAGAGGCTGCAGCCCCTGGTGGCGGCCAAATCCCTGCAGACCCGGGAGTCGAGGCAGGAGTTCTTCTGGTGGGATCGGCCGAAGGGGAAGGGCTACCACTATCAGACTCCCCTGAAGCAGCAGCCGGAGCACGAAGAGCGACCCCCGGAACATCTGCGTCAATACGCCTCCCTGGTCGAGCCAGCCTGGCCCGATCTGCTGAAGACCAAGCAGATCGAGCTGGAGGAGAAGGGGATTGTCGACTACATGGGGTTGCTGTATCAGTTGCGCCAGCTCCCTCTGGTCCCTGGAGAGTGGTATGAGTTCAGCGTCTTCACTGGCAAGCGGATTGAGCACTATCGGGTTAAGGGAGAGAAGACTCAGCTGAAGCGGGGGGGGTGGAACCTGCCTGCCTACCATCTCAAGCTCTACGAAGTCGAGCCTGAGAATGGCAAGATGAAGGATGAGGTCAATCTCTGGTTGAGCGATGATGAGGATCGCCGTCTGATTCGCTTCTACGCCGAGCGCACTGCTGGGGCTTTGGAGGGGATACTGGAGACCGGGCGTCCAGTGAATGGTCGGCATGACGATCTCTCCGAATCGACCCGGAAATCTCTCGAGACCTACCTCGATTTTTAGAGTCTGAGAGTGTTGAAAGCAGACTTAGTCGTCTGCAATCTGGAACTTTGCCTTACCTTCTGACTGCTTCTTAGCAACGGCTTCATCCAGCTTGAGATGATCGATATTGGGCAAGGGTGCCGGCTCCACCGGTTGCTGGCAATCTTCCAGGCTCCCCTCTTCCGCTTCGCTCATGCTGAGGCTGTCAATGTTAATGGCGGGCTCTTCCGCCGGTGGGCTTTGGTCCAGATCCTCATCGGAGTCGTCCATCTCCAGGGCCGAGGTATCGATCTCCAGGGGCTCTGCGGAGGGTGTCTCGTCGATGGTGACGCCGGGTTTGTCCAGATCCATCTGGCTGGTATCGGGGATGGGCGCAGGTTCCACCTGGGGGGCGCAGTCGCTGAGATTGAAATCCTTTGCCTCGGAGAGACCGTAGTCCGGTGTTTCGATGGGAGGGGTTTCAGGCTCGGGCTGTGGGGGCAGTGGACCGTCCGCCAAGCTCAGGCCGGATGTTGTCTGGGGTTCTGTTGCGGCACTTTCAACCGGCTTCGACTGAGGTGGCAAGGGTTGCTCAGGTTTTGCTGCGGGGGCGGGCTTGGGCGTGGGGGCGGGCTGTCCTTCAGGGACGATATCCACCAGGGCGCCCGCATCGCGGAAGGCGACACGGTACTTCACCGCTTGATCCATATCCAGACCCCGCTTGATGGGGACGGGGTTGCCGCTGAAGAGCTTCTCCAACTTCTTACCCTCCAGCTTGAACATGGCGCCGACCTTTTTTTTCACCTCATCCGGATCGGCGGTCTTCAGACAGACACCGGAAAAGTAGACATCGTAGGTTTCATTCATGACTTGCGCTTTCCTTCATTCGCTTTGTCGGGCCAGCTGCGCTGGTTGATGGCGTAGATATCCTTGAATTGTAGAAAGGGAATCATCAGCATGCCACCCAGGCGGGTGGTTAGTTTGGGATCCTGCAGTGTCGAGATGCCGATGATCATACCCGTTTGGCCGAGTTTCGGTTGCTCGCAGTAGGTGCCCATCAGGCGATCCCAGATGGAGAGATTGAAGCCGAAGTTGCTGTTGGTCTCCTGGGGTTCGACGGAGTGGTGGACCCGGTGCATGTCCGGGGTGACCAGCAGCCAGCGTATTACCCTGTCCAACTCCTGGGGCAGTTTGACATTGCCGTGGTTGAACATTGCCATGCCGTTGAGGACCACCTCGAAGATGATCACCGCCACCACCGGTGGCCCGAGGGCGGCGATGGTGGCGAACTTGATCAACATGGAGATGATGATTTCGATGGGATGAAAACGGGCGCCGGTGGTGAGATCGTAGTCGGGGTCGGCGTGGTGGACCCGGTGCAGCCGCCAGAGGGCGGGTACTGCATGTACCATCACATGCTGCAGGTAGATCACCAGGTCGAGGAGGACGACCGCAATCAGGACAACGGACCACTCAGGGATGTTTACATGGTTCAGCAGTCCCCAGCCCTGACTACTGGCGTAGGCAGCCATGCCGACAGCGGCGGCGGGGAATAGCAATCTCAAGACAAGCGTATTGAGAATGACAATGCCCAGGTTGCTGGTCCAGCGCTGCATACGGGTGAAGAGCCGCTGGCGGCGGGGGGCGTAGACCTCCCACAGTGCCATGATCAGGAAGATGGAGAAGAAGGCACTAAGACGGATGGCCTTTTCATTGTCGAGGATGAAATCAGTCATGCTTTTAGTTTCCAGCCAATTGGGATGAGTGTAAACCCAAGAGGTCGCCACCGTCTTATCACTTTTCTGTCCCAGTGGACATGTTCCAGTGCTTAGCGGGTCGCGGTCGACAAAAATCGACTCCGACCCCATAGGTTAAAGTTTCAACGGCGGTTGGTAAAAAAAGTGTCATTCTCCAGCTGGAGCGGACTATACTTAAAAGTTAAAACAACTCGATAATAAGACAACAAATAGAACGGATAATCCTGTCTCAGCATTGAATGCCACTCACTTTGTGTGGCAGGCAGGATGCAGTCGGAGTGCCAAGCCCTATGTTCGAAAAAGATCCCCGCACCTTCTCCCCTGAATACAAGAATCTCTCACCGGAACAGAAGGCGATGGTCAAGCTGGAGATTACGCTGACCAACTTCTTCAAGAATTTCGACAAAAGCATGTCCCGTTGGGAGCGGATGATCTATCCCATGCTGTTGGTCGTGGGTATTCTCGGTCTTTCGGGTTTCTATCTGATCTACAACGTGACCCGGGACATGAACGCCCTGACCAAGCAGGTGGACCCGAACATGGAGCTCCATCTGGAGCAGATGTCGGCCCACATGGGACAGCTGTCGCAGAACATCTCCACCATGACCCAGCAGATCACTGTGTTGGTGGAGAAGGTCGATAGCATGGAGGGCCACATCGCCACCATGGACGGCAATATCGGCAGTCTTACCACCGATGTGGGGAGTATGCAGCAGAACCTCGGCATCATGACCGGCAACATCGCCGAGATGACCCACGCGATGCGGGCGATGACCGCCAATACCGGCAGCATGAGCCGGGATCTCAATCAGATGGGCCGGCCGATGGATTTCATGCCCTGGTAAGGGTCGCCTAGGCGTTACCCTTGTCCTTCATGCCGACGCCCTTGCTGGCGGCGAAATCGAGCATGCGCTGAATCGGGATCACCGCCTTCTCGCGAATCACGGGATCGATATGGATCTCGTTCTCGCCGCTGCTGAGAACCTGATCCAGATTCTGTAGTGCGTTCATGCCCATCCAGGGGCAGTGGGCGCAGCTGACACAGGTGGCGCCCTCGCCGGCGGTGGGGGCCTCGATCAGGACCTTATCCGGCGCCATCTGCTGCATCTTGTAGAAGATGCCGCCGTCGGTGGCGACAATGAACTCCTTGTTCTCCATATCGGCCACTGCCTTGATCAGGGCGGTGGTGGAGCCCACCACATCCGCCTGTTCGATGACATGTTCAGGGGACTCGGGATGGACCAGCACGGCGGCCTCCGGGTGCAGGCGGCGGATACGCTCCAGGGCGACCGACTTGAACTCTTCGTGAACCACACAGGAGCCGGGCCACAACAGCATGTCGGCCCCGGTCAGCCGCTGTACATAGCTGCCGAGATGGCGATCGGGACCCCAGAGGATCTTCTTCCCCTCACTGGCGAGATGCTCGACGATCTGCAGTGCAATGCCGGAGGTCACCACCCAGTCCGATCTCGCCTTCACCTCGGCGCTGGTGTTGGCGTAGACCACCACGGTGTGGTCAGGGTGGGCGTCGCAGAAAGCGGTGAACTGATCCGCCGGGCAGCCCTCGTCGAGGGAGCAGGTGGCCCCCAGATCGGGCATGATGACACGCTTCTCCGGATTCAGGATCTTCGCGGTTTCGCCCATGAAGCGGACGCCACAGACCACCAGGGTCTCGGCCTCCTGAGCGGCGCCGAAGTGGGCCATCTCAAGGGAGTCGGCGACACAACCACCGGTCTCTTCCGCCAGCGCCTGCAAATCAGCATCGGTGTAGTAGTGGGCCACCAGGACCGCATTCTGAGCTTTAAGCTTTTGCGCGATCTCCTGTTTCAAGGCGTCCCGCTCCTGTTTGGAGAGTTCGGGCCACTGGGGGTGATCAGGGATCTGGATCGTTGGTAGTTTCAGTGATTCCACATTCATCAGTTATCTCTTAGGGTCTATTTTATGATTTCCACTTGGCTGGGATTGGCCACCCGGTAGGTTTTGGCAGGTCGATGGCTGCCGTTTCTGTGATAGTCGCCGGTCTCGTTGAGGATGTTGCGGGCCAGCATGGCCTTGCGGAAGTTTCGTTTATCCAGTTGTTGGTCGAGAATCGTCTCATACACCCCTTGTAACTGGCTGAGGGTAAAGGTCTCCGGCAGCAGCTGGAAAGCGATGGTTGAGTAGTTGAGCTTGGCCGCCAGCCGTTGTCTCGCCAGTTCGACAATCTCGGCATGGTCGAAGGCGAGGTCGGGTAACTGGTTGATCGGATACCAGGCCGTCGCCTGGGCGTCGCTGGCGGCCTTCGGC
>JBNKMQ010000130.1:0-3513 GCA_050293225.1 Sedimenticolaceae bacterium
GAAGCCAGTTTCTCTGCAAAACGTCGCCAGCAATTACGCAGAAAGCGCAAACAACTCATGAGCAAACCTGGCACTGAAATTATTTTTTGTCAGACAGAGGAGGATCTGCCTAAATTTATTAGTGCCTTATTTGATCTCCACAATCGCAGGAGAATGCTTCTGAATGATCCGGGTTGCTTTATTCGCAAGCCAGCCGAAGCAGATTTCTATCGGATTTTTTTGCCCATCGCCCTCAAGAAGGGATGGTTAAGGATGACAGCTCTCTCCCAGGATGGAATCATTCAAGCGATTCAAATTGGATATGCTTACAACGGAGACTATCTCCAGATGCAAGAGGGCTTCAATCCCGACTATGTCGACGGAGCCGGCAATGTGCTTAGGCACTTTATTATTGAGAATGCCATTCAAGAAGGCCTAAAAAACTACGACTTCCTCGGTGGCTTTACAGAACACAAGCGTCGATGGAAAGCTAAAGAGCGTCTTGGCCATGATCTTTTATTCGCCCGTCCTTCGCTAAAAAACAGGCTCCTTTTCATAACAGATATCTGGCCTTCAGGCCGCTACCTTACCCAACATGGACTCTACGACGGAAGCGATTGATACTCTTTGTTTGATATATCGAATCGACCTTCCCCGTCCAGTCAGTATATGGCCACCCCATCAGGCTCACATACGGATTCCCGGCCCTACCAATCAGCTTAATCCAGATAGCGGCAGATCAGACCATTCTCAAGCGAGGCTTGCGGCAGGCTGAGGCGGACTCGATAACCGCCCCCAGGCGCTTCAGCCATGGGATTGCCTTGTAGATCTTCCATGTGGTCGAGCACGAAACTCTGGTTCCCAGATGGGGTCATCAGCTCAAGTTTGTCTCCCACGCGAATCTTGTTTTTCACGTCGACCTGTACCAACTCACTGTCATCATCCTGCTCCAGGATTTCAGCCACAAACTGCTGCCGTTCCGTCTGGGAGCTACCGAAACGATAGTTCTGCAACTCCTGGGATTCGTGGCGCTGATAGAAGCCATCGGTATAGCCCCGGTTGGCCAGGCTCTCAAGATCGGCCATCAGATCGGGCCGGAAAGGTCTGCCCGCAACGGCATCATCGATCGCCTGGCGATAGACCTGAGTGGTTCGCGCCGTATAGTAATGGGACTTGGTGCGTCCCTCAATCTTAAGACAATCGACACCGATCTCCACCAGCCGCTGCACGTGCTCCACCGCACGCAGGTCACGGGAGTTCATGATGTAGGTGCCATGCTCGTCTTCGAACACCTGCATCTGTTCGCCAGGTCGGTTGGGCTCTTCCAGATAGTAGATATCCTCCGCTGCAGGATGACGTTGTACATCACCAGGGCCAGCCGCCGGATCGGGGGCACTGACCGGCTGGGATAGCTTATAGTCCCAGCGGCAGCTATTGGTACAGGTCCCCTGATTGGCATCGCGATGGTTGAAATAACCGGACAGAAGGCAACGACCGGAGTAGGCGATGCACAGGGCCCCATGGATGAAGACCTCAAGCTCCATCTCAGGACAGGCCTGACGGATCTCTTCAACCTCTTCCAGCGAAAGCTCCCGGGAGAGAATCACCCGCGTCACCCCCTGCTGCTGCCAGAAACGGACCGCCTCGGCATTCACCGTATTGGCCTGTACGGAAAGATGGATCGGCATCTCCGGCCAGTTCTCCCGCACCATCAGGATCAGACCGGGATCGGACATGATCAGCGCATCGGGCCCCATCTCAATCACCGGCTGCAGATCCTTGATGAAGGTCTTCAGCTTGGCCCCGTGGGGCATCAGGTTGCAGGCCAGGTAGAGCTGGCGTCCAAGCCGGTGGGCCTCATCAATACCGATGGCCAGATTCTCCTGCATGAAGTCATTATTGCGCACCCGCAAGCTATAGCGGGGCAGACCGGCATAGACCGCGTCGGCACCATAGGCGAAGGCGTAGCGGGCGTTCTTCAGAGTCCCGGCGGGAGAGAGGAGTTCAGGCTTTTTCATCCAGGTTCAATTTATCGTCGATTCAATTCAGAATAACGGAGAACTTCTCCCGGGTCTTGCCCAGCAGCAGGCGCTCCCGTTCGATCTCGATCTCCACCTCTTCTCCCACAAGTTTGTCGATCAGGGCAATTCTGATGTCGGCATAGGAGGTGATCTCTTCTCCATTGATGGAGAGCAGCAAGTCTCCCGACTCGACCCCGGCCTTGTCGGCACCGCTCCCATCGGCGAATCCGCTGATCTTCGGTGGAGAGGATTCAAGATCGAGAAAGACCCCCAGTTTACCTGCCGGCGGCAGATCGTTCTTCTCTGTCAGGATCAGATAGTCACCCATCTCCGGACCGAGTTCATCCGCTTCGTTAGCGTTCAGGATAATCGCCCGACTGACCGGCTCACGTCGGCTCAGGCGATCGGGGATGCCGTCGCCATAGGCAAGGTGCCCCACCCCAGCCAAAATCACCATCTGGCGTCCGGGATTGGCCTCTAGCCAATCGGCAGCCCGTTCCGCCATCCCCTCATCCCACATCAGTTGGGCATCGAGGAAATTGTCGAAATCCCGTCCCTGCATATGCGGATGCTGATCATACACGGCACGGATGCGATCCCGGTAGCCCTCAACAGTTCGATCTATCTCCCGGGGCAAACGTTGCTTGTCTGTTTCAGAGAGGCTATCAACGCCTCCTTTGCCGACCTGCTGGGTGATCTCGCTCTCCAGGTTGAGGGCGATCACGGGTATCCCCTGCTCCCGGGCGAAGCGGAAGATGGGGCGATAGAGACGATAGTCGAAGCGCCAACGGCTGAAATATTCGCTCTCCCGCAGCAGATCCGCTTCCTCAATCTCGCCCGCAATATATCTATCCAGCACCGACTGAAAGGGTTGGAAAAAGAATTCGACACCGATAGCCAGATCCCCACGACGGGCATGCAGCCCCTGGATGATCGCCAGTTGATTGAGATGGTGCTGGTACTGATCGTGGGACTCGCCCACAAAGACCACCCGCTTGTCGGCCACCTGTTCGACCAGGCCAGTCACATCCATCAGTGCATTCAGATCGACCACGGTACTGGGAGATTTCTCATCAGCATAAGAGCATGCCATTATGCTGCTGAATAAGAGGAGAAGGGAACTGATACGAATCACAACTTGTCCTTCTTGCGGTGGATAGTTAAAAAGTGAAAACCTGATACACAAAGCATGGGCGTTCAGACCAAAAAAAACCTCATCCGTTGCATTCTGCCGTTTCTGCTGGTGTTTTTCAGCCCTGTAAAGGCTGCCGAAATAGTCCACCACGAAATTCAGGTGAAGCTCCAACCGGGAGAGAAGCGGCTTCAGGTAGTGGACAGTATCAGACTACCCGCGGATGTCCCGCTCGAGTTCCTCCTGCACGATGGCCTGAACCCCCAAAGCCTGACCGAGGGCGTGAAGATCATCGAAACCGGTCGGCTGGAGGGGGCGGTGCCGCTGGTCAGCTATCGGGTCTCTTCGCCTGAGAACAGACGGGATTTCAGGCTCGAATAT
>JBNKMQ010000131.1:0-1500 GCA_050293225.1 Sedimenticolaceae bacterium
AGAATGCCGACATCGCGATGTACAAGGTGAAGAGCGCCGGCAAGAACGGTTACGCCTTCTTCTCGGAAAACATGAAGAGCGACTATTCCCAGTCGCTCGACATCGAAAACGGTCTGCGCAGGGCCATCTCGACTGACGAACTCAGAGTCCACTATCAGCCTCAATACGACATTCTCAACGGCAAGATCGTCGGCGTAGAGGCGCTGGTTCGCTGGCAGCATCCCCAGAGGGGTTTGATCCCGCCCAACGAATTCATCAATGTGGCCGAGGAGTCGGGCTTGATCATACCGCTGGGCGAATGGGTCTTGCGCAAGGCATGCGAGGACATCAAGCGCTGGATGGAAGAGAAGTCAATCAGGCTCAGCCTTTCGGTCAACATCTCGGTGCAGCAGCTCGAAATGGAGCAGTTTGTCGCCAAGACCCTGAAGATCATCAAGCGCATGCAGCTGCCACGAAACATTCTCGAGCTGGAGATCACCGAACACGCCATCATGCAGGACATGGACAAGGCGATAGAGACCCTGTCCAAACTCGCCAATAAAGGCATTCGTATCGCCATCGACGACTTCGGCACCGGCTACTCCTCGCTCGGCTATCTGCAGACCCTGCCCATCAACACGCTCAAGATGGACCGCTCCTTCGTGCAGGGTATCAAATCGAAGGGTGACAATTCGATCATCAACGCCATCATCGCCATGGCCAAGGGGCTCAACCTGGACCTCATCGCCGAAGGGGTGGAGAGCCAGCCGCAGATCGACCACCTGCTGTCTGCCGGCTGTCATCTGGCACAGGGCTTCTACTACAGTCATCCCATCCCGGAAGATGACCTGCTGAAACTGCTCAAAGATCAGCAGGCACATGCCAAATCCTTTAGCTTGCAAGCTGAACACAGCGGGCTGGGCGGCGAACAGACCCATCCCTGAAAACCCACGGGTCGGCTACTCCCTACCGAGCCGTTTTCTCTCCATGCTATGATACGCCGCTCGTCATTCAGCGCCTGATAAACGGCGTCATTTACCTCCTAGAACACACAGTACAACCATGGCTCAATACATCTTCACCATGAACCGGGTGGGCAAGATCGTTCCGCCCAAGAAAGTCATCCTGCGCGATATCTCCCTCTCCTTCTTCCCAGGCGCCAAGATCGGTGTGCTGGGACTCAACGGCGCGGGCAAGTCGACCCTGCTGCGGATCATGGCCGGCATCGACACCGAGATCGAGGGCGAGGCCCGGCCCCAGGCCGGCATCCGCGTCGGTTATCTGCCCCAGGAGCCACAGCTGGACGAGTCCACCGACGTGCGCGGCAATGTGGAAGCGGCCCTGGGCGAGGTGAAGCAGGCCCTGGCGCGGCTCGACGAAGTCTATGCCGCCTACGCCGACCCGGACGCCGACTTCGACGCCCTGGCCAAGGAGCAGGCGAAACTGGAGGACATCATCCAGGCCACCGACGGCCACAACATCGAACGTCAGCTGGAGATCGCCGCCGACGCCCTGCGCCTG